>NZ_JBSFLQ010000020.1:0-143794 GCF_053599115.1 Streptomyces sp. NPDC001020 | reverse complement strand
GTGAGATCGCGGCCGCCAAGAACGGCGTCGGCATGACCGGCGTCGCACCCGGCGTGCAGGTCGCCGGTATCAAGGTGTCCAACCCGGACGGCTACGTCTACACCGAGGCCGTGGTCTGCGGCTTCGTCTGGGCGGCCGAGCACCACGTGGACGTCACCAACAACAGCTATTACACCGACCCGTGGAACTTCAGCTGCCTCGACGACGCCGACCAGAGGGCACTCGTCGATGCCACCATCCGGGCCTCGCGGTACGCGGAGCGCAAGGGCACGGTCAACGTCGCGGCCGCGGGCAACGAGAGTCGCGATCTGGACGCGGACTCCATCACCGACCACGCCTCCCCGAACGACGGCACTCCGGGTGACCGGGTGATCGACCCGCACAAGTGCTTCGACATACCGCCCCAGTTGCCCGGTGTGGTGACCGTGGCCGCGACCGGTGCCAAGGGCATCAAGTCGTCGTTCTCCAACTACGGCCTGAACGTCATCGACGTCGCCGCGCCCGGTGGCGACTCCACCGCCTACCAGCCTCCGGCCGCGCCGGCCACCAGCGGTCTGATCCTCGGCACGCTGCCCGGCGGCAAGTGGGGCTACGCGGCGGGCACGTCGATGGCCTCCCCGCACGTCGCGGGAGTGGCCGCCCTCATCAAGTCGACGCACCCGCACGCCACCCCCGGCCAGCTCAAGGCCCTGCTGTACGCCCAGGCCGACGCCACGCCGTGCACGGACCCGTACGACATCAACTCCGACGGCAAGATCGACGCCGTGTGCTTGGGGTCCAAGAACCACAACGGGTTCTACGGGGCGGGGATCGTGAACGCGTTGAAGGCCGTGACGAAGTACCTCCCCCAGCGCCATCCTCTGTTCGACGTGACGGAGGATCTCAACACCTAGGAGCTGAGCACCGTGGTCGATGCCCCGGAGTGGAGGTCGCCCTCCGGGGCGGACGAGAAGCGCGATGAGGCGTGGGCAGGCCAGCGCTGGGAATGCCGTCGATGGCGGGCATCGTGCCAGGCGCACCGCCAGACCGACACCACCGCCAGCTCACTGTGCTGCGGCGAGTCTACGTACCGCTTCCCTTCCCCGTTGGTGAAGTGCGCATGTGAGACCCCTGTCTCACGTGGCCCGGCAGCCGCGGTCACATCGGCGTGAGCCTGGACCGTGGCGCCGCCGCCGCTGTAACCGTTGATACCTGACCGGCCGCTCGGTCCGTCGGAACCCGCAGACGGTGTCAGAAGTCGTCCGCGCCGTTGCGGAGCTCGGGGGTCCAGTAGCCGGTGAGGGCCTTCGCCGGATCGACGGCGACGCCGCCGCTGCCGGGCGCGGTGACGGCGATGACCGTCGAATCGCCCTCAAGCATGACGGAGAACGCCGACACGGGCTCGTTGTCCTCGTCGACCCCGCCGTCCGACAGCTTCACCAGGGCGTAGGCCGGAGCTCCCGCCGAGAGCACGACCTGCGTGGCCGGCTTGCTCTTGGCGACGGCCGGCACGTCCTGCTTGTGGCTCTCCAGGAACTGGATGTGCGGAAATCCCGTCAGCCGACAGGAGTGGCGCGAGGTGTTCTTCGCCGTGAGGACGAGGTGGGTGTAGGGCGGACCGCCCTGCTTGGCGGCGGTGACGGTGATGTCCCGCGCGGCGCAGACCGGGGTGGAGGCGGTCACCTGCTTACCGGTCGAGCCGGTCGTCCCCGCGGAGCCGCCGTTGTCGGTGGAGCCCGCCGAGCCCTTCGATCCAGTCGAACCCGACGAGCCCGCCGAGTCGGTCGAGTCGGTCGAGTCGGTCGAGTCGGTCGATCCTGTCGGGTCGGACGTGCCGGCACCCTTACCGTCCGGCGCCTCCACACTCACCGAAGAGGTGGCCGTGGGCGCCGACTTGGTGTCCGCGTCGCTCTGGCAGGCGGTGAGGGACAGGACGAGGGCCGTGCCCGCGACAGCGAGCAGGGCGGAGCGGTGACGAAGCGTGTTCATGGAGAGTTCTTCCGTGAGTAGTACAGGGCCGCGGTCTGTGCCGCTCCCGGGCCCGCACAGGGTCCGTCCCCGGCGGATGCGTCCGCTGAGGGTTCGTCGCCTGACTTCGTATGCCTGGGGACGTGCCGCGCCTGCCTTGAGTTGACCATCTCCGGTCTCCGCGTCCCAGGCAGTTCTCCCGGCAGAAGTGTCGTCCGCCATACTTCTGCCGGGGGCTCGCATCCGGACGAGCCGGACGATCAGGGGACATCGACGGTGCACTGTGGCACGCCTTCCACGGGGGACTTCGGGCAGCGGCTGCGCCACCTGCGGGCACGTGCCGGACTGAGCCAGGAGGCTCTCTCTCACGCGGCCGGAGTGAGCATCAGAGCCCTGGCCGACATGGAACGCGGGCGTACCCGAGGGCCACAGCGCCGTACGGTTCAGGTTCTGGCCGAGGCACTGGGGCTGGACGACGACGAGGCGGCGAGCCTGGAGAGGTCCGCCGCCCTGGGCCGTCCGCGCCCCCGGACGGCCACCGGCCCGGCCGCCCCCACCACCTTGGCCCTGCCGCGCGACATCCAGGACTTCACCGCCCGCGTCCCGGCCCTCGCCCGGCTGCTGGACCTGGCGCAGGACACCGATCCGAGTCGGCCGGTGGTCACCGTCGTCGCCGGGCAGCCCGGACTGGGTAAGACCGCTTTCGCGGTGCACGCCGCGCATCGCCTCGCCCCGCACTTCCCGGACGGGCAGTTCGCCCTGGACCTGCACGGCATGGATCCCGAACCGACCACCCCCCGGGACGCGCTCGCCCGACTGCTGGGCGCGATGGGGACAGCCGACGCCGCGATTCCGGTCGGTACCGACGACCGTGCGGGCCTGTGGCGATCCATGGTCGGCGACCGACGCGTGCTCCTGCTGCTGGACAACGCCGCCGACGAGTCCCAGGTCAGTCCCCTGCTGCCCGGCACCGGCCCATCTCTGACCATCGTCACCAGCCGCCACTCCCTGGCGGGTCTGGAATCCGTCCACCGCAGCGATCTGGCCCTGCTACGGCGCGAGGAGGCGGTCGAACTCCTGACCCGCATCATCGGCCCGGAACGGGTCCAGGCTGAGGCACAGGCCGCACGCGACCTCGCCGACCTGTGCGGACATCTACCGTTGGCCGTCCGGATCGCCGGCCAACGGCTCCTCAGCCGCCCACACGAACGCCTGGGCAAGCTCGTCGCCCGCCTCGCCACCGAGGGCCGGCGGCTGGACGGCCTCCAGGCCGGGAGCCTGCAGGTGCGTGCCGCCTTCGCACTCTCGTACCGGCAACTGTCCCCGGAGTCCGGGACGTTTCTGCGCCGTGCCTCGCTGGCCGCCGGAGCGGACTTCAGCCCCGAGACCGGCGCGCTCCTGGCAGACCTGTCCTACGACGAGGCAGTCGCCTGCGCCGAGGAACTGACCGACGCCGGGCTGCTCCAGAGCGATGCCGCCACCGAGCGTTACCGCTTCCACGACCTGCTCAAGCTCTACGCGGCCGAACAGGTCACGGTCGAGGACGGCCCCGGGATCCGCGACGCCGCCCTCGACCGGGCCGCCCAATGGATGCTGCGCCGGGCCACCGCCGCCGCGCTGCACTTCGACGTCGAGCGCGACCGGACTGCCCCGCACGGCGACCCGGACCCGGACGGAGCGCCCACCGGCCGGGAGGAGGCGCGGGCCTGGCTGGAGGCCGAGCGAGCCCAGTGGCTCGCCGCGCTGCGCCGGGCCCACGACACCGGCCGCCACCGGCAGGTCCTGGACACGGCGGAAGCTATGCACTGGTTCTCCGACCTCAACCAGCACTGGGAGCAGTGGGTGGAGGTGTTCCAGCGCTCCGCCGACTCCGCCCGCTCGCTGGGCAGCAGCCGGGAGGAGGCGGTCCACCTCAACTACCTCGCCTGGGCCTACAACCTCTGCGTCCACGATCCCCACGCCGCCCTGACGACGGCCGACGCCGCGCTCGTAGCGGCCCGCGACTGCGGGGACGGGCTTCAGGAAGGCTGGGCACTCGGCTACGGCGCGGGCGCACTCCACCGGCTGGGCCGGACACAAGAGGCTCACGCGCGGCTGCGCGAGGCGGCCCGCTGCCTGGCCTCGCAGGACTCCCCGCAGGCCCGGCTGGCCGAGCTGACGATCCTCAACTCCCTCGGCAGCCTGCTCCGCCAGGCCGGCCAGGCGGCGGAAGCCCTGGACATCCACCGCCGTAGCGAGCAGATCTGCAACGCGGGGATCCCGGGCCGCCCGGACGAGCTGATCGCCTTGTACCACGCGGTCGCCCGGCAGCAGATCGGCAACGATCTGGCGGCCCTGGAACGCTGGAACGAGGCCGAACCGTCGCTCCGTCAGGCCCTCGCCACCTTCGAGACCGCGCAGATGCCGGCCTGGGCCGGACCGGCCCGGCTCGACCTGGGCCAGGTCCTCAGTGCTACGGGACACCCGGAGGCACAGGAGACATTGCTCGCCGCCCGCGACGCCCTCGCCGCGCTGAGAAACCCGCGACAGGCAGAGGCCGCCGCCGCGCTCGCTGCGCTCGACGAGGCCGCCGCCCCCATGTGAGGCCCGGCCGTTCCAGACTCTGGCGGTATGCGGCCGGAAGCGCGCGTGAGGGAGAGGTGTCCGGCGTCAACGCAGCCGGACCGGCAGGGTGAGCAGACCTCGGTGCCGTGGGTTGTCCTGCCATCCGGGGGCGCGGTCCGGGTCGGCCAGGCGCAGAGCTCCGCCCGGACCGCCGGTGGGCAGTCCGGCGTACCGGGCGAAAGCCTCGGTCGCGCCGTCATTGCTCAGCCGCGGGTCGGCGAGGGCCGCCCGGCAGGCCGCGTGCCCGGTGACGACCCAGCCGGCCAGAGGCACGGGACCGGGGAAGCAGACCTTGCGGACCTCGCCCGTCTCACGCCAGCGTCGATAGATCTCGTGCGGGTGGCAGGCGAAGGCCCCGTCCACCGTCTCGGTCCCGTCGGACGGCTCAGGCAGCGGCACGGCGCACCACCCTCGTCACCTGTACGTCCTCCACGCCGAGCAGCCCGACGAGGGGCACCTTGGCGGAGGTCTGGCCGGGGGCGACCCCCAGGCCCGATCCGCGGATGAGGTCCAGAAGCAGTTCGGCGAGCGGCATCACCATGTGCCGGCCCCAGCAGCGCTCGGAGGAGTGGCCGAAGGGGAGGTAGCCGGGAGCGGTGTCGGGGTCGAGGGTCTCCCAGCGCTCCGGGCGGAACTCGTCCGGATCCTCCCACAGCTTCGGGTCCCGGTGCGAGAGGAGAGGCAGCAGGAGGACGTCGTCGCCCGCCCCGATGCGCTCGTCGATGTCTGGGTATTCGGGGCAGGCGTTGCGCAGGATGTTCCAGGACGGCGGCAGCAGACGCATGGCCTCGTACAGGATGTGCCGGTTCGACGTCTCGGCGTCGAACGGCGAGCCGAGCCACAGCGCGTTCGCGACGAGGGTGGAGACCGTGAAGCACACGGGGGCCGCTGCGCGCCGGTACATGCCCATGGCGTAGCGGCGCGCGTGATAGCCGGTGGCGTCGGCCGTGAGACCCGCGATCGCGGTCAGTGGGGTGCCGCCCCGCCGGCCGACCCGCCCCGGGAGCGCGGCGCCCGCCGCAATCACCGTCCAGGTGAGTTTGGGGGTCAGTTCGAGGTTGCGGCTCATCAGGATCCGCAGTCGGTAAGGATCCTGGCCGAGGATCAGGTCACGCAGAAACAGATGTCCCCTGAGCGGCCAGACCCCGGACAGGTCGACGTCCTCGGGGCGGGGACGGGTCCTCTTCAGTGCCTCGCGCACATCGCCGCCGATGGTCCGCATCACCGAGGAGGCCTCGCTGCGTGGGATCGAACGCCCGTGCAGCGGCTTGAACGTGGGCCGTTCGGTCTCGGTGGCCCGGCGGGCGGCGAGGATCCGGTCGGCGACCTCGTGTCCGGCGACCCCTATGGTGTCGGGTTCGAGCCGGAAGACGTCCCGCCCGAGGTGGTCCCGGAACAGGGCGGCGAGTCGTGGATGGAACACCGTGGCGCGCATGGAAGTCTCCGGGAAGGCCGAGAGGGGCAGGCGGCGTCAGTCGGCGTCGTCCCCGCCTCGCGACGGGGACGACCACTCGGCCTAGTACCAGAAGTACCAAGCACTGGCCTTCAGGCTCTTCTGCGCGGACACCTTGTTGCGAATGGCGAAGAGAAGCTTCATCACTGCACCCCCTTTCCGGGTGGAGATGTCACGCACGTCCTCGTACGGAGGTCGTGCGCAGCCGGCTCGACAAGGCTGCGGCAGGGTGGTCAACGAATAATGAACGCCCAGGCCGGGCCGCCGGTCGTCGGGCCTTCGCCACGAGCGGCCGCGGCACCTGGACCAACAGGTCTGTTTTGCCCCGGCTGATGAGCGCAGCAGCACATCAAGGTCAGGCGCTGGTCGCCGCGGTGTAGCGGGCAGCGACGTCCGTCCAGTTGACCAGGTCCCACAGCTTGGTGACGTAGTCGGGGCGCACGTTCTTGTACTGCAGGTAGTAGGCGTGCTCCCAGGCATCGAAGACCAGCAGCGGAGTGGTGCCCTGGCCGACGTTGCCGTGGTGGTCGTAGACCTGCTCCACGATCAGCCGCTGCCCGACCGGCTCCCAGGCCAGCACGCCCCACCCGGAGCCCTGCACCGACGTGGTCGCCACGGTGAGCTGCTTCTTGAACGCCTCGAAGCCGCCCAGGTGTTCATCGATCGCGGTGGCCAGCTCGCCGTGGGGGCGGTCACCGCCGTCGGAGGACAGGTTCTGCCAGAAGATCGAGTGCAGAACGTGCCCGGACAGGTTGAACGCGAACGTCTTCTCCAGGCCTACGAGACCGGTCGGAGTGATCTGGTCCTTGTCGCGAGCCTCGGCGATCTGTTCCAGGGTGTCGTTGGCGCCCTTCACGTAGGCGGCGTGGTGCTTGGCGTGGTGCAGCTCCAGGATCTCCGGCGTGATGGCCGGAGCGAGAGCGGAGTAGTCGTACGGCAGATCAGGAAGCGTGTAGGCGCCCATCGGCACTGCTCTCCTTCGAGTAGGTGATCGCTCAAGAGCACCCTAAGCCTCTATTGCGAATAACTTGCAACAACTATGGCTATGCATCAGCATGGGAGCGCGGGGTCGGCCGTCAGCTTTCGGCGGGTGGGCGCTGAGCGCCATGTCCTTCCCGAGCGCTGATCGTCTCCTCGGCCGGCACCAGCCGGATCGGCCGGCCCCGCGCACCGATGACAGCGGCTCCCAGGGGGAACACGTAGTGCGTATCCGTTTGGCAGGCTTGAAGGACGTACCGGTGCTGGCGGCTCTGAACGAGCAGCTGATCGAGGATCAGGGCCACGAAAATCCGATGCGTGGCCAGCAACTCGCCGACCGGATGCACGGCTGGCTCGCCGGCGAATACACCGCGGCGCTCGGCACCGTGGACCACGCCCCCGCGTTCTACGCCCTGTGGCGCACTGACGAGGACGGCGGCATCCACCTGCGGCAGTTCTTCGTCGCCCGGGACTTCCGCCGACGCGGGCTGGGTCGCGCCGCGATCAAGACTCTGCGTGACGAGTACTGGCCGGCACGCCGAGTAGCACTTGACGTCCTCATCCACAATGAACGAGGCATCAGCTTCTGGCGCTCCCTGGGATTCGAGGATTACGCCATCGAGATGAGGCTGCCGAGCACCTCACTCCTCGAAGCCGACCCGAACTGACCACCGCCGCGCATCCTGTCAGCCACCCCGGGACGGTCCGGCCGGTGCGTCGGTGGGCGGCGAGCCCGAGTGAGGCACCGATCTGGCGTGAGCTGTTCGGCAGGCCTGAGGCGGTGCCGGTCTCGTGGGGCACGACGCCGGCGGTGGCGATGGAGACGACTGGCCCCGAGCAGAGCCCGAAGCCGACGTCGCAACGGGCATAGCCCACGTTCGTGGCTTCGCCTGGACCTCAGGCACGGCGGCGTCGATCCCCGGGCCCCTCTCCCCCGCGCGGCCCGGACCTCGGTCGGCCGGGGTACGGACTTCGAGCTCGGCGCGGAGCCGAGGTGCGGGCGGGGCGGTAGTGTTATTGATCTTCCCGAGCAACACAAATTGCGGTACGCGCACTCACTGAACGATCCACTGGACTGATTTTCCTACCTGCTGAGCATCAGCCATCCGTAAGTCCGCTCCACAGTCCAGCGCTTGGCTCGGCAGGGGGGGTGCACGTCGACCGCGGCCATCTGATCGAGACTGTCCGGGGTGGTGGCGTAGTTGAGCCGCCCACCTTTCAGGACGTCCAAGCCAGGCTGGAGGTTGTGAATGGTGTGCCGGGCCAAGGTAGGCCGACGCGCGGCCTTCTTCTGTTCCAGGATGCAGGGTCAGCCCGTCCGCCTGCCGCCACATCGTTCAGGCCGCCCGGGTGCGGTCCCGGGGCCCTGTTGCGCCTTCTGCTCGGATGCGTTCCGGGATTCACGCAGCCATGCCTGCTGTGCCCCACCACAAGAGCCGCGGCGGCACCCGCCATGCCGGCTGCCGCCGCCGCACTACCTGCGGGCGTGCTTGTCACCGTCCTCGAGCGCATCCGGGTCAAGCACCCGGAGTGCGGCCACCCGCACACTCGGCCGAACCACCTCGGCGGGGCCACGGCCTACTCTTTCAGGCCCACCGCCCCAACGGCGTGGCCCTGCTCCTGAGTGATGTTCGCGGAGCCGGAATCCGGGCGCCACTCCGCAGACCTGACCAGGCCCGGCTCGACCAGGCGCAGACCCTGGAGAAAGGTCCCGATGTGCTCGGGTGAGCGCAGGTGGTACGTATTGACCGACTGTAGGTTATACGCCTCGACGGCCGCCTTGAGCTCTTCACTGGTGGCCGTTCCGTCGCTCAACGCCACGTAGCTGCCCCGTGGCAGAGCATCGACCAACTCGGCCACGATGCGCTCGGGCTCCTCCTCGTCCGAGATCTGGCCCATGATGTTGAGCAGCATCAGACCGATGGGCTGGTCGAAGTCCAGCGTGTGCGCCGCCTGGGTGAGGATCTTCTGCGGGTCGCGCACATCGGCATCCAGGTAGGCGCACTTCCCGCCTGGAGTACTGGTCAACAACGCGTCGGCGTGGGCGAGGACAATAGGGTCGTTGTCCACATAGACGATCCTGCTTTCGGGCGCGATACCTTGGGCGACTTCGTGGGTGTTGTTGGCAGTGGGCAGTCCGGTACCGATGTCGAGAAACTGACGGATCCCAGCCTCGTGCGTCAGAAACCGCACTGCTCGTACCAGGAAGCCCCGTTGCAGGCGGGCGATGGCTGCGAACTCGGGAAATTTCTGGAGGATCAGGTCGCCGGCCTGGCTGTCCACCAGGTAGTTGTTCTTTCCGCCGAGCAGGTAGTCCCACACACGCGCCGAGTGGGGTCGATCGGTCTGCAGCCTGCTGTCCCAGTCGTCTCGGTCAGTCATGATCGAAGCATGACACACGACGGGCCTCAAGGGCTCAACTCCCTTGCGTTCATTGACTTTTACTCGCCTACACATCCCTTTTCCCGCGAGGCCGTTCGGGGCTCGTGGCCTCGCGGCGTCTCACCTATCAGCCCCGTACCCCGCAGACGGAGGGGTTCACATGGCCGCCACCACCGTCTTGGCCGACCTCGTCGACACCCCGCCCACTGCGCGCCAAGGAGACGGCCGCGCTGTACGGGCCCGTCGAGCTACCGCGGCAGCGCCGCGCCACCGGCCGTTGACGTACGAGGAGCGATCGGTCAGAGGCCCTAGCAGTGGGCCGCCGGGAGTGTGCCGTCATTGCCGACGATGACCACTTCCGCGCTGCCGTCGCCGTCCGCGAACGCGACCGTACACACCACCTGACGCACCGCGGTCGCCTCAAAGTGCCGCACCGCCAGGGGCAGGAGGACCGTCACATTGCTGGGGGTCGACTTTATGCCCATGGCCCCGTTCAGCTGGGGCAGCTCAGTATGGAGCCCGGCCGCGCGCTCGTTTGCCTGTGGGCCGGCGAACAGCATGGCGAGCACCTTCTGGCGGTCCACCGGCTCGACGCCTGCTGGAGCATACTGCTCCGACTTGACCGGTCGAACCACCGGAGTCAGGTGGCCCTGAGGGGAGAGGAAGAAGAGAAGCAATCGCTGCCCGGGGGCGGGGAAGACATTGACGGTGGCAGGTCCGCCGGCCTCGATGACATCGGTCTGCTGCACTCCGCAGCCGGTCAGCAGGCCGGCGGCGGTGACGCACGCGGCGGCACGGACCACGGCGGTACTCGGACGCTTCACCCGGTCGTCTCCCCTCCCGTGAGAGGTATTTCCACTGTGAAGACGGAGCCGCCCTGCGGGCCGTTCGCTGCCCGGACCGCGCCTCCGTGCAGTCGCACGTTCTCCAGCGTGATGGCGAGGCCGAGACCGCTGCCCGCCGAACGCGTGCGGGCCGAGTCCGCCTTGTAGAAGCGCTCGAAGATGTGCGGCAGCACGTCCGCAGGGATGCCGGGGCCGCTGTCCGCGACCTCGATGACAAGCCGGGCCGCCCCATCCACGCCGGCCGCCCGGCTCGTGCCGGGCGCGTGGTCACCGGACGTCTCGGTGCGCAGCCGTACGGAGACGGGCGCGCTTCCGTGCCGCAGCGCGTTGCCGACGAGGTTGGCGATGACGATGTCGAAGCGCCGAGGGTCCAACTGGGCACGGATGCCGTCGGGTAGGTCGGTGACGACCTGTGCGGGATCGGTCCAGTGACGGCTCGTCAGGGTCTTGCGGATGGTCTGTGCGACGTCGACCTCGTCGGAGTTCAGCTCGGCGGCCCGGGCGTCGAAGCGGGAAATCTCCATCAAGTCCTCGACGAGTACGGCCAGTTTACCCGTCTCTGCGCTGATCAGCCGGACGGCGGCGGCGGTGTCGGGAGCGAGCTGGGCGGCGTCCTCGTCCAGGACTTCCGTGACGGCGAGCATCCCGGCGAGCGGAGTGCGCAGTTCGTGGGAGACGTCGGAGGCGAAGCGGCGGGCGCGTGCCTCGGCCTCTCGGAGCTCACCGACAGTGCGTTCCAGCTCGACCGCGGACTCGTTGAACGTTTCGGCCAGGTCGGCGAGTTCGTCGCTGCCTTTGACCTGGATGCGGGTGTCAAGACGGCCGCTGCCCATGCTTCGCGCCGCCTTTCGCAGATCACGGACCGGGCGCAGCACACTGCCCGCCGACAGCAGCGCGGGGATCAGTGCCACCGCGAGGCCCGGGACAGCCCCGTCGCGGGCCGCGGTGACCATGGCCCGGACGTTGGCCGCCTCGTCGGTCAGCGGCATCACGGCGTACAACACCAGTCCGGTGGGCCGGGTGGCCTTCCCGTCGTGGAAAACGGTCGGAACGGCGATGGTCAGCCACGGGGCGCCGTCCCTGTCGACCCGCTGGAAACTACCGCGGGGCTTGGCGAGCGCGGCACGGCGCAGTTCGGGGGTGATCACGGTCGAAACGGGGCTGGCGCCGGAGGACACCCGGACCGATCCGTACTCGGCGAACACCACCCAGGGGTGTGGCTTGCCCTGCCGGGCGAGTTGAAGGAGCTGCTCCCGAAGGGACTTGGGCTCGACGGGCAGCGTCGTGCCCAGGTCCTGGACCCGGTCGCGGAACGAGGAGACGGCCGTGTCCTGGGCCTGTTGGAGGATCGTGGTGCGCGCCTTGCGGTAGGTGAGGGCCGCGGTGGTCCCGGCGCTGACGGCGGCGACCAGCAGAAAGGCAAGCACCAGTCGGGTACGCAGCCCGATGCGGGCTCTGCGGCGGCTCACCGCGAGCTCACAGCGGCCCGAAGCGGTAGCCGAAGCCCCGCAGGGTCTGGATGTAGCGGGGGCTGCCCGGCACGTCCTCGATCTTGTGGCGCAACCGCCGTACGCAGGCGTCGACCAGGCGCGCGTCGCCGTGGTAGCTGTGTTCCCAGACCTGCTCGAGCAGCTGTTGTCGGCTGAAGACCTGCTCCGGCGCGGCGGTCAGGTACAGCAGGAGCCTGAGTTCGGAAGGGGCGAGCACCAAGCGCTCCCCGGCCTTGGTGACACTCAGCCCCACACGGTCGATGGCGAGATCGCCGTGGAACTCCACGGCGGGGCGCCCGCCCGGCTCCTCGATGCGGCGCAGCACGGCCCGGATGCGGGCCTCGATCACCTCCGTGCGAGCGGGTTTGACGATGTAGTCGTCGGCCCCGGCCTCCAGCCCCACCACGACGTCGAAGTCGTCGCCGCGGGCGGTGAGCATGATGACCGGCAGTTGGCCTGCCTCGCGCACCTGGCGGCAGACCTGGACGCCGTTCATGCCGGGCAGCATGAGGTCGAGGAGCAGCAGATCGGGCCGGAATTCACCGATGACCGCCAACCCGGCCTCCCCGGTGGGGGCGGTGCGCACCTCGTGCCCGCGGCGGCGCAGGCCGAGCTCGATGCCTTCGCTGACGGAGGCATCGTCTTCTATGAGCAGGACGCGTGGCATATGCGGAGTATTCCATTTCACCAAATGGTGGGCACACCGGGTTGGTTGGGGTGCGGAAGGAGGTGACCATTGTCAGGCTCGGCGGCGGAGTGTGCGGAGCACTGCCCTGAGGGCGGCTTCCAGTTCTGTCAGGCGCAGGGGACGCACCAGCAGTGCGAAGGTCGCAAGGATGGTCGCCGCGCCCGCCGTCACCGCCTCGAACGGACCGGGACTGGACGCGTGAGCGGCTGCGAGGTGGCCGAGCGTGGCGGCCGGGACCGCGGCCAGCAGCAGCCGGCCCAACGCGTACGCGGACGGGGAGCGCCGCAGCGCGTGCCCGGAGCCCTTCGTCACCGAGAGCCTGCGGTCCAGTACATGGGCGGTGACCGCCCAGCCCGCGAAGAGTGCCACCGAGTACGCCCCGGCCATGCCGGTGACCGCCCAGCGTGCGGGCAGTAGCAGGCAAGCGGCCGCGGACAGACCCGCGTTGAGTCCGGCGATCACGAGGTTCAGCAGAAACGGTGTGCGGGTGTCGGACAGCGCGTAGAAGGCGCGAGAGAGGACGTACTGCCCGGAGAAGGCGATCAGTCCCGGCGCGAAGGCGGTGAGCGCTCCCGCCATGACGGTGATGTCGTCCGCGCCGGTCCCGCCGTACTGGAAGGCGACCGCCATGATCGGCCCGGAGAGCGCGAGAAGCGCGCAAGCGGCGGGCACGACGACGGCGGTGCTGCTGCGCAGGGCATACGAGACGTCCCGCCGCAAGGCCGCAGTGTCGCCGTCGGCCGCTGCCCTGCTCATCCGCGGCATCAGTGCGGTGACCAACGAGACGGTCACGATGCCGTGCGGCACGACCCACAGCAGATACGCGTTGCTGTACGCGCTGAACCCGGCCCCACCGTCGATCCCCTCGGCCGCCGCACGCTGCCCCGCCGCCGTCGCCAGCCAGGTCACCACCCAGTACGCGAGCTGGTTGGTGAACACGAGCAGCACCAACCAGCCGGCCGAGCGCAGCGGCCGCGACAGTCCACTGCCTCGCCAGTCGAACCTGGGCCGCCAGCTGAAGCGCGCCGCGCGCAGGGACGGCAGCAGTGCCAGCGCCTGGACGACGACCCCAGCCGTGGTGCCCCAGCCGAGCAGCGCGGTCTCACCGGGGGTGAGTGTGCCCCCGGTTCCGACCGTCGCCAGGTACAGACCGAAGACGGCGATGACGACCACGTTGTTGAGGACCGGGGTCCACATCATGGCGCCGAACCGGCCCCGTGCGTTCAACACCTGCCCGAGCAGGGTGAACAGACCGAGGAAGAAGATCTGCGGCAGGCAGTACCGCGCGAAAGCGACCGTCATCGCTGCCTGCGCGCCGGTGTAGTCGGTGTAGGCCGAGACGATCGCGGGCGCGGCGAACACCGCCCCGGCCGTGATCAGTAGCAGGGCCGCCATGCAGACGGTGAGCAACCGGTCCGTGTACGCGGCCCCGCCGTCCTCGTGTTCCTTGGCGGCCTTGACCAGCTCGGGCACGAAGACGGCGTTGAGGGCACCGCCCAGGAGCAGCGTGTAGACGATGTTGGGGACGGTGTTGCCGACCGCATAGCCGTCGGCGGTCAGCCCCACGCCGAGGGCGGCGGCGACCACGGCGGACCGTACGAATCCGGTGATGCGGGATACGAGGGACCCTGCGGCCATGGCCGCGCCGCTGCGCAGTACCGAGCCGGGCCGGTGGACCGGTTGCTCCGTCGTGGAGATGTCGGCGCTCTCGGGGGCAGCGGCCGCAGGTTGGGCTGCGGGGGCGCCGGAAGCGGCGGGCGTACCCGGGAAGTCTGGAACGGCCGGAGTCCTGGGGGCGCTCACCGGCGGGCCAGGTACATCTGGAAGGCGCGGTACAGCGTGTGGTTGGCGGTGCCGGCCAATGGTGTCTCCCATTCCCCCAGCGTCTCCACGACCTGACCCCCGGTGCCGAGTTTCCAGCGCAGCAGCCCGAACGAGCGGGCATCGGGGTCGAGTGTGGGCGGTACCCCACGCATGTCGTACACCTCCGCGCCCCGGGCGTGGGCGTCGAGCATCATCTGCCATTGCAGGGCGTTGGAAGGGCGGACCTCGCGCCGGTGGTCGGCGGAGGCCCCGGTCTGGTACCAAACCCTCCGACCCACCGTGATCATGGTGTGGGCGGCCAGTATCTCGCCCTGGTGGTGGGCGAGATAGAGCCGCATCCTGCCCGGCTCCTCGGCATTGAGGGCCGTGTACTGGCGCTCGTAGTACGCGAGTGAGCGGCCGAGCCTGAAGCCATCGCGCTCCTCGGTGATCCTCAGCAGCCGGTAGAACTCGGGAAGGTCGGCGGCCCCGCCCACCCTCACCTCCACGCCCGACTTGTGCGCCCGGCGGATGTTGCGCCGCCACTCCTGGTTGAGCCCGGACCACAGGTCGTCGGAGGTACGCCCGGCCAGCGGCACCCGGAAGACATAGCGGGGCTGTGCGTCCCCGTCCTCCCCGTCGCCGCCGCAGCGCACCCAGCCACGGGCCCGCAGTCGCTCGGCCACGGCGGCCCCCAAGGGATCGACCTCACAGGCGAGCACGTCGGTCAGGCGTCGCCCGAGGCCGGTCCCCGCCTTGAGCCTGGCGGCGTCCCACCGGCGGTAGTCGGGCGCGGGCCCGATGCGTACGGCGAACGCTCCCACGGCGCGCAGATGACGCAACAGCGGGTTGAGCCAGCCGTCGGGATCCGAGTCGGTCCAGTCGGCGACGGGCCCCTCGGGCAGATAGGCGAAGTACTTGCGGATACCGGGAAACCGACGCAGCAGCACCAGCGCCACTCCGCTCAGCTTCCCAGCTCCGGGGCCGACCTGCGGCCCCCAGCCGAGCAGCTGGGCCTGCCAGCCGTCCTTCACCACAGCCCAGGACGGGCACTGCAGAAAGCCGGGAGCCAGGGCTGAGCCTGTGCGGGATGCCAGGAACGCGCGGTACGCCTCGCCGGAGATGGGCCCCAGCCACGCATCCTGCCGACCACAGCTTGCTCTCGCGAGCAACGCTGACACTGCGCCTCCTCGGGTGCCGTTGTTGTCGAGTAAGGAACCGAGCCGTGAAGCACGGAACTCGAGGAAGATTCACAGGTGTCCGTGACCGTGCCACGCGACGAATGTGACCGGACCATGACCATTCCTGTGCAGCGGTTGTCACACCGTCGCGAGGCTTGGTGTCGGACGAGAGACGCTCCTTTGCCTCACGACACCCACAGCGCGGGGAGGATTCACGGCCCTCCATGACCGTCACGCGCGGCACATGTGACCGGACGATGACCGTTCCCCTGCAGTTGCTGTCACACGACCGACACGCCGATGTCGTGCGCTTTTCGCGACCTAGAGTCCCCCGCATCCCGACGTCATCCCCGACTTTCACGGAGGTATCCGTTGAGCCAGACACGTGTCGGACCGATACGCGTGGGCCCGGTGCGGGTTCGTGCCATCGCCGCTGCCACGGCGGCCGCCGTCCTGCTGACCGCCGCGCTCTCCGCCTGCTCCACCGACGGCTCGATGTCGGCCAAGGCGGACGCGAAAGCCGGCGGCGGAGACGCGGACAGCGGGGCGGCGACGGTCACCGTGACGCCCCACGGCGCGGGAGCGAAGGCCGGCGAGCCGGTCAAGGTCGCTACGAACCGCGGCACCCTCACCTCGGTCACCGTCACAGAGGCCCAGGGCGGCAGGCTCACCGGCACGCTGGCGCACGACGGCCGGACCTGGACCTCGGACCGCAACGCCGTGCCCGGCGCCACGTACACGGTCAAGGCGGCGACCCGTACAGAAGACGGCACGGTGGGTGAGGCGGACGAGTCCTTCACCACCGCCGCCGCCGACAAGGTCAACAAGGTGGACTGGCGGCCGAGTAGCGGCACCACGGTCGGCGTGGCCCAGCCGATCTCCCTGGTCTTCGACTCCCCGGTGCGGAACAAGGCCGCGGTCGAGAGGCAACTCAAGGTCACCACGTCGAACAACACAGAAGGCTCATGGGGATGGATGAAGGACTGGTCCGGCAAGGATCGGGTGGACTGGCGGCCCAAGGAGTACTGGCAGCCAGGCACCAAGGTGACCCTGGACGCCCGACTGAACGGCACCGACTCGGGTGCGGGCGGCGGCTGGTTCGTGCGTGACTACAAACTCGACCTCGTCATCGGCGCGCGGCAGGTCGTCAGGGTCGACCTCGACAGCAAGCAGCTCACCATGGAACGCGACGGCAAGACCGTGCGGACCTTTCGGATCTCCGGCGGCACTCCCGGCCCCGACACGGGCTCCTGGCGCGGCACAGAGGTGCTGATGGCGAAGGAGGGCACGATCCGGATGAAATCCGAGACCGTGGGCCTCGGCCACGCCTACGACGAGATGGTCGACTACTCGATGCGGCTGACCTGGTCGGGAACGTACGCACACGCCGCACCCTGGAACGCCGCCTACTTCGGCAGGGCCAACAAGAGCCACGGCTGCATCGGCATGAGCGACACCGACGCCAGATGGCTCTATGAACAGGCCCGGATCGGAGACCCGTTCGAGGTCAAGGGCGCGGAGACCAAGGGAGAGGTGGCCCTGAACAACGGCTTCGGCGACTGGAACGTCGACTGGGCCCAGTGGCGCACCAGGAGCGCTCTGCGGCCCAGCTGACGGTCATCCAGATCCACTCAGCACCGGGGGTGCCGCCCGGTCAGCGCCCACTGCCCCCACGACGCGAGCTTGGCTTCGCGCTCCTCGCACGAGGGCTCCGCCATGAGGTCGCGTGCGGCCGATGGTACGACGGCGGCGCAGGCTGGGGAATGGTACGACTTCTCGCTAAAGTGACGCTGGGCTCAGCACTGATAGCGAGGGGCGACCATCCATGGCGGACTCGGCCGGATTACATGTCAGCCCGGAATTTCCCGCGATGCTTGAGCGAATCGACGTGCTCGGCGGACTACTTGAGGCGAAACGCGGACACGGCCGAGGAACTCGGCAGACTCACCGAGGACACCGCACGGGCGTTGCTGGACGCTGGGGTCGTCCGGGCCGGAATGCCGGAGAACCTCGGCGGCTACGAGTTCTCCCCGCGCCAACTGATCGAGACGGCCGGGCCGTCCCGGTGGAGCGTGGGACGAGGGGAGCCGCGCCCCTGGACTCGTCGACCGTCGGATCGGTGAAGCCGTCGAGGACGAGGGTGCGCGGGGCGCCGTAGCTGCCGACGAGCAGGTCGGTCAGGTCCTGCGGGTTCAGGTCGCTGGGCAGGTACATGTAGCCGTCACCCGGGTCGAGTTGAGCCAGCAGGTCGTTGACGGTCGCTTGCGTGAGCTTCATGGCGGACAGTGAAGCTCACCGCACTGACAATGAATGTGAGAACGAATGCCGCCAGACATCAGGGCGGCCTCCACCGCCTCGCCAGGCGGACCCGCCTGCGACCATTCCCGCGGGCGCCGCTTCGAGGCAGCAGGCCCCCGTCAGCCCTCCCGGTCGCGGAGCGCCGCCCGCGCCGGGAGGGTGACGGCGAGCAGGGTGAGGCCCACCGCGGCCGCGGCGAAGGACCCGTACACGAGCGGGGGTACGTAAGGGTCCTCGCCGGTCAGACCGCGCATCATCGGGATCAGGGTGGCCGCGGCGATGGCCGTGCCAAGGACGATGCCGGCCACCGCCACCAGCAGGCCTTCCCAGCGCAGCATGTCCATCACCTGGCGCCTGGTGGCGCCGACGAGGCGGAGCATGCCGAGCTCGCGGCGACGGTCGAGGACGGTCATCACGAGGGTGTTGACGGCGGCGACGGCGGCGAAGCCGCCCAGGACTCCGGCCATCGTGTAGTTGGCCCAGGCGTTGAGCTCGCGGTCGGTGGTCTGCTCGAGGGCGTAGCCGGACGCGTCGGTGACCTTGCCCAGCGGGGCAAGGGCCTTGGCGTCTCCGCCACGCACCAGCAGCGTGCTGTCGAAACCCGAGGTGACATGGGCGGCCAGGGACGCGCGGTCCATGGTCACGGCCGCGAGGCCGAGCCCGCGGCCGTACACGGCGATGACCTCGGGGCTCGTCTTGGTGCCGTCCGGGAGGTACATCGGCAGCTTGTCACCGACCTTGACCTTCGCCGACGTGGCGAGCGTCTTGTCGATGGCGATACGGCCCTTGCCGATACGGTCCAGGCTGCCGCTGCGCACGTCGAGGTTCTGCACCTTCGCGAGTTGGGCGCCGGAGCCGGAGATGCCCTGGGTCGCCGAGCCCTGCAGCCACCTGTCGCCTCCGGAGCCGACGGGCACGAGTACCTGCGTGTCGAGCAGGCCCACGGCCGCGTCGACGCCGGGTGCACGGGCGGCCCGGTCGGCGGCGTCGGCAGGCAGCCCGGCGGGGTGCGTGACGACGTGGTCCGCGGTGACGCCGGCGCGCAGCTGCTTCGCGGCGACATGGCTCTCGCTCGTGTGCATGAAGGCGAGCGTCGAAGCGAAGGCCATGGCCAGCACGATCGGGGTGATCGCGGAGGCCAGTCGGCGAGCGTTCGTACGGGAGTTGGCGGCGGCGAGCGATGCCGCGGCGCCGCCGCCGCTCAGCGGGAGCCCGAACAGCGCCGCGCACGACCACGCCACCAGCGGGCCGAGCAGGCCGACGGCAAGCATGAACAGCATGACGACGCCGAGGGCGGCGTTGGCCGCGTCCTCCCCGGCCGAACGGGCGGCGAGGACGGTGAGGAATCCGCCGCCGACGAGGGCGCCCAGGCCCAGCACGGTACGGATCACGCCCGGCCGCAGCCGCTCCACCGACGCCTCGGTGAGCGCCTGCCCCGGCTTGATCTTCGCGGGCCGGCGCCCGGCCGCCCAACCGGCGGCGAGCGCGGTCAGCAGCCCGATGCCGACGGCGACGACGAGCGGGATCCAGGAGACGTGCAGGTCCACGGGCTCCGGGATGGCCCCGCGGTCCTTCAACTGCCCGAACCACCAGTGCGCGAGCCCGATCCCGGGTAGGCAACCGACCAGCCCGGCGAGCGGCGCGACGAGCAGCGCCTCGGCCGCGACCGCGCGGCGGATCTGCCGCGGAGTGGCGCCGACGGCCCGCAGCAGTGCGAACTCCTGGGCCCGCTGGGCGACGGACAGCGCGACCGTGCCGGACGCCGTGAAGATGGCGACCACGGCGGCGATCCCGCCGAAGGAGCCGCCGAGCCCGGTGAGCGTTTCCTTGGCGTATCCGAGCCCGCGGTCCTCGACGGCGCCGCGGTCGTCGCCGGTGTGCACCTTGGCGCCGGAGCCGGCGAGCGCCTTCTTCACATCGGCGGCGAGGGCGTCGGTGTCCGCACCGGCCCTCGCCAGTACCGCGATGGCGTCGGCCTTACCGGGATGCCCGGCGAGAGCGGGGGACTGCGCGTCGGCGAACCAGCCTGTGGCGCCCTTGGCCACGTCGACGGATCCGGCCTTCGCCAGCCCGGAGACACGGAAGTCGGCGCGTCCGGTGGCGGTTTCGAGCGCGACGGTGTCACCGACGCCGACCTTCGCGGCCCGTGCGACGGCGGCGTCGAGCACGACCTCGCCAGTACGGGGCGCGGCTCCGGAGGTGAGCGCGGCGCCGGTGAAAGCGTGCGATCCCCAGCCGTGGCCCGTCAGCGCGCTGTCGCCCTGGCGTACCGGGAACGTGAAGTCCGGCACTGCTGCCTTCGCGCCGGGCGCGCGGGCCGCCTTGCCGGCCAGCGCAACGTCCACGCGTGCTGTGTCCGGCAGCAGGTCCGCCGACTCGGAGCGGCTGTCGCCGCTGCCCGTGACGAGGCGGGCGTACTGGTCCGCCGCCGCGACGACCGGGGCCTTCGCGTACCGCTCCGCCGGCACCGACGCGCGGGCACCCGTCTCCAGGAGAATGCCACAGGCCGAGACGATCAGCGCCGCCATCATCAGCGCGACGAAGGTGCCGACGAACGACGCCGGTTTGAAGCGCACGGCCGCGCGGGCGAGGCCGTTGGGGGCGAAGATCCTCACGCGGCGGCCCTTGCCATGGCGCCCGTACGGGAGGTGAGGACGGCCATGCGCGCCGCGATCTGCTCCGCCGAGCCGCGGTCGAGGCCGCCGGCGAAGACACCGTCCGTAAGGAACAGTACGCGGTCGGCCCATGCGGCCGCGGTCGGGTCATGGGTGACCATGACGACGGTGGCGCCGAGGCTGTCCACCGCGTGCCGGAGCAGGCCGAGGATCTCGGCGGCGGTACCGGTGTCGAGGGCGCCGGTGGGCTCGTCGGCGAAGACCACGTCCGGGCTGGTGACCAGGGCGCGGGCGATGGCCACACGCTGCCGCTGGCCGCCGGAGAGCTCGCCGGGCCGGCGCTTCGCCTTGTCGGCGAGGCCGACCTGTGCGAGCATCGCGTCCGCCCTTCGGCGGTCCTGACGCTGCCCGGCGAGGCGCATCGGGAGCAGTACGTTCTGCTCCACGGTGAGGGAGGGCAGCAGGTTGAAGGCTTGGAAGACGAAGCCCAGGCGGCTGCGGCGTAACTCGGTGAGCTGGTTCTCACGCATGCCGGTGATCTCCGTACCGCCGAGGCGCACGGAGCCGGCCGATGGCCGGTCGAGACCGGCGGCGCACTGCAGGAACGTGGACTTGCCGGAGCCGGACGGGCCCATGACAGCGGTGAACGTGCCGCGCGGCAGGGCGAGATCGATGCCGGCGAGGGCGTGCACAGCGCTGGTGCCACGGCCGTACTGCCGTCGGACGCCGCGCAGTTCGACGGCGAGACCGGGTGTGCCCTGGGCCTCCGACCGGTCGTCCGTCTTCTGTTGTTTGCCGCCGCGCAGCCTCATGCCCGTCCTCTCCTGATCTTTCCGAGCCGATAACTCGAAGCTACGGATCACGGCCATTGCGGACTATGGCGGCTGCTGGCGGATCCGGGGTAGGGATAACCCCAGGGCGGGCGACGGGACATGAGGGTGCCGGGGCCCGGTGGGTGGGCGGAGCCCGTTCCGGTAGCCGTGTCGGCCCGTGGCTCGTACTCTGGGCGGGGCTGACGGGCTTTCTGGGGCCGAGTTGGCCATCGCACGCCTGCGCGCGGGTGGCCCAGTGCTGCCGGCGTGGGAGCCGCCCCCGCCCCCACTGCCGCCCGAAGGAGGGCGGCAATCCGACGCCAGCCCCTGTCAGCGAACTGGCAACACCGGCGCTGAAGACGGTCACGCATGGTGCTTCACGTGCGGCCGGGTCTGGGTATGCGCTGACGGGAAATCCGCATGCTTTGTTTCAGGTTGGACCACCATCGTTCGTGACATCGCCCGTCACAGCGATCTGCAGGGACTGGCCAAGCGTGAAGGGCTGCCCCTGATCTCGGTGGGCGATGTTGCCGCCTACCGGCATGCGTACGCCTCCACGCCGCAGCCTTCCTGAACCCTCCGGTGCCCCTGCGTCAGCCCGCCGCGGGGCTGACACAGGGCAAATGCGGTGCCAGTCAGAACAGGCCCTTGTTCACCAGATAAGTGACAATCTCCCTCCAAAGATCTTACTGAGGCACGCTCCTACAGGGTGCCGCCGGTGTTCCGAATCATCTGCTGAAGCACTTTCACTGTGGTGCCGTAGTCGGCGTCATCGATGCCTTGGTGAATGCGGGCTCGGATTGCCGGGGCGTGCTGCTTGAGACCGGCACGAGCCTCCTCGCCCGCTGCGGTGATCCACAGCCGTCCCTCGGCATCGAGGGTGAGCCATCCGCGCGCCAGCAGGACTTCGACCTCTGCCTTCAGGTCGTCTTCGGGCCTGATGTAAGAGCCCATGGCCGCCTGGAGTTCGGGGATAGTCATGCCGTGGCCGTCGGGTGAAATGTCGTCCTTCGACAGGTTGCGCAACAGCCAGTACTGGGGCTGGGTGAAACCAAGTTCGGCCTGCTGGGCTCGGGTGAACGAGATGAGGGCCTCGTAGGCGACACCGGTCCAGTACGCAGCCGGCTGAGCGGCAAGTTCGGCGTCGGAGGTGTGCTGGGTCGTCATGTGCGTGCCCCCTGGGAATGATCGCTGATACAAGAACCGTAGAATCTCAAGCAAGGTTGAGGTCAAGGTGGATATCAGCGTTGCCCTGTTGGCGGTTTCGGATACCCATGGAACGTCCGATCTCCCTTTCCCTCATCTCGGCTGGTGCTGGCCCGGGTTCGGGGCCCGCAGGAATGAGGGCTCGGAGGCATTGGCGGTGCTGGACGACGGCGCGTTCGGCGGCTTCGCCCAGGTTGTGCCACAGGTGTCACCGGTCCGCGACCTGGACCGCCTGCGGGGCGCCAGCTGCGGCGCCCTCTGCGAGGAAAGGCGCGCGGTCCCGGCAGACGACCTCGACACCCGGCCGCTGGGTGAGCCAGGCGGCCAGGCTCGATGCTTCCCGATCAGACAAGAGATCGATGGGACGGCGGGTTTCGACGTCCACCAGGACGGTGCCGTAGTGGCGGCCCTTGCGGGTGGCGTATTCATCGACACCGACCACCCGCGGCGCTGGCACCTCCGGCTCGGGCAACGAGTCGACCAGGCGCAAGACCGTACTCCGGACTGATGGACATGCCCGGTAGTCGTCGAGCACCCGTCGAACTGATGGACTGGGATTCAGGCCAGGCTGGTGATCGCGTCCCGGAAGGCATCCCTTTGGGACTCTCCAGCCGAGAGTGCCCGCGAAGACCTCAATGGTTGGAGATTCTGCCTTCCTGGACTCAGCCCCCCATGACCCGGCGCAGCGTTCAGTACTGCTCGGTCTCCATGAAACCGGTGCCCCCGTTGTCGTCCGCGTCGAAGGCAGCAGCGGTCGGGTCGAATCCGGGCGGGCTGTCCTTGAGTGCCAGGCCCAGGCCGGCCAGCTTCACCTTGACCTCGTCGATCGACTTCGCACCGAAGTTGCGGATGTCGAGCAGGTCGGCCTCGGAGCGCGCCAGGAGTTCACCCACCGAGTGGACGCCCTCACGCTTGAGGCAGTTGTAGGAGCGGACCGTGAGCTCCAGCTCCTCGATCGGCAGCGCGAGATCGGCGGCAAGGGCGGCGTCCGTCGGGGACGGGCCCATGTCGATGCCCTCGGCGTCGATGTTGAGCTCGCGAGCCAGACCGAACAGCTCCACCAGGGTCTTACCGGCGGACGCCATGGCGTCACGGGGACGCATGGCCTGCTTGGTCTCGACGTCGATGATCAGCTTGTCGAAGTCGGTGCGCTGCTCGACACGGGTCGCCTCGACCTTGTAGGTGACCTTGAGTACCGGGCTGTAGATGGAGTCGACCGGGATCCGGCCGATCTCCTGGCCCACCTGCTTGTTCTGCACGGCGGAGACGTAGCCGCGACCGCGCTCGACGGTCAGCTCCATCTCCAGCTTGCCCTTGCCGTTGAGCGTGGCGAGGACCAGGTCCGGGTTGTACACCTCGACACCGGCCGGGGGCGCGATGTCGGCGGCGGTGACCAGACCCGGACCCTGCTTGCGCAGGTACATCACGACCGGCTCGTCGTGCTCGGAGGAGACGACCAACTGCTTGATGTTGAGAATCAGGTCGGTGACGTCCTCCTTGACGCCCGGCACGGTGGTGAACTCGTGCAGAACACCGTCGACGCGGATGCTGGTGACAGCAGTGCCGGGGATCGACGACAGGAGGGTGCGACGGAGAGAGTTACCGAGGGTGTAGCCGAAGCCCGGCTCCAGCGGCTCGATCACGAAACGGGAGCGGAACTCGTCGACGACCTCTTCGGTCAGGGACGGACGCTGAGCAATCAGCACGGGGTATTGCCTCCAGTTTTTGGCGCCTGCTACGTGACGCCGTAGACACCACGAAGGGTACGGGCGGTTTGGTCTCACAGAAGGCCGAACCGCCCGACCCCGCCCGTCTACTGGCCGGTCAGCAGGTTTACTCTTGCCGAAGCGGAGGCCAACGATCAGCTACTCCTGCCCCTGGAAGTCGGCCACCAGCTCAGTTCGTAGGTGCATACTGGGGGCAATGACAAAGCCTGCTGCACCGAAGCGTCATCTGCCTACCAGCCCTTTCCAGGCCCCGGCCACGCCCGTTCCCAAGCACTTCGCCGTGGGCGACCAGGTCACACACGACGTGTACGGCCTCGGCAGGGTGATCGGCATCGAGGATGGAATCGCGGCGCTCGTGGATTTCGGCTCGACGCAAATGCGGATCTTGAGCCCGTACGCCAAGATGACCAAGCTGTAGGACCGCCGTGCCCGGTCAGGGCACGCCAGGCCCCTTCAGGGACCTGCGACGAAAGGGAGACTCTCATCGATCCGACATCACTGTTCTCCGCCCTGGAAGAGCAACCCCGCTGTGCCACTGCGGCATCGCCGCCTGCGACGACAAACCCCTTCCAGGCCCCGGACTTCGGGGAGGACGACACTCTCCTGCTCGAGGATGTACGGGGACCCGCCTCGGGCACGCGTGCCACGCCACCCAAGGCAGCTTAGTACTCCAGCCGCAGCTCGCGAGCTTGGTCGCCCGGTTGGCGCGCCTGGACGAACACCAGTTCCGCCGCTTCACCTCGTGGTCCCGTTGGGCGTCCCTCCCCCGCGCCGGGCAGCCGGCCTTGGGCTACAGCCAGCCTCGGCGGGCCGCCTGGATTCCCGCCTGGAAACGGTTGCTCGCGGACAGTTCGTCGAACAACCGACGGGTGCGGCGGCGCATGGTGCGGGTGGACAGACCCAGGCGGCGGGCGATCGCCGCGTCGGTCATTCCGCTGGCCAGTAGCGCGACCAGGGCGCGGTCCGCCTCGTCCGGGCCGTCAGGGTCCGGGGCGTCGGGGTCCGGGCCGCCTGCCGGGTGCGGCCCACCGGCCGTAGGCCGCCCACTGTGCACGAGGGGCAGCGCCCGATCCCAGTAGCACTCGAAGAGGTCGATCAGCGCGTCCAGCAGGGTCGACTCCCGAACGAGCAGGGCATGGGAGGTGTCCAGGTCCAGGCTGAGCGGCAGCAGCGCCACCTGGCGGTCGGCGATCGCCAGCTTCATCGGGAGGTCCGGCAGGACCCGGCTCTCCTCGCCGAACGCCGCCAGCCTCTCGATTTCCTCCAACGCGCCCGGAACCTCCAGTGCTTCCGGGGTGTAGATCCCCCGCCACCGCACCCCGCCGGCCAGGCTGGCCGGCTCGATCGGGTTGCTCTGCGCCAGCGCGTACGGCGGCCGGTCCAGTACGAGCATCTCCTCGTGGACCTGGTGCTGGAGCCGGACGAACCAGCGGCCCAGCGACTGGGGTCCCTCCAGCAGTTCCACAGCGCCGCCCCGGCCGTCCCCGCGTTGTACCGAGTGGAACAGCGACGACAGTTCCATCGCCGTGGTGCGCACCGCCTCCAACTGCGTGGTGCGGTGGCGTACCAGGGTCTCCACCGCCGCGTCCGGCTCGATGGCTGTGTAGCGCCGTCGCCGTCCGGACAGCCGGCTCACCAGTCCCTGGTGCCGCAACCGGGTGAGCGCGCGGTCCACCCGGTCGGTGGGGAAGCCCAACTCCCTGCCCAACTCAGCGGGAGTCGCGTCGCGATACCCGAGAAGCGTCCGGTAGACACCTTCGTCGAACCAGGGCACTCCGACAGCCCTCAGGCTGCCCCCATCGTCGGGTTCTTCCACGCCACCCTCCCGGACACCGGCGCGACCAAGTTTCAACGCCCGCCCCGACGCGGCTGGTTACGGCACCGGCCCGCGCGGCGGCCCGTCGACGGTCACGCACCTTCACTGGTCCCGGCGACAGGTGTGACCCCGGCAGAGCCGGGCTATCGGCGCTGCGTCGGGGTCACAAGCCCCCTTCTCCGCAGCTTCCTTGACTTGCCGAACGTGATCGTGGCCTATGAGTGCCAATGGCCGCAAGGGGACTTCCCCAGCGTTGCCGATCACACCGGTGGCTCGCTACGACTGGACCATGCGCCTCTCACGAAGACGAACTGCCGTTCTGACCATGGCCTTTGCCGTGGTCCTGAGCGGGCTTGCCACCGAAGGCATCCCACGAGCATCCGCCACCACCGAAAGCGCCACCGAGCGGGTCCTGGTACGACTCGACGGCGGCCCCGCCCTCCAGTCGGTGGACCGGGCACGGATCGACACCCGCGGTGAGGTCTCCGCCTCCGCGGTGCGAGAGGTACGGGAACGGCGTGCCGAACTGCGCACCGCTCAGAGCCGGTTCCTCACTGCCGTGCAGGATGCCGGGATCAAGGCCACCCCCCGGACCCGGCTCACGGGGCTGGTCAACGGCGTGGCTCTCACCGTGTCACCGGCCGACCGGAGCCGGCTGGCCGACCTGCCCAGGGTCTCCGCGGTACTCGACGACACCCGGATGCGGGCCAGCACCGACACCAGCGTCGACCTGATCGGCGCCTCGAAGGTCTGGCAGCGCAAGGACCCCAGCGGCACCGGAGCCCGTGGCACGGGCACCACCATCGCTGTGATCGACACCGGCGTCGACTACAGCCACCCCGACCTGGGCGGCGGCTTCGGCCCGGGCCACAAGGTGGTCGGCGGGCACGACTTCGTCAACGGGGATGACGATCCGACGGACGACAACGGCCACGGCACGCACGTCGCCGGCATCATCGCGGCCGACGGACAGCGACCGGACGGAGTGCTCGGTGTCGCCCCCGAGGCACAGCTCACCGCGTACAAAGTTCTGGACGCCGACGGCTCCGGCTACACCTCGGACATCATCGCCGGCCTGGAGGCGGCGGTGGACCCCGCCAATCCGCACCGTGCCGACGTGGTCAACATGAGCCTGGGCGGTCCGGGCGACGGCACCGACCCGCTGGGCCTGGCCGCAACTGCTGCCAGCAAGCTGGGTGTTGTGGTCGTCGCCGCAGCCGGGAACGAAGGCCCCGGTGCCGGCACCGTGGGCACCCCGGCCCTCGCCGACGGCGTGCTCTCGGTCGGTGCCTCCACCAGCGGGCTCACTCTGCCCACCGCCCACATGGTCACCCCGCGCCGGGAACTGCTCCAGACCTACCGCGCGCCGTACTCGGCCAACCCGCCCCAGAAGCCGGTGACCGGCGAGTTGGTCGACGTCGGTGACGGCACCGAGGAGGATTACGACCGGGTCGGCGATGTGACCGGCAAGGTTGTCGCCTACCGCGCGTATCTGCCGCCGATCCTCCAGTACGTCTCGTCACACATGCTGGAGCAGGCGCGGCTGGCCGAGGAGCGCGGCGCGATCGCCCTGCTCGGGTACACCGAGTCCAGCGGCGGCCCGGTGCTGGCTCCTCAGGGCGGCCAGGCGGGCAGCGGGGATCTGGACACCCGCGGCACCGTACGGGTCGACCTGGGTGCCCGGCAGTCCGGGGACAGCTTCCGGATGGACAAGATCGTGGTCCTGGGCGTGGCCGAGATGCAGTGGCCCGAGCTGAGCGCCGCCCTGGCCAAGGGAACGGTGAAGATATCCGTTTCCGGCCAGGATGTCACCGACCGAATAGCCTCGTTCAGTTCGCGCGGCCCGGGCCCCGACTTCCAGCTGGAGCCCGACCTGGTGGCGCCCGGGGTGGAGATCCGCTCCACTTGGCCGAAGGAGCAGTGGGAGCCCGGAAGTTACCGGCTCTCCGGCACCAGCATGGCGGCCCCGCACGCCGCTGCCTCCGCCGCCCTGCTGCGCCAACTGGACCCCGAGGCCTCCGCGGAGGAGATCCGTGCCCGGCTGATCGGCTCGGCCACCCCGGTCGAGGACACCCCGACGACCGCGCAGGGTGCCGGCCGGCTGGACGTCGCGAACGCCGCCGACGCCACCGTCACCGCCTCCCCGACCTCACTCTCGCTGGGTCTGGCGGACCTCTCCCATGACCGGGTCAGCCGCAGTGGCGAGGTCACCCTGCACAACACCTCCGACCGGTCGACGACGCTGCGGCTGAGCACCCGAGTGGCCGGGAAGGACGCGGGCGACGCCGGCGTCAGCCCGGCCCGGGTGACCATCCCGGCCGGCGGCACCCGATCCGTCACCGTGCGGGTCGCCGGCAACGTCGACACCAGCACCAACCGCGACCTCGCCGGCTGGCTGGTCGCCAACCCGGAGCGGACCGGCGAGCCAAGCGTGCGGGTGCCCTACCTGCTGGCGGTCCGGCCGCTGGTGGTGCAGACCACGCCTGATCCCAGTGATGGTGACTCCACCGCGTTCATCTTCAGCCCCACCCCCCTCGCCGGGCCCCCGACCGTGACCGTCACACCCCCGCAGGGCCGCCCTGTTGAGAGCGTGGCCAAGCACGACCACGGCAACTGGTACCGGGCACGGCTCGATGGCGACCGCGCGGGCACGTACACCGTCTCCGTTCGCGCCGAGGCCAAGAGCGGCGAGCGGCTGCGCGGCGGTTCCGCCTTCGAGGCGGTGCCGGAGGACAACCGGCCCGGCGGCCGGCGGTGGGAGCCCATCGGGCCCAACGGCGCCGCCGGCACCATCGCCACCACGGAGGCCGACCCGTCCACTGCGGTCCTGACGCAGTACGTCAACCGGGGCCCCTGGAAGACCGACGACGCCGGAGCGACCTGGCAGCAGCTCTCCCGGCTGCCGGTGGCGAACGGCACCGGCTCCGCACTCGTCGACACCCGGGATCCGAAAACCCTCTGGTACGCCGTCAACGCGCGCACCGGAAGCGGGGGCGTACTGAGCAGCGTGCTCGACTACACCTACCAGGGGCAGCTCCTCCGCAGCCGCGACGGCGGACGGAACTGGCAGCGCCTTGACGTTCCCGACACCCACCTCTACGCCCTGGTCAACGACCCCAGGTCCCGCGTACTCGCGCTGGTCACAGCGGACGCGGTGTTGCTCAGCCATGACGGCGGCGACACCTGGACCGAGCGGCCCAACCCGCTCGGCACGGAGGTCCTGGGCGCCGCGATCAGCGGTGACTCGCTCTACCTGGGCGGCTCCACCTCGGTGTGGAAGTTGCGCGGCGTGCTCGACAACCGCGAGGCACCGGCGGCGGAACGGGTGTACGACGCACCCGCCGGGGAACGCCTGCGTGCGCTGACCGCCGACGCGGACCTGGTCGCGGTGATCACCGAAGACCGGGTCGTGGGCTCCCGGGACGGCGGCGGTCGCTGGCAGGAGCTGCACCGGGTGGAGGACGGGAGATTCCAGTCGATCACCCTGAGCAGGGGCACCCTCGCCGTCTTCACCATCGGGGCCCAGCAGCACCTCAGCCGGGACCACGGCGCGTCCTGGACGGTGGTGAACAAGCCCATCAGCGGCTCGGTGATGTCCGGCCTCTCGCCCTGGACCGACGGCTCCCTGCTGTGGTCCGCTCCGGGAGCCGGGATGTTCACCACCGGCAAGGACGGCAGCGCCCCGCGGCGCGTGGGGGTCCAGGGGGTCAACGTCTACGACCTGGCCGTACTCGACACCGACCAGCCCCAACTGCTGGCCGGTACCGACTCCGACATCTACCGCACCGCCCTGCCGACCGGGCCGGTCACCCCACAGACCGCCGAGTGGGGACTGAGCGGGTCGGAGTCCTACTTCGGACGGAAGATCGGCCAGATCGCCGCCTCGCTGAAGAACCCGGACACGGTCTGGAAGATCCGCAAGGACGCCCTCTCCAGTTTCTACGTCTACCGCAGTGGCGACGCAGGAAAAACCTGGAAGGAGCGCGGCCGGACCAACGAGATACCGCTGAACATGGCGGTGGGCCCGGTCGACGACGACCGGGTGGCCGTCACCTTCTCGAGCCTCGCCGGCCCCGGGGTCTACCGGACCCTGGACGGCGGTGAGACCTGGAAGAAGCTCTACCACGACCGGACGTTCCGGGCGGTCGCCACCGACCCCCGCGACCCCGACCGGTTGTGGCTGGGCGCGGCGGACGGGCTGTACCGTTCAGACGATTTCGGTACCACCGTCACCAAGGTCGCCGACGGTGCGGTCAACGCCATCACCCTCTCGAAGGACGGGAAACGCCTCGTGATCGGCGGCTCCACGCTCCGGCTCAGCGACGACGGCGGCGCGCACTTCCGCACCGCGGACACCGGGCCGCTGCCACTCCAGGTCTCGGAGATCGCCCTCTCCCCGAAGGATCCGGACACGATCTACGCCGGCACCTCGTCGTTCAGCGCGAACGACCTGGTCAAGGGCGGTCGTGGAGTGCTGCGCAGCACCAACGGCGGGCGCAGTTGGACCAACGTCTCCGGTGGGCTCCAGAACCTGGACGTGATCTCGATGGCCATCAGCCCGGACGGTGACTGGCTCTACGCCGGCACCAGGATGGGAGGGGTGCACCGACTGCGGACCGGATGAGCAACCCAGGTTCCGTGATGCGGGCGCGCCGGTCACTGAGACCGTCGCGCCCGCACCACTGTGCGTCGGGAACGAGATCCGACGCAGCAGGGTCATCCCGCACCGCAGGCTGGGCCGCAGGCGCAGGGCGGGTGGTCGGTCTATGGCTGGCCGTGGGTGCGCCGCAGGCGCGTTGTGCTCTTACCGAGGCCCCGATGAGCTGTCTTCTCCTGTGGCCGCACCGAGCATCCGGGCACGCTGGTGCGAAGCACCTGGTCCGCCTCCCCGCTCGACATCCGGCCGGCCTCCTGTTCCTCACTTGCGCTGTGGGCGAGCTTGACGATGACGTCGACCAGCCAGTCAGGTGGGAGTTGATCATCAAACTCCCCGGTTTGCCGGCCACGCTGAATCACCAGTCCGATCCGGTCGGCAACAGCTGTGTGCCGGTCTTGGTCGACCTGCCGACTGACCGGCAGTGTGCTGATCTTCTGCAGCAGTACGGGGTAGCGGCGGGCCGCCTGTGTGCCTGCATCGAGCAGCCGTAGCAGAGCGTCAGCGGCCGGTCCGGCATGGAGGTCGGCGGCATCCATCGCGGCAACGACCTCCTCGGTGATCCGGTCGACGACCGCCGACAGCAACTGCTCCCGCGAGCGGAAGTGGGCGTAGACGGTCTGGCGGGTCACACCCGCGGCGGCGGCAATTGCTTCCATGCCGACGTCGGGCTAGGAACTCGACACCGCGGACGTACGTGCCGCGGTCGAAGAGGCAGGCTATGAGCTGCCCGTCGCGGCCGGGTAGCGCGAGGTCACCGTCCACACGCTGCATCCGATCAGCCGTGTCGAGTCAGCGGCCCCTGACCGAGTAAGCGCCACGTGACCAAATGACTCACTGCCACGACGTGGTCAGCCCTTGAAGGTGCCCTTGGTGCTCTCCTTCGCGCCCCGCACATTGCCCCGCGCTTCGAGTGCGGCACCCTTTGCTGCGAGGGTTTCTTGGTGCACCGCGTGGGCCACCTTTCGCAGGGTCTTCCCTGCAATCTGCTCTGCCTTTGCTTTGGCTTTTTCTCCGGTACTCATTTCAGTGCCTCCGTGCTCACTGGCCGAGTGCCCTTGAGTCAGGAGAGAAAACCCTGAGTAGGGGCACTCTCGTGCTCGCGGTTGCTGGGGTTGCCGCGACGAGCGACTGGGCGATGTCTGTCCGGGACGCCTGAGCGTTTACCTTTCGGCTGGTTCTCGTACTGCCGCGCGACACCCGCTGTCACTACCGTCCCCGCCGAACCAGTCAATGGGTCGAGAAGACCCTTACGTTCGGAGGTCCCGTGTCACCGTCCTCGTCTCCGGAACTGTCGCGCAGGCGCCTCATGGCCATCGGCGGGGGCGCACTCGGCACCGCCGCCGTCGCGTCCTTCCTGCCGCCGTCGCTACAGCAGGCACTCGCCGCGCAGGCCGAGAAAGGGGCGCCGCCGAGTGGCGGGCTCGCCGCCATCGAACACGTCGTGATCCTGATGCAGGAGAACCGGTCCTTCGACCACTACTTCGGCACCCTGCGGGGCGTGCGCGGCTTCGGCGACCGCAATGCGATCCGGCTGCCCAGCGGTAACAGCGTCTTCGAACAGCCGGGAGTGCTGCGCACCGTCATGCCGTTCCCGGTACGCGAGGCCGCCGAGACGCAGAAGAAGGACCTCCAGTACATCGGTGCCCTCGACCACTCCTGGTCCGGCGGCGCCAAGGCCTGGCACAACGGCTGGCACGACGGGTGGATCACCGCCAAGACCGCGGCCACCATGGCGTACTACACGCGGGAGGACATCCCGCTGCACTACGAGCTCGCCGACACGTTCACCGTGTGCGACGCCTATCACTCCTCCATCCACTCCTCGACCAGCCCTAACCGCAACCACCTCTGGAGCGGTAAGACCGGCTACGAGGCGAACGGCAACCGGGCCGTCGGCAACGACGCGTACGACGAGGGCATACACCCCGGCTACGACTGGGGCACGTACCCCGAGCGCCTGGAGAAGGCGGGCGTGAGCTGGCGGACCTACACCGAATGGGAGAACTTCACCGACAACCAGATCGAGTTCTTCACCACGTTCAAGGTCATCGCCAAGAAGGTACTCGCCGAAGCCGGAACCGGCCTGACCTACATGGAGGCCTTCTACGCCAAGGTGCGTGACGCCGGCAGCGAGGGCGAACGGGCCGAACTGCTCGCCGCTTTGGAGAAGGGCGTCGCGACGCTGAGCAAGAGCGAGCGGTCGCTGTTCGAGCGGGCGCTGCGGCGCGTGCCCACCGGCACGCTCGCCGAGACGTTCGCGAAGGACGTCGCCGCCGGGAAGCTGCCGCGGGTGTCCTACCTCGTGCCGTCCGCCGTCGACTCCGAGCATCCGTCGGTCTCCTCGCCGATCCACAGCGCGACCATCGTGTACAAGGTGCTCGACGCACTTGCCTCGCACCCCGAGGTGTGGAAGAAGACCGCCGTCTTTATCAACTACGACGAGAACGACGGGTTTTTCGACCACGTGCCTCCGCCGGTGCCGGGCACGAACAACACCGACGAGCGGTGGAAGGGCCAGCCCACCGGGCTCGGCGTGCGGGTGCCGATGCTCGTCGTCTCGCCGTGGACCGTCGGCGGGTACGTCTGCTCGGAGGTCTTCGATCACACCTCCGTGATCCAGTTCCTGGAGCAGTGGACCGGTGTACGCGAGCCCAACATCAGCGCCTGGCGCCGCCAGGTCACCGGCGATCTGACCGGCGCCTTCGACTTCCAGCACTCCGCACGGCAGCCCGAGGTGGAACAGCCCGGCGTCATACCGCAGTTCAGTGGCCGTTGGGCACCTCAGCCGCCCCTGAACCAGTCGATGCCCGAGCAGGAGAGCGGCACCCGGCCCGCGCGCCCGCTGCCCTACCAGCCCGACGCCCACGCGTTCGTGCGCGACGGAAAGCTGACGCTCAGCCTCGCCAACACCGGTCGCTCCAGTGTGCATTTCGCTCTCTACCCGTACGCGGGGGAATACGCGATACCCCAGCACTACGATGTCGTCAGCGACGCCGCCGTGACCGTGCCGGTACGCGACGGGGCGTACGACTTCGTGGTCACCGGGCCCAACGGGTTCCGGCGCGAGTTCCAGGGACGTACCGACTTCGGCTTCGACGTCACCACGACGGTGGACGCCCGTACGCGGCTGCTGCGGATCGGGCTGCACAACACCGGGAACACGACACGGACGCTCACCGTGGGCAGGCGCACGGTCGTCGTACGGCCCGGCAGGACCGTGACCGTGGTGCACGACACGAACGAGGCGCACGGCTGGTACGACATCGAGGTCACCTGCGACGGCTTCCGCAGGCGCCTCCTGGGGCACGTGGAGAACGGGCGGCCCAGCGTATCCGGGTGACCGGTACCGGCTGACGCGTCGGTGTCCCGCCCGCACCCGTCGGTGGACGCGGGCGGGCCGCCACGTCGGTCGACCATCGAACGGGTCGGGGCGAGCTCACGTACACCACCCAATGCCCGACCTCCGGACGGTCACGCGGCGCCGATCAGGCGCACATTGGCCGGATGCGTATGCCAAACGCCATGGATCAGCACGTCAGTTGTGGGAGTTGGCTGACGGCTTTCTGCCTGACTCGGTCGGTAAGGTCGACACATCCTCGCCTCAGGAATTCCGCATTCCACGGGCGAATCGTTTTTTCTACTACCTCCGCCTTCCCTGCCGACCCTCAAGGATCTTCCGTCTTCTTGCCGAAAGCCGAGCAAGTCGAAAACGCGTCACCCAGCCTCTCGGAAGTTTTCGGTCATTAATCCCAGGACGGACAGAGGAACCGTTTCGGCATATCTACGATCGTAGGCTATGACCGACGCTCCATGGGGCAACTCCGCCATTCGTACCCGCTGGCAGACCTGTCTCAGACTCGCCCGTGAACTCCCCCTCGTCGGCCCGACGGCAAGAACCTCAAGCTCGAATATCCGCACACCGTGATGGACACGGACTGCCTCGGGCCCACCCGTCACCCGCGCAAGAAGATCCTCGTCAAAGGCGCCGGCGTCACCGGCCCCGTCGACGGCCTGCCGCTCAAGGACGCCGGGCACGACGTCACCATCCTCGAAGGGGGTTACTCATGAGCGCGATCAACCCCACTGGCACGGTCGCCCGCTACCTCGCGCTCCGACTGGCCGAGTTGGGCATCACCCATCTGTTCGGCGTCCCCGGTAATCACCTCGGCCCGTTCCTCACCACCCTGCGGGCCGAAGGTGACATCGAGTGGGTCGGCACTCCCACCGAGGGCGGCGCGGGCCAGGCCGCCGACGCGTACGCCCGCATCCACGGCGTGGGCGCGGCGGCGGTGACGTACAGCGTGGGCGCGTTCAATCTGCTCAACGCCTGCGGCGGCGCATACGTCGAGCATGTCCCACTTGTCGCCGTGAACGCGTGCCCGCCGTACGAGCAGTGGCAGAACTTCCGCGCCGTCGGCCTGCTCACCTCACACCTGAGCCCCCGCGCGGAGAGCAACCTGGACGTCTACCGGCAGGTCACCGTGGACGCGCAGGTCATCTCCCACCCGGGCCTGGCGCCCGCCCAGATCGACGCCGCGCTCACCGCGTGCATTTCCGAGCGCAGGCCGGTCTACCTGGAGGTCATGGAAGACCTGTGGGACGAGCCCTGCCCCGACCCGGCGGAGCCGATCGTCCGCCGCGTACGGCCGTTCAGTGAGCGCAACCAGGCCATGCTGGAGGACGCCGTGCACGCGATCCTCACCCTGCTCGAGGAGCACCCCGGCCCGGACGGCAGGCCCCGCCCGATCGTGTGGGCCGGCGAGGAGATCGACCGGTACCGGCTCGGCGGGAAGCTCATCGACCTGGTGGAGGCCACCGGCGTACCGTTCTGCACGACCGTCGGCGCCAAGGCCGTCGTTGACGAGGACCTGCCGCAGTTCCACGGCGTCTACAACGGCAAGGCCAGCCACCCGGACGTGCACGCGATCTTCAAGGACTGGGCCACCTGCCGGATCGGGCTCGGGGCCTGGTCCACCTCAAAGAACCTCGACGGCGAGCAGAGCGTCGGCACCGACTGGGTGATGGCCGCGCACGGCGGTGTCAGCGTCGGCACCTCCTACTTTCCCGACGTCCAGCTCGCCCATCTGCTGCCCGCCCTCCAGGACGCGCTTGTGAAGGACTACGGCTGTGGGGGCCTGTCCGCCGACTACTACGCCGAGTCCTACAGCTACCAGGGAGCGCGGGACGACCGCCCAGCCGGCCTGGCGCAGTACCGCGCCTCACTGAGCGTCAACGGCGCGTGCTCCCGGCATGCCGAACGGCTCACGTACGACGGCATGTTCGACCGGATCAACCACTTCCTGGGCCAGGAGACCACGGAGAACTGGACGGTCCTCTCCGACGCCGCGTTCTCCCTCGTCAGCTCGATGAACCTGTCCCTGTCCGCGGGCGGCTTCCTGTCCCAGATCAGCTGGCTGTCCATCGGCTGGTCGGTCGGCGCGGCCACCGGCGCCGCGCTCGCCCCCGAACGCGAAGGCGCCCGCCCGATGGTGTTCGTCGGCGACGGCGCCTTCCAGGAGACCTGCCAGGAGATCTCCACCCACACTCGGCTCGGGCTGCGCTCGGTGGTGTTCGTCCTGGACAACGAGCACTTCTACGGCATCGAGCAGATGCTGGTGCGCCCGGCATACTACGCCGGACAGGATCCCGCCGAGCCGGACCCCTACAACGTCCTGCACCCATGGCACTACGACCGTCTCGCAGCCGTCTTCACCAGCAGGGACACCCCCGCGAGCGGCCTCAGCATCGCCCACCCCACGGAGCTGGACGACCTGCTGGCCCGCCTCACCGACCCGCACGACCCGGTCAACACCGGACCCCTCCTGGTCCGCGTCCGCCTGCAACGGCACGACTATCCGCGGGCAATGGCCCACAAGGTACCGAAATCCTCGTAGCCGAAATTCTCGAACTCCAAGGGGGCAAGAAATGGCTGATCTGAACGTACTGATCGCGTTCGACGCGGCCACGATCGTCGAGCAGAATCCCAACGCGTCGCGGAATCCCGACGCACCTACCTACGTCGATCAGAACCTGATCTACATGACGACGCGGCACGACCACATCGTCGGCACATCGGGCGCCGAACTGAACCTGCGGGCCGAGCCCGGGGACAGCATCCGGTGGCGGGAGACGACACTGTCGCTGGGCAGCGACTACAAGGCACTGCTGTACCGGTACGTGAGCAGCGACCGCGACCACACGCTCATCAGGACGCCGGAGATCGAGGTGGTCGACGGCGTCTATCCGCTGCCGAAGGAGGGGAGCGAGGGAAGTCCGGATTTCGTGACGCAGAAGTACGAGGACCACTACTGGCGCACAACGGTGAAAAGCACCGGCAAGGTCGTGTACCACTTCTACTTCCAGATCCTGGACCGGCACAGGCAGTTGAAGGGGTACTTCCAGTGGGACCCCTTCATCACCATCGAGGACTCCTGACGGCCCGGCCGTGACGGGCGGCGGCGGTCACCACGGCCGCCGCCCCTCGTGGTGCCCGCAGACCGCTCCTCTGTCGGACCTCACCGGCACCGTGGGGGTATCGCTCACCAGGCGGGGAAGCACACTGCAAAGAACACGAAGGCCTCCGGCCGCCCCTCGTACTGCGGGGCGGCCGGAGGCCTCAAGCTGGTGGCGAGGAAAGCGAAAAGGCTAGATTCAAGGAGTAGTTGAGAAGGAAGCCCCTTCATGGCCTCGCCACGGTCACGTTACCAGTCAGGCGGGGATCAGGTCGCGCAGATTTTCGGGGGTGACGATACGCGACTGCGGGTGCAGCCCGTCGGGCCTGTCCAGGCCGATGTAGGTGACGGGACCCGCCGGGACCGTCCTCCCGTCCCAAACGGTGACGGTCGACGCGCTGTCGGTCATCAGGTCGGTGAGATAGCGGACCGTGAGATGGTCGCGCTCGACGATGCCACGCAGCAGCGTCGCGACCGTCACCCGGTTGCCCTCGACCCGGTTGGACGCCGGAGCCCCCTTCAGGTAGAGATGCAGCCACTTGGCACGCCACCGGCCGTCGGACCCGCGCAGGAACGCCAGCGGCAGCGCGACTCGGCCAGGACCGCGCAGCTCCGACTTCATGCGCACCGTGCGCGGCTCGAACGGGCGTCCCTTCTGCTCGGTCTCGCGCAGCATGAACCCGAAGAACGACTCCTCGACCTCCTCGAAGCCCTCCCCGGAGAAGATGTTGACCTGCGGGACGATGCAGGTGCCCCGCACAGCGCCCAGTCGTAGGTTGATGAACTCCGAGGCCCCGTCGGGCGCGTCCGTGATGTCACCGGAGTGCTCGCCCTCCGCGATACGGAGGTTGGTGTACGACAGCCAGGAGACGGTCGCGTAGTCAGCGTTCAGCTGCAGCGCCGACAGGTCGTAGTCGGTGGTGCGCTCGCTCTGCTTCCAGTAGACGAAGAAGCGCAGCAGCTCCCCGTCGACCGGGGACATCGAGCCGCGCGGCAGCACACCGAGCCCGGACGCGGTCGCCTTGCCGCTGAGCGGCAGCGCCACGTCCAGGACGTCCGGGTCGATCAGCAGGTGGCCCGCGGCAGGCAGCCTGCGGCGCAACTCTGCGTCCAGGGCGGCGATCAGGCGCTTGCGCTCGGGCGCGGGCACCGGCGGGCGGGCGTCGTCGGTGACCCAGGCCCGGCCGAGGCGGTTGACGAACACGCGGCGCTCGCCGGTCTCCCGCGCACGGTTGTGCAGATGCTCACGCACCGAGAGCACGACCCGCCCGGAGACGTTGGGGACGACCTGCTCGGCGGCAGCCGCGACGGCCTCGCGCTCTTCCTGGGTGAGGGCGGCACGCAGCAGCCGGTCAAGGGAGCGGAACAGCTTGCCGGGCGCGGCCTTCAGCAGTTCGACCGCGCCAGTGATGTCGCCCATGGCGAGCAGCTCCTCCACCCGGGCGTCCAAGGAGCGCGCCGCCTTCTCACCGCGGGCGACGGCGAACACGTCAGCCGCATGCGGCCACTGCGGGTACTCATGCGGGTGCAGCCGCTCGCCGAGCCGTTTCCACATCTCGCGGTGCGCGTGCACGTCGGCGAGCTTGGCCGGCGCCGCGGCAACGACCGTGTCAAGGCCGGCCAGCAGCGCCCGGCGCACCGCACGGGGCAGCGTCCGCAGCCGTGTCGGCTCTTGCAGGGTCACGTCACCGCCCGCAAGCGCGCAGGCCAGCCGAAGCACATCGGTGACCGTGTCCAGCAGCAGGCCCACACCGGCCATCAGCCGGGCCTGGTTGACCACGGCCCGGTGCTCCCGCACCGGAATCTCCTCAGGCTGTGGTCCCTGCGCGCAGTGACCAGCAAGTTCCCGTAGATGCCGTAGGCCGTCCTCGCTCAGAGGCGTGCTGCTGCCTGCCAACGCCAGGTACACGGCGGTGAGTTCGTGGTCCAGGGCGCCGCCCAGGTGCAGGACCGTCACACGGTCGCCCGCCGCAGCGATCAGCTCGTCGTGGTGGGCGAGCATCTCGGCGTACGTGTGCCGGTAGTTGCCGTACGACGGGAGGGTAAGCAGGTTCACCACACCGGCGCTCAGCTGCTCGAGCGTACTCGCGCGCGTCCTGTCGTCTGCGAGCGCCTCGGCAATGCACCGCATCCAGAAGTCGAAGGTGTCCGGCACGTTGGCCGGAAAGTCGATGAAGTACACGTTGTGCCGGACGTGGTCGCCGACCATCTCACGGACGGTGCCCAGCGTCCGTACGGCGGTGTCGACGACCGTGTCTTCGGACAGCCCCGACAGATGCTCGAGCAGCTCCGCCGAGAGCTTGAAGCCCACGGACATCAACGCAGCATCGAACTGCAGCGCCGCGATATTCCCATCCCCGACGGGGCCCGTGGGGAAGGGGATACGGTGGGTGTGTCGGATGACCAGAGGGTCGAGTCGGTGGACCATTCCGGAATGGTCCCAAGACTGAGCGAGCGGCCGCACCCGGTTTTCACGAGGCACGGCGGGCTCAAGACGCCTTGACCTGGCTGCGGCATCGACCAGGTGGTCAAGGCCGGTGTTTCGGCGTGATCAGGCCTGCTGATCACCTTCTCCCTCAACCGGCCTGCGCTTCTACGGGTTGCCGCAGAATAGTCCTGAGCTTGGCGGGGTCAGTCCTGCGTGGGTCGCTGAGGTAGATCTCGTGGTGCAACCCCGTCTCCCGCAAGTTGTTGGCGGGGAGGTAGTCGTGGTGCAGCCTGGTCAGGATCGGTGTCTCGTCGTCGTAAGGGCCGATGTGGAGGACCTGGGCGCTGGTGCCCTCGCGCAGTGTCTCTGACCGGACGTCCGGGACGGCCGGAAGGCTCTTCTTGGTCATGGCGGTGTGCTTGGCGTCTTCGATCATGCCGTCAGTGATCCAGTCGGGGACGTTGATGAGCAGTCTCCATCGCCAGTTGTCCTTGAGCCTGGCCAGGAAGTCGTCCATGTCGTCCGCCCACCACAGTCCCTCGAGTGGGCCCACGACGAAGTCCTTCCCGAGGTCGCCTTTGCTCGCGAACTTGGCGGTATAGGCAACCGCGTAGAGCGCCTCGACCGCGTGGCGGTACGCGGCGGTGGTGTTCGGGTCACCGTGCCCGTCGATGGCGAGGAAACGGAGCTCGGGGATGTCGACGAGCTCCCAGTCAGTGTTCTTGGGCGAGTAGCACTTCTTGAGCTCGCGCTTGACGTCGTACTTGGTAGTCATGCCGAGGAACCTTCCGGTGAGTGATTGTCGTTTCGCGGCTGCTTGCCCCTCACCAGTCGTGCATGGTGCCGTCAGCGAGCCTGTTGTACGGCAGGTATGCCTGCTGGTACGGGTGGGCGGCGGCTGCCTCTTCGTCCAGCTCGACGCCGAGACCTGGCGTGTCGCCCGGGTGCAGCAGGCCGTCCTTGAAGGTCAGGGACTGCCGGAACACGGCGTTGGTGGCCTCGCTGTGGCCCATGTACTCCTGGATGCCGAAATTGTGGAGGGAGAGTCCCAGATGGGTCTGGGCGGCCAGGCCTACCGGGGAGATGTCGGTGGGGCCGTGGAAGCCCGACCTGATCTGGTATTCGGCTGCCGTGCCCATGATCTTGCGGAGCGGGGTGATGCCGCCGAAGTGGGTCGCGGAGGCCCGGACGTAGTCGATGAGCCGCTCGGTGAGCAGGGTCTGGAAGTCGGCGGCGTGGTTGAACACCTCGCCGACCGCCAGCGGTGTGGTGGTGTGGTGGCGGAGCAGCCGGAACGCCTCCTGGTGTTCGGCGGGCGTGCTGTCTTCCAGCCAGAACAGGTCATACGGCTCGAGGGCCTTGCCCAGCTTCGCGGCCTGGATCGGTGTCATCCGGTGGTGGCCGTCGTGCAGTAACGGCAGTTGGGGGCCGAATTCGTTGCGTACGGCCTCGAAGACCGTGGGCAGATGGCGCAGGTAAGCACGGGTGTCCCAGTCCTCCTCCGTCGGCCTGCGGCCGCGTCCGGCCGGTTCGTGATCGTAGCGCTCCCCGCTGGCCTGAGGCTGTGTGGCCACCCCGTACAGCGTCGTGATGCCAGGGATGGAGCTCTGGATACGGACGGCCTGGTGGCCCTCCTCCAGATGGCGGCGCACCGAGTCGAAGAGCTCGGGCAGATCGCGCCCGGAGGCGTGGCCGTATGTCACCAGGCCGGTGCGGGAGGCGCCGCCGAGGAGTTGGTAGACGGGCAGACCCGCGACCTTGCCCTTGATGTCCCACAGCGCCATGTCGACTGCCGCGATCGCCGCCATGGTGACCGGGCCGCGCCGCCAGTAGGCCCCGCGGTAGAGGAATTGCCAGGTGTCCTCGATGCGGTGCGGGTCGCGTCCGATGAGGAGCTGGGCCACGTGGTCCTTCAGGTAGCTGGCGACGGCCAGTTCCCGGCCGTTGAGTGTCGCGTCGCCGAGACCGGTGACGGCCTCGTCGGTGGTGATCTTGAGGGTGACGAAGTTGCGGGTGGGGCTGGTGACGATGACGTCGGCCGAGGTTATCTGCATGTCTACTTTCTTGGTTTCAGGGATCGGCGGAGTTGCCGCACGGTGGTCAGGACCGCCCGGTTCTCTCCCCAGGCGGGAGTGATCACGGACAGCAGCGCTGCGAGGCGCCGGGTTTCTCCGGGCAGTGAGCAGGCGTGGGCGAGGGCGGGTGCGGCGCTGTCCGGCAGTGCGGTCGGGTCGGGGGCTGAGAGCACGTGATCGGACCAGGCAGCCACGCAGCGCAGGGCGGGGCCCAGATCACGGCCGGCGGCTTGTTCAGCCTCGACGACGGGCAGGATGCGGGCCCGTAGTTTGGTGCTGCCTTCCATGGCGATCTGGGTGAGGTGGTGGGCGATGCGGGGGTTGTGAAAGCGCATCAGCAACTGCCGACGGTATTCGGGGACGGCGAGCCGTTGATCGGTCAGATGTCGGGCGGCGGCGTCCCAGAGGTTCTCCACCGCCGTCCGGCAGGCGGGGTCGCGGATCGCGTCCGCCACCGTGTCGTGGCCGCGGGCGAGTCCGGTGTAGGCAAGCAGTGAATGCGCCCCGTTCAGCAGCCACAGCTTTCGCCGCTCGTAGGGCTCCACATCGTCGACGAACACGGCACCGGCCCGTTCCCAGGACGGACGGCCGGACGGGAAGCGGCCACTGAGCACCCAGCTGTGGAACGGCTCGGCGACCACCGCCGCGGTGTCCCGTAGACCGAGCTGCGCCGACGCCAACCCGATGTCGGCCGCAGTGGTGCGTGGTGTGATGCGGTCCACCGAGGTGCTGACGAATCCGACGTGGGCGTCCAGCCACTCGACCAACTCGCCGTCGATCTCGGCGGCGAGCCGACGGACCACGCGCCGGGTCACCGTGCCATTGCCAGGCAGGTTGTCGCAGGAGATGACCGCGACGCCGCCGCCTCCCGTGCGACGGCGCGCGTCCAACATGTCGACCAGGCGTGCGACCGCGGTGACCAGCCGGTCGCCACCTCTGCGCAGCACCTGCAGATCCTGCTGCACCTGGGGCGCGGCCATATCCAGCTCACCCTGCGCGGTAAGCCAGTAGCCCGCCTCCGTGACGGTCAGCGTCACCACGGCCGTCTCCTGTGCCGTGCCGAGTGCACGCAACCGTGGCTGGTCCGCGCCGTCGTGGGCCGCCGCGATGGATCCGACCACCTCGACCAGGTCGCCGGTGCTGGAACGTTCGATCACCGAGTACAGGCCGTCCTGCGCGGCCAGCAGGCGCGCTGCGTCCGGCCGACGGCCGGTGAACGCCGCGATGCCCCATTGGCCTTCGGGGTCGGCCCGATGGGTGTACCAGGCTTGGTGTGCCCGGTGGAACGCGCCGAGCCCGAGGTGGATGATCCGCACCGGGGCCCGTGGGAGGGCCCCGGCCGTCGCCCGGTTGAGTCGTCGCATCAGCAGCACCTCTAGTCCTGCGGATACGTGATTCCGCCGCCGCCTTGCACCGAAGGGAAGATGAGCAGGTTCTGGTAATGGTGCATGGCGATGCCGGCGAAGTAGGTCTCGTCCGGGGCGTAGGCGGCGTAGACCTTGTCGAGTTCGGCTTCCATGTAGGTGCGGCCCTCCTGCCAGAAGGTGACGCTCTGCGGATCGCCGGTGCCGGTGAGGTCCTTGGTCTCGACGCCGATAACCACGGACTTCGGCTTGCGGATCTGCCGGGCGTACGCCACCTCGTGGGCGGCCCGGGCGATGATGCCGCCGGTGCCGTCGGCGTGGTCGACATAGTCCATCAGCGCGACGTAGTCGCTGAGGTCCTGCACGTGATCGCTGAGCGGGGCGGTCTTGCCGTGCCAGGTGACGGAGGTGCAGCAGGGTGTCGAGGAGTCGAACCAGCTCGGGATGGCCGGGCCGAACAACAGCGGCTGGCCGGAGGCGTCGCGCAGTTGCACGAGCTTCTCGAGCAGGTCGAGCCAGACGACCGGGATGTTGTTTGCCGGCTCCTTCCACTGGGTGAGGATGTACGGCTCGATGTCGACGTTCACGCCGTCGAAGCGGGCATCGGATGGGGCGGCCAAGTTGTAGTCGAGGACCTTGGTGAACTCGCGGATGGCGTAGTGCTGGTACTGGGGCAGGGTGCCCAGATACGGCGGGGTGGTACCGCCGGCGATGACCGCCTGGACGTGGTAGCCACGGCCGCGCGCCCAGCGGACGAAGGAGGCCACCTGGGGACGTGAGTCGCGCAGCATGTCCTTGCCCTGGTAGCGATCGACGCCGAGGTAGATGGTTCTGACGGGGTCGGAGCCGGGGAAGGTGGTGGTGTCGTCCATCATCCGGCCGAGCCGGTCGCGGGCAGCGGTGTCGAACACAGCCTGGTAGGAACTCTGCTCCCACACCCACATGGCGCGGTCCTGGTCGTAGGTGCGGGGCGGCGCGGGCTTGGCGCCGCCGAGCGAGACGTAGGTGGAGGTCGAGGTGCCGACGTGACCGAGGCGGTCGGTGGCGCGGGCCTCGATGCCGGCGAAACCGGGCGTGAGGGAGCGCACGTCGAGTCGGGCCGCATAGCCGTTCGGAGTGCCGGGGATGCGGCGTGCCTGCTGCCAGGTGCCGCCGTTGGTCCTCACCTCGACGCTGGACACTTTGTTCTTCGACGTCACTGCGAGGGAGGTCCTGAGGGTCGTGCCGGAGACCTTGTCGGACATTCCGGGGGAGGTGATCCGAACCTGAGGCGTCGCTGCCGCGGGGTTGTTGACATCCACGGAGATGAAGTTGGACCACTGCGTGTACAGCGTCTGGATGTTCTTGCCGTAGACGGCCAGTCCGAGCCGCCCGTCCTTGTCGCCGACGTCCACGGTCGCCGACCAGGTGCCGCTGTCGGCGTCGGTGGTGACCGCCACGCTCTGCTGGGCGTCGACGATCAGCTTCAGATCACGGGTCTCGGCGAAATGACCGCGCACGGTGAGCGTGCGTCCGTCGACCGTGGATCCGTCGCCCGGGGAGTCGATGGTGATCACCGGGGTGGTGGCGGCGTATCCGGTACCGGTCGGCGCCAGCCAGGCCACAGCAGAGCACAGCAAGGCCAGCCCCAGGCACCACAGTTGTCTGCTTCGTCGCACTTTGCTGCTCCTCATCTTGTGGAGGGAGTGCTGGTTTTGAAGCTGTTGGGGTTCGTTGCGCGGTATACGGTCGTGCCGGCCACCACCGTTTGCAGAACGCGGAATTCATCGTCGAGCAGCACCGCGTCTGCCCACTTGCCGAGCGTCAGCGTTCCACGGTCCGCCAGCCCGGCGATCCTCGCCGGGCTGGATGTCGCGAGCGCCAACACGTCCTCGTCACCGAACGGTGTGTGCCTGCGCGCCCAGCGGACGCAGTCCGCCAAGCAGGCCGCCGACCCTGCGAGCAGCCTGCTGCCGGTGAGGACGAGACCGCCGTCTTCGGTGACGGTGACCTGACCGCCGACTGCCGTTGTGTACTGGCCGGGTGGAGAGCCGGCGAGTGCCGCCGCATCACTGACCAGGAATGAGCCTTGCATGCCCTTGGCGCGGATCATCGACGTGAGGGTGTCGGCGGGGAGGTGGTGCCCGTCCGCGATGAAGCCCGCGGAGAGCCGGTCGTCGGCGAGCTGCGCCCAGATCGCATTGGGGTGGCGGGGCAGCAGCGGCTGGATGCCGTTGCCCAGGTGGGTGGACAGGGAGGCGCCGGCCGCTGCGGCCTGGTGGATCTGCTCGGGCTCGGCAGCGCTGTGCCCGATCGCGACCAGGATTCGGGCCCGTACCGCCGCTTCGATGTACGCGGCGGCTCCCGCTCGTTCCGGCGCCAGCGTCACCATCCGCAGCAGCCCGTCCGATGCCGCGATCCAGCGGGCCAGTTCGGCGGTGTCCGGATCCCTCAGGTGGGCAGCGTCGTGCGCCCCCCGTGCGCCGTCCAGCGCAGACAGATACGGCCCTTCGACGTGGATACCCGCGATCGAGTGGGCGAGGAGGGCGTCGGTGCGGACCGCTGCCGCGATGGTCTCCAGAGCATGCACGATCTTGTCGTCGCCGGCGGTGACGACCGTCGGGAAGAAGGTCGTTGTACCCGCCGCCCACAGTGAGCGGGCCAGTGCGTGCACCGTGTCGATGCTCAGGTCGTCGGCGTTGACGTCGTGGCCGTCGTAGCCGTTGACCTGGAGATCCACCAAGCCGGGGATCAGCAATGGGCCGGTGGCGCTGCTGGTGGATTCGCGGAATTCAAGGGACCGGACATGCCCGTCCCGGTCCGCATGCACGCGTGCGTCACGCCCGTCCGGCAGCCGTCCCTCCATCAGCCCTTGACCGCCCCCGCCGCCAGGCCGGAGCTCATCCGGGAGTTCACCGTCATGAACAGGGCGATCACCGGCACGGCAATCAGGGTGGAGCCGGCCATCACGCCGCCCCAGTCGGTAGCGGCGGTCTCGCTGCTGAAGCCGCGCAACCACAGGGGCAGAGTCGCGTGGTCGGTCTTGGTCATGACGACCAGTGCCAGGTTGTACTCGTTCCAGGTGTGCAGGAAGGAGAAGACCGACGAGGTGACGAGCCCGGGCCCCAGCAGCGGCAGGGTGATGCGGAAGAACGCGCCCACTCGGCTGCAGCCGTCCACCATGGCGGCCTCCTCCAGTTCCACGGGGATGCCGTCGATGAAGCCGCGCAGCAGCCACACCGTGAACGGCACGACCCCGCCAAGACACAGCAGCGACAAGCCGGCCACGGAGCTGAGCAGGTTCCAGTCGTCGAGCATCCGGAACTGCGAGATGAACAATGCCTCCGCCGGCAGCATCTGCACTACGACGACCAGCATGATCAGGGCGCTGCGGCCGCGGAACCGGAACCGGCTGGCGGCCACCGCCGCCAGGAACCCGAAGAGTACGGCCAGGACCACCACCACGCTGGTGACGGCGGCGCTCATCCGCATCGCCGACCAGAACTTCTCATCCTGCAGCACCCCGGTGAAGTGCTCGAAGGTGAGCGGGAACGGTACGAACTGTGGTGTGAGCTTGAACAGTTCCGACGTCGGCACCAGTGCGGTGTTGACCATCCAGTAGACCGGGAAGATCCACACGAGGGCGGCCAGGACCGCGATCGCGTTGAGCAGCGACCGGCTGCGGCGGCGCCGCGACCGTGCGCTCGCTGTCTGCTGCCCGCCCGACGGGGGTTGGGCGCTGGTCGTCGGCGGGTGGGCCGCGGTACGGGAAAAGGTGGACGTGCTCATCCGGCCGCCGCCTCCTTTTGCTGTTTGACCAGCGTGCTGATGTATTTCCAGGTCAGCAGCAGGGTGAGGATCAGTACCACCGTCGCCAGCGCGGAGGCCATGCCGTAGTCGCCCTGGCCGATGCCCAGTCGGTAGACGGCGGTGCCCAGCAGGTTGGTGTCCTCGGTGGATCCGCCGTTTTGCTGCAGCACGTAGACCTGGGTGAAGACCCGCAAGTCCCAGACGATCTGCAGGAGTCCAACGATCATGATGACGGGAAGGACCAGTGGGAACATGACGCTGCGGAAGCGGCGCCACGGGGAAGCACCGTCGAGCGACGCGGCCTCCATGACCTCCACCGGGATCTGACTGAGGCCGGCATAGCTCATGAAGGCCACCAAAGGCACACTCATCCAGATCACGATCAGCGCGGCCACCGTGAACAAGCCCATCGGGTCTGCCGTCCAGGCGTGTTGCTCCATCCCGGTGAACCCAAGGTGGGACAGCAGCCAATTGACAACACCGTAGCGGCTGTCGAACAGCCACTGCCACACCGTCATGGTGACCATGACCGGCATGGCCCAGACGAACAGCAGCGCGACCTGCAGTGTGAGGCGGGCCCACCGGCTCACCGCGGTCATCAGGACGGCCAGCGCCACCCCGGCCAGCATGGTCAGCCCCATGCAGACGAGGCAGAAGGCGATCGAGCGGACGAGCACCTTCAGCATCGCCGGGTCGCTGAGCACACTCTGGTAGTTGTGCAAGCCCACCCACTCGGGCGCCTGCCCGAACTGCTGCCGCAACCCGAACTTCTGGAAGGACATCACGAGTTGGCGGATCAGTGGATAGCCAAGGGCCACCACGACGGCCACGAACACCGGCGTCACGAGAAGGTAGGGCGTGAGCTGCGTGGTGCGGTGCCGACGGCGGGCGGACGGCGGAGGCGTGTGCCTCGGTTCGCTGGTCATTTCTTGTTGAGGACTTCCTCGATCTTCCGATCCGTGTCCTTGGCCAGCTTGTCGACGTCGCCGCCGCGGGCGAGCTGGGCCCAGAAGTCGGCCGGGATGTTGTTGCCCTGAACCACCGCCCAGTTCTCGGCGGCAGGGGTGAGCACGGAGGTGGCGGCGATCTGCTGCTGCAGTTGCCCGCTGGCCAGGCCCTTGGGGACGTCACTGGCGTACGAGGTGTTGCCGGGTATCCAGCCCTGAGCGGCGACCCTGGTCTGGAACTCCTTGCTGTAAATCAGCTTCAGAGCGTCCCGCGACAGCGACTTGACCTGTGACTTCGCAGAGATGCCAATGCTGGAGCCGCCGGAGAACGAGTGGCCCATCCCGCCCGCCTCGACCGGCGGGATCGCCATCACGGTGGTGTTCTTCTTCATCTTCGGCGAGATGTTCGGCTCCGCGAAGGTGCGGCCGGAGATGATCGCCACCTCGCCGTTGTTGTACGGCACCCAAGGGGCCGCGCCTTGCTCGGAGGAGTCCTGCGCACCCAGCGCGGCGGTCTTCCACAGCTCCTGCAGCATGGTGATGCCGGCCTTGGCCTGCGTGGTGGCAAGCGTGCCCTTCCAGGTGCCGTCGGAGTTCTGCTTGGCGTAGTTGGCGCCCTGCGAGAAGATCCACGCCTCCATGAAGTGGTTGTCGGCGGCCGGCAGGTAGATGCCCTGGAAGTTCCTGTGCTTGTCGGGGTTGGCGGCCTTGACCTTCTGGGCTGCCGTGACCAGCTCGCTCAGCGTCTTGGGCTCGGAGATGTTCGCCTTCTTGAACAGGTCCTTGCGGTAATAGATGACGCTTGCTCCGCCATAGAGCGGCAGCGCGTACTTCTTGCCGTCGGCGGTGCCGGCCTTGACGAAGCTGGGGATCAGCTTGTTGCCGCCCAGTTCCTGGTACATGGGGCTGAGGTCGGCGAAGGCGCCGACGCTGGCGAAGGTCGACGCCGAGGTGTTGCCGATCTCGACGACGTCCGGCGTCTCCTTCTCACTGGCCATCGCGGTCTGCAGCTTTGCGACGATGTCGTCCCACTGCTGAACCTCGATCTTGAGGGTGGAGCCGGGGTGCTCCTTCTCGAACTGGGTCTTCAGGTAGTCCTGCGCGGGCTGCGGGATCGAGTCCTTCATGAACCACACGCGCACGGTCCCTTTGTCCGGGCCGCCGGAGAGGGATTCGCCGCCATGGTCGGAGCTCGAGGAACAGCCGGCGGACAGCAGCCCGGCGGCCAGGGCCGCCGCGGTGAACTTGGCGATTCTTGCGTCCATTGCTCTTCTCCATCGATGAAAGGTGGTGCGGCGGGACGCACCCACTACAGGGAAGCGCTGACCTGCTCCAGGACGGTGATCGGTGCCAGCAGGGTGTCGGCTGCGAGCGGCGGCGTGCCGGTGTCGAGCATCCGCAGGAAGACCTTCAACCCCGGCTCCACGTAGTCGGCATCCAGTTCGATGTCGTGGCTGACCAATCCGTGCCGGCCGACGATCTGGGCGTGGAAGGGCACCCGGCCGACCTCGGTGGGGGTGACGAGTTGCAGCGTGACCAGCACACCGCCCGAGCGGTAACGAGCCACGACGGTGGCGCCCACCCGCTCGACGTGCACCTGTCCCGGCTCCCCCGGGGCCAGACGCTGAGCGAGGTCGGCTGCGTGGATGCCGTAGAAGAAGATGCCGCTGTGCTCGCTGTCCGGATCGGCGGGGCCGGTGACGGTGACCGCCTGGATCTCACCGATGCCGGTGGCCGCGGTCTCGAGGCGTTCGGCGTCGGGGACCCACCGGACCGCCGAGTACGAGGTCATCGGCGCGCCACTGCGCCCGGCCGCTTCGATGATCGCCTTCGCGTCCTCGGTGCTCGCGGCGAGCGGCTTGTCCACCCAGACCGGCTTGCCGGCCTGGAGGAACGGCACCGCCTCCGCCCGGTGCGCGGCGCCGTCGCGGTTGGTGACGATCAGGGCGTCGACGGAGTGGATCAGCTCGGCCGAGGTCGGCACCACCGGGAGGTCTCCTCCCATCGCGGCCAGTTCCCGGTTGCGCTCGTCGTGGTCGCCGACGAGGGCGACTACCTGGACACGCTGAGAGAGCCGCTTGACGTTGAGGTGGCGCAGGATCTCCTCGGCATGGCTGTTTTCGGTGCCGACGATGGCGATGCGCACAGCGTCGCTCATGACTCAGACCTCCTTGAGGTCGACGGGGCGGCCCTGGCGGGCGGATCGGTAGACGGCCAGGACGACCGCGAGCGAGCGGTGTCCCGCTGCGAGCGTCACGGCCGGCTCACGGCCGGTGCGGATCGCGGTGACAAAGTCCTCGTACTGGGCGAGGTGTGCGTTGTCGACGAGGCTCCAGCCGTCGCGGAGCGGTGCTTCAGGCCCCGGCTGGGCAGGGCCGTCGAGGTCCGCGGCCGAGTGGAAGTACTCCAACCGGTCGTCGGCCATCACGGCGGACCCTCGGTCGCCGTGGACGGAAAGCCGCACGGGCAGACCGGGGTAGGCGGCGGTGCTGGCCAGCAGCAGCCCCACGGCGCCGCTCTCGAAGCGGATGGTGGCCGCGGCCAGGTCCTCCACCTCGATGTCCTCGTGGGCGAGACAACCGGTCTGTGCACTGACCTGGACCGGGCGCCCGAGGATCCACAGCAGCAGGTCCAGGGCGTGTATGCCTTGGTTCATCAGCGCGCCGCCGCCGTCGACGGCCGCCGTGCCGCGCCAGTCACCGGAGTCGTAGTACGCCTGCGGACGGAAGAACGCCGACTCGGCGATCCCGGAGGTGATACGACCCAGCCGGCCGGCGTCCACGCAGTTCTTGATGAATGCCGCGGGCGGCTGGAAGCGACGCTGGCTGATCACGGAGACGGTGAGCCCGGAGTCGCGCTGCGCCTCGGTGATCCGGTTGGCCGCGGCGAGCGTGATGTCCACGGGCTTCTCGACGAGCACATGTTTGCCCGCCCTCAGGGCCTCGACGGCCGCGTCTGCGTGCCGGGCGCTCGGCAGGCAGACGGCGACCGCGTCTATGCGTTCGGCACCGTACGCGTCGGCGGCCCTGCTGTAGGGGCGTCCGCCGTGCTGCTCGGCCAAGGCCTTGGCTTTGTCGAGGTCCTGGTCGATGACCGCGGCGAGTTCGACGTTCTTGCCGCTTTCGCTGAGCATGCTGATCAAACGGGCGTGCACGGCGCCGATGACACCGGCGCCCACCAGGGCGAATCGCATTGCTGCTCCATCGCTTTCGGGCGGTTCCGGGGGGGGGTTCGCGCAGGTCAGGGAGTGGTGGGCCAAAAGGTCGGGGCGGTGTCCGCCGCCCATGGAACACTCATGCCGCCGGCGTCGGCGGACTGTTGGGCCAGCAGCGCCAACCGGGTGGCCAGCAGGCTGTGGTGGGTGGAGATATCGGGGTGTTGGCCTTGTGCGAGGGCGCGCAGCGGGAGTTCGGCGGGTCGGAAGCCGTCGGGAAGGGCTACGTCGTGGGTTTGGGCCTCTTCGGTGGTGACAACGAGGCGGCGCTGGGCCCACAGCAGTTCGGCGGTGCCGCGGGTGCCGATCAGCCGCATCCGGTAGTCGCCGTGCACCGTCGAGGCGGCCGGAGTCATCCAGCTGACCTCGGCCGTGACGAGCACCTCGGCGGAGGCGAGTGTCGCCACGCCGTACGGGGCGAAGTCCGAGGTGCCGGGCACCGTGCCGGCGACGTTGCCGCGCACAGTGCCCGCGGTGAGCCCGGTGAAGCACAGCGCGGCGTCGATGTCGTGGACGGCCAGGTCGGCCAGGATGCCGCCGTAGCGAGGTCGTTCGAAGAACCAGCCGGGCCGCGTCGGCCGGTTGAGCTTGTGCGGACCGGAGGACAGCACACCGGTGATGTCCCCGAGCTTGCCCGCTTGCACCAACTCCAAGACGGCGAGCGTCTCCGGGTAGTACCGCTTCTCCAGCATCAGCACGACGTGCCGTCCGCCGTGCTGCGCTGCGGCAGCGATCGCCTCAAGGTCCTCGAGCGTGGTGCACAGCGGCTTGTCCGCCAGCACATGGCAGCCGGCGCGGAGGGCGTCGACGACCACCCGGCCCCTGTCGCCGTAGATGCCGGCCGTGACGACAACGTCGGCCCGCACCGCATCGAGCATCCGGCGGTGATCAGTGAAGACCCGGGCGCCGTGCGGAGCGGCCCACTTCTCGGCCGTCTCGCGCGTCGGATCTGCGACGGCAACCAGCTGAAGCTCCTGGGTCCGGCCGATCTCGTCGAGCACGTAGTCGACATGAGGATGGGCTGCTCCCGCAACGGCAATCCGTGTCATGAGCGGAACACAAGCATGCAACCGGTTGCACGTCAATGGGATGCGCAGACGAAGTTACGCCCGCTGCCTGCTCGTCAGTCGGGGGCAGGTCCCGTGGTCGCACGGATCACCAAGTGAGTTGCGATGGTCAGGCGTTCCGGCTCGGGGGCACCGGCCTGCAACAGGCGAACCAGCAGATCTGCGGCCGCAGTACCGGCAGCGGCGGACGCGGCGGACACGCTGGTCATGGCAGGGGTGGTGAGGGCCGCCAGGGTGTCGTCGCAGCCCATGAGGCTGAAGTCGTCGGGGACGGCGATGCCGCGCAACTCCAGGCCGGCGAGCACCCCCTGGGACACCACGTCGTCGAATGCGACCGCAGCCGTCGCGCCGGACTCCACCAGGGCGGACACCGCGTCGCGGCCCGCGGTGTAGCTGGGCCGGCCCACCTCGATGATGGAAACAGTCATGCCCGCCTTGTCGGCGGCCTGCGTGATGGCCACCCGGCGCTGCTGGTCCGACCAGGAGTCGCGAGGGCCGGCGAGGTAGGAGATGTGCCGGTGCCCCAGCCGCTTCAGGTGCACGACGCCCTCGATCATCCCCCCGGACGAGTCGATGAGCACCCGGGGGATTCCCTCGATGTCCCGGTTCACCAGAACCACCGGGCGGGCAGCGGCCAACTCCCGCACCACCTCGGCCGAGAGCCGGGAGGAAGCCAGGATGAACCCCTCGACCTGCGGACTGAACCGGGCCGTGAGCTTGGCCTCCCGCGCGGCGGATTCGTCGGCGTCGCCGAGGAAGACGGCCAGATCCGCCTCCTCGGCCCGGGATTGAACCCTGCGCACCATGGGCGGGAAGAAGGGGTTCGCCACGTCGGGCACGACCATCGCAATGGTGCCGAACCGACCGGTCGACAGCGCCCGCGCCGCCTGGTTGCCGATGTAGCCGAGGCGTTCGGCAACCGCCCGCACATGGTCGACGGTTTCGCGGCTCAGCAGTTCGGGCCGGGTGAACGCGCGGGAGACCGTGGACCGCGAGACGTCGGCTGCGGTGGCGACGTCGCCGATGGTGACACCGGAGTAGGAGCGGGAGCGAGTCGACATGCGCCTACCTTACTGACAACGACCACTTGACGTGCAACCGGTTGCACACCACACTCCAGCCATGCCAGCAAACGACCTCGACGCCAGGCTGAGGGTGCTACCGAACCGGCAGGTGCTGGGCGAGACAGCAGCTCACGAGATAGCGCACCGGCTGCGCCAGACGCTGACCGACCAGGGCCATGCCCGCATGATCTTCGCTGCGGCGCCCAGCCAGTCCGAGACCCTGGCCGCCCTGATCCGGCAGCCGGGCATCGACTGGAGACAGGTCACGGCCTTCCACATGGACGAGTACCTCGATCTGCCGCCCGAGGCGCCCGAACGCTTCGGCAACTGGCTGCGGGAGGCACTGTTCGACAAACTCCCCTTCGCTGCCGTCCACTACATCGACACGACCACGCCCGACTCCCCCGAAGCATCCGCCGCCGGCTATGCGAAGCTCCTGCTGGAGCGGCCCATCGACATCGCCTGCCTGGGCATCGGCATGAACGGCCATCTGGCCTTCAACGACCCGCCGGTGGCGGACTTCAACGACCCCGAATCGGTCAAGCCGGTCCACCTGGACCATGCCTGCCGCGAGCAGCAGGTGGCCGACGGCTGCTTCGACACCCTGACCGAGGTCCCCACGTCCGCCATCACGGTCACGATCCCGACGCTGATGAACGCCGCCCATCTGTTCTGTATGGTCCCCGGCCGACTGAAGGCGGAGGCGGTGCGGGCGACGATCGAGGCCCCGCTGAGCACCGAGTGGCCCAGCACCATCCTGCGCACCCATCGGTCGTGCGCCATCTATGCCGATCCTCACTCGGCGGCGCTGCTCGACGGACGCACCCGGTCCTCCTGAGATGGTCCGGGTGCCGGGCAGGCAGCCGAACCATCAGTCCTCGCGTCCCTGCGGGCCGACGTCGCCGTACGAACGTCGACCCGCCCGGTGCCTTCCGCCGTAAGCGTCCTCGCCGCCATGTGCCTCCCTGCTGACGCCGGCAAGTTGCTCCGGCCCAAGGAAAAACGACGGAACGTTTTGGCTCGGTCCTGCCTCCTGGCGTACCGAAGCGGATCCTCAAGGAGACCCGCCGAAGGCGAGAGGCGTTTCCCATGACATCGAGCACAACCTCGGTCAAGGCAGCCGTCGACAGGCCACTTCCGAACGCCGAAGGTGCGAAGCACAGTTGGGTGGAGGTGCGCGGTGTTCGGCTGCATGTCGCCGAGTACGGGACCGGGTCGCCGGTCCTGCTGCTGCACGGTTTCCCGCAGCACTGGTACGCCTGGCACCGGGTCGCCGTCCTGTCGGGCGCGGAGCGACGGCTGATCTGCCCGGATCTGCGGGGCTTCGGCTGGTCGGAGCAGACCCGGCGAGGCTACGACATCGATGGCTTGTCCGACGACATGCTCGCACTGCTGGACGCACTCGGGCTTGATCGTGTGGATCTGGTCGGACACGACTGGGGTGCCCACGTCGGATTCCGACTGTGTCTGCGGGCACCGGAGCGGTTCCGTGGTTACCTGGCGCTCAACATGGCGCACCCGTGGGCCCGGCAACGGGCCATCCTCCCGAACCTGTGGCGGCAGTGGTACACCGCCTTCGTCGAGTATCCGGTGATCGGCCGAGCCGTGCTGCGCCGCTGGCCGGCGTTCTGCCGCTTCCTGCTGCGTCACCAGGTCGCCGACCGGTCGGTCTGGCAAGCCGACGAGCTCGCGGAGTTCAGCGCCGCGGCCCAGGCAAGCGCACATGCCGGGCAGGCCATGTTCTGGCAGTACGTGGTCCACGAGGTCCCGGCGCTGCTGCACGGCATGTGGCGAGGGCAGCGGCTGACCGTCCCGACCATGCTGCTGGGTGGTGAGCGGGACAACGTGATCCCTCCGTCCATGCTGGCCGGGGGCGAGAGCCACGCGGACGATCTCACCGTACGGATCGTGCCAGGCGTCGGTCACTTCCTGCCTCGGGAGAGCCCTCACATGGTCGCCGGGGCGATGAGGGAACTGTTCGCGACCGGTCGTTGAACGACTACGGGCGCAAGGCCACCCGTAGCGCGACCTTCCGGATGAAGGCCTGGCTGCGGCGGGACCCGAGAGCGTACGCCCGCTGAACCGGCCGCAGGGCGGCGGGACGCGCCGCGCCGAGCATGGCGAAGCGCGTGCCGTCGCCCTCAGGCACGGCGGCCATACCCCCCACCACGAGTCGCGACTGCATCAGACACCAGCCGGGAGCCAGCCGCACGTCGAAAGCGCTGCGGCAGCCCAACGGGCCCACCGCCAAGGCGCGCTTGCGATCAGCGTCACCGGGCGGGACGCGGAACTCACGCAACAGAGGCACAAGGTGGGGCAGCTCGCCCGTCAGATCCGAGGCGACCGCCCATACCTTGTCGTACGGCAGCTCCAGGCGCTCCTCCGCGTACAACGTGGTGTGCAGACCCGCAGCCAGCAGCCGCAGCCGGGTCACGGCATCAACGCTCATTGCCCCCACGCCTTCCGGAACACCGAACGGGCGCGGTGCAGCCGGGACTTGACCGTGCCCGGTGCGATACGCAGCATTTCGGCCGCACTTCGTTCATCAAGCCCCTCAAGCTCGCGCAGTACGAGCACGGCGCGATGATGCACAGGCATCCGCGCAAGCACGTCCCGTACCTGTGCCGACAACTGACCGTCACCGACGACGAGACCGCGCAGGCGGGCGATTCCGTCGGGATCGACGGCCCGCTCGACGGCGGTTCGCCGCGCCACCCGCACCGCCTCCCGCACGGTGACGGTGCGCACCCACCCGTAGAACGCCTGCGGATCGCGCAGTCCCCGCATTCCGACGAAGACCGCGGTCAACGCCTCCTGGACGGCATCCTCCCAATCCGACAGCGCGATCGGCCGGCACAACCGGGTCACATATGGCGTCACCCCGGTCAGCACCTCGTCCATCGCCAGCACATCGCCTGACCGCGCCGCCCGCACCAGCGCAGCCATGGCATCCCACGGCGGCTGAGGTTCTGCTGCCCGTCCGTCCATCATCACGGACACTACAGCCCCCAGTCGTAGTGGAGTTGGCGATTGCCGTGTGGACGAGCCAGGCGACAGCGCATTCGACCGGTGGTCTGCAGCGGCGGTATTCGTCCTGGCAGCCCCGGGGGCCTGCACATCCACAACGGGCCGGTCTTCGGCCGCATCCAGACAGGCTCGGCGCGGTCTACCAGATCGAGGGCGAGCCCGAGACCGTACTCAGGCCCGGCGACGTGTTCTACGAGCCCGAGGGCGTGCGCATCGCACGCTTCGACGCGCAGGAGGAGGACGTGACCTTCTTCGGGTACTTCCTGCTCGCCGACGGTGTGAACCCCGAGCTCGTCTTCCCTGAAGTCTGACCACAGCCGCCGGGAAGGCTCAGGAGCCTTCCGAAGCAGTCCGCGATCCTTTCGAGCTGTTGGCGCCGGGAGCGCAGGCGCAGGGCCCTGAGACCCGTGACGATGTGCCGAGCGCCAGCGGTGACGTACCGTCCCAAACGCTCGGGCACCTCGTCGGCCAAGCCGACTACGACTGCCTGGACCTTCTCCAACTCCTCCAGAGGCATGCCAGAGGTGGCCCGCGCCTCGTCGTCCAGGGCCCGAGGCGTATGCCGTGTCAATGGATCAAGTCCTATGTTCAGCAGCTATGGGGGAACGTGAACTTCCAGGGAAGACGGGCAGCACCGTCCTGCGCGCCAAGTGGCTCCGGGTAACTGCCGCACTGGGAACGGCCGCGCTGATCATCGCTGCCTGGGCCACGGTGAACGACAAGTGGCCCTGGAGCGGCCTGCCGGACCGCACGTGCTGGGGCTCCATCGACCGGTCGCTGCTGACGAGGGCCGCTCGGTCTGGCGACGAAGCCTGGGAGGTCACGGAGGACAAGGACGGTTGGGGCGACCCGGAATGCACGGTGCGGAAGGGCGACTGGCAGCTCAGCGCCACCGTGATGAAGACACCTCTGAAGTCGCGTCTGTGGTGGAACCTCGGCAGGTTCTCACTGCCCCATGCTCTGCCCGGGATGATCAAAGTGAACGGTGACCGCGTGGACGGCTGGCTCCATCTGCCGCAGTGCCGGAACAAGCTGGTGACCGTCATCGTGCCCGGCGCGAAAGCGGACCGGCGCGCTGCTGCGGACCTCGCCACCAGGACTCTGCTCGCCGTCGGAAATTCCCAGGTCGAGAAATGCGGCGGCAAGCCCTTTCCCGTGCCGGACAGTTTCGACTGGCCCGCGCTGAAGCCGGTACGTCTCTCTCGCGAAGAGTCGCCCTGCGGCGTGACAGACGCCAGGACTGTTCGGGGGTGGGCCCGCGGGGAGGTGTCCCAACTCGGTGCTTTCGGTGACGCTCCGGTCAGCAGGTGCTCGGTGCTTCAAGACGGCGAGGGCGAGCTCGACCTGGGACTCTTCTCGGCAGTTGTCCTGCGTGACAAAGCGACCCTGGACGCGTTCTCGCCGACCGGCGTGCGGGCCGAAGTGCTGGTGTCGCCCGGTGAGCCCCTGAAGCTGACGGATGAGGATCTCCGCTACGACCGCGACGCCGCCACTGCTCTGCTGTGCGCCGAGCGCCGCGGGAGCAGGTATGTGCACGTATTCGCCTCGGGCACGGATGCTCAGTACGCGGCGATCAAGCGCGCTGTTCTGAACAAGGTCGCCGCCACTATGGGTTGCCACTGACACGGCAGCCGCTCGCAGCGGATCCCCCAGGTCGGCAACTCAACTCCTTGTGGCGCTCTGACCGTCCACCAACGCGGCCACCAGGCGCGCCATAGTGGGCCGTGGATCAAGTGTGCCCGGCCGACCGGTCATCAGGAGGTGGTGGGCGGTGCCGACTATGGCGAGGGCCACGGAGCACGGATCGACGGTCTCCGCCACCCGGCCAAGCCCCCGCTCTGCCTTCAGATAGCCGGTGATGGCCTCCTGGATCGCGGTAAAGCCGGGCGCCCCGCGTTCCAGGGCCTCGCGAATGCGCAGCGTGGCGGCGGGACGGGTCACGGCGAGGCCCGATATGGCGGGGCCGCCGGAGTCGAACAGTGCGAGGGCGACGGCATCGAGGTTCCGCGCCACCGTGCCCTGCCCAGTGAGCCCCGACAGTGCCTGCGCCTTCGCCGCCGTCCGCGCGAACCGGTCAAGGCAGAGCTCGGCCACGAACTCATCGAACCCCGCGAAATGCGCATGCAGCAATCCCTTGGCGCAGCCCGCTTCAGTCGTGACGGACCGGCTGGTGAGTGCGCCGGGGCCGTCTCTTTCCACGACGCGCTCGGCTGCCGCGAACAGCCGCTCGCGTACGTCCGGTGTCGCCACTCCGCGCGGTGACATGGGGCCCTCTTCCACTTCGCCTACGTCGCCCTCAAGGCGCACAACACCCCGGATATTAGCGGTGATTGCGAGTTTGGGCATGCGCCCATACTGTTTGGGCACAGGCCCATTTCCCGTCAGTCGCCACAGGAGGCACCCGTGCCAGACATGGTCAACACCGAGCAGGCACAGGCATGGAACGGCCCCGAAGGCGTCCACTGGGCCCGCAACCAGGACCGCTGGAACGCCGTGAACGAAGGCTTCAACGAGCCGCTCCTCGACGCCGCCGGAGTCACCGAGGACCACCGGACCCTCGACCTCGGTTGCGGCTCCGGGCAGACGACGCGCCTCGCCGCGCTCCGGACACCTCGAGGGCGCGCACTGGGCCTCGACCTCTCCGGGCCGATGCTGGCCGAGGCCCGGGCGCGCGCGGAGCAGGAGGGCATCGCCAACGTCTCCTTCACGCAAGGCGACGCGCAGACACACCCCTTCGAGGTGGGCGCGTTCGACGCGGCGATCAGCCGCTACGGGGTGATGTTCTTCGCCGACCCTGTAGCGGCCTTCGACAACGTCCGCCAGGCGTTGCGACTCGGCGGGCGCCTGGCGTTCGTCTGCCCGGCAGACGCCACGCTCAACGACTGGGTGGCGGCGGTGGCATCACTGCGCGGCTTCCTTCCGGTCGGCGACTTCGGGCAGCCGGGGCTGCCCGGCATGTTCTCACTGGCCGCCCCGGACCGCATCCGTGACGTCCTCACCGCGGCTGGATTCACCGACATCACCATCAACCATGCGCAGGCGTACGGCGTATGGGGGCACGGAGCCGAAGACGCGGCGGACTTCCTGCTGAACACGGGCCCCGGTCGCCACCTGATGGAGCGGGCCGACGGGCCTGCCCAGGCCCGCGCCCGCCGCACCCTGACGGATCATCTGCGCGGCCACGAGGCGGCGGACGGGACGGTCCGGCTGCGCAGCACGTCGTGGCTGGTCACGGCGGACCGCCCGGACGACCCGTCGGACAAGTTCCAGTGATCTGAGTCCGAGGGCGGCCTCCAGGACGGCGAGCAGGGTGGTGCGGGTTCTGCCGACGGCAGAAGCTCTTGGTGTGATCGGGCCGTGCTGACTGAGTTCCGCCATGCAGCGCATGGAGATCCTGATCCTCGGCGGTACGGCTTGGCTGGGGCGTGAAGTCTCCCGTCAGGCCCTCGACCGCGGCCACCGGGTGACATGCCTGGCGCGTGGCGACAGCGGGCCCGTGGCAGAAGGGGCGCGCCTGGTGGCCGCGGACCGGCGCAACCCTGCCGCGTACGCGTCCCTGCCCGGCCGGGAATGGGATGCTGTGCTTGAGGTGTCCTGGCAACCCGGCTTCGTACGGAGAGCTGTTGCCGCCCTGGGTGCGCGGGCACATCACTGGGTCTATGTCTCCTCGGTCAGCGCGTACGCCTCCCATGGCGAGCCCGGCGCGGACGAGTCCGCCGCCCTGTTGCCCGCCACAGAGCAAGAAGGGGTCGAGCGTGAGTTGTACGGCGAGGCCAAGTCTGCCTGCGAAACGCTCGCCCGGACGGCTCTGGCCGATCGACTCCTGGTCGCACGTGCAGGACTTATCGGCGGGCCCGGTGACCACAGCGGCCGCTCCGGCTACTGGGTCGCCCGCGCCGCCCGTGCCCCAACACCAGCGGATCCAGGAGATCCTGCGCTGCCAGGTGAGGGAGCGGTCCAGACGATTAGAAGACCCGTCCCTGGTGATCACCGATCGAGCAGTTCACCACCGCCCTGGCCGAGGCCCGTCTGGCCGAACGGGCCGCCACCCGCAAGGTCATCGACGATCTCGTCCCTTCCGGCCATGAACCGGCCCTTGCGGAGAGCGCTACCGTCTACCAGCGCATCGTGACCGCGTTCAACGAGTACCCGCAGAAGGTGTTCCGCGTCCGCGATCTGCACGAACACCTTGGCCTGCCCACCTCCTCACCGAATTCGTGCAGCCGATCCCTTGGACCGATAATTCTCTTGATCTCAACCATGCTTGAGGTTGCATCATGGTCCACATGACCACGGAATCCAAGGCGTACGCCGCAGACATCGAAGCCGTCAAGCAGGTCGTTGCCACCGTCGAGCACTCCCAGCAGCACAAGGACCCCGATGAATTTCTCGCTCTCTTCCACCCCGAAGCGGTCTGGACGACAGCCCACGGCAAGGTTCTCATCGGACTCGACGCGATATCGGAGTTCACCCGAGAGGTGCTCCCTGCAGCCAACTGGGACGGCAAGGTCAGCTACGAGGTGGTCCACGTGCTCTTCATCCGCCCCGATGTCGCGGCGGTCAAGGTTCGTCAGCGCTACCTGAGCCCGGATGACGAGAGCGAGGGTGCCCCGCTGTATGTGATGACCAAGCAGGACGACGGCCGCTGGCTGCTGACCGCCTGCCAGAACACGGGGGTCGCCGCCGACTGATCGATTCGGACGGATTGACTGTGCGCACGCGGCGAGCACGTCCAACGTCAGTGTGCAAAGGCAGAGTTGGACACCCTCGCGATCGCACTCCCCGTGTCCGTCCTACGCTCGCTGACCGCCTACGATTCGCTGACTCCTTGGAATCGATCATTTAGGCACGAGCGGCGTCCGATTCGAGGAAGGCGAGCATGAGCGAGACCACCTGGTCGGGGAACTGGTCGTGGGGATAGTGCCCGGCGCCCTCGATCATCTCGAGGTGCCCGAGGCCGGACGGCAGGGCATCTACGATCGCCGAGCCCTCGGCGTGCGGGTCGGCCCAGTCGGGGTCGAGCGTGCCCATCACGACCAGGACCGGGCAGCGTACGTTGCCGAGCTGGGCGCCGGCGTCGGTCGGGGCGATGCGGCCCATGCTCTGCATGGCCTTCATCCGGCCCGGCTCGCGTAGCAGGGAGTCGATGCGGCTGAGCCGCTCGTTCCAGTCGGCCGGCTTCACGCCGGGGTAGGCCACGTCGAGGTACGAGCGCCAGAGCGGCACACTGCCGAGCATGCCCGAGCCGAGCAGCCGCAGCATGCCCTGCCGGAAGCGCTTCACTCGCAGGTCGCCGAGGCGGATCGACTGCTTGCGGGTGAACGGCGCCAACTCGACGACCGCGATGATCAGCGAGGGGTCCTGTGCCGCGGCGATGGTGGCGGCGCCGCCGGAGACCGAGTGGCCGACGAGCACGGCAGGGCCGCCCAGGTGGCGGATGACGGCGAGCAGGTCGCCGGCGATGGCGGTGCGGCTCCAGGCCGTCCACTCGACGCCGGACTCGCCGCAGCCGCGCAGATCGACCGCGGCAACCCGATAGCCCGCCGCCACCAGCTGCGGGATCACAGCACGGTATGCGGCGCGACTGTCGCCCATGCCGTGCGCGAGAACGACCAGCGGGCCGGAGCCCGCCACCTCGTAAGCGATCGTGCCACCGTCGACGACAAGGTACTCGGTCATGACATCCTCAGTTCTGGCTAACAGCGTTAGCTAGAAGCTAACGTCGTTAACCAGACCTGTCAACAACGAGCTCCCCGGCATGGCCAGGAGGAGGTATCCAGGCGTCCCGCCCCTCAGCTCACCGGCACAAGAGTCAGGTAGGCCATGCCCATGACGTCGCGATAACCGCGCAACCACATGCTTCGGTGGCGGTCGACGCGGTCGCGGGTCTCCTTCGCCAGGGGGTGATCGGGGTGGGCGGCGAGCCATTCCTCGACGTCGGACTGGTAGCCGGACTCGAAGTCCTCCCACTCGTCCCGGCTCGCGGTCTCGATCCAGGCGGGGCGGAAACCAGCGTCGATCGCGCGGTCGACGAGGCCGGCGAGGTCGTGGAACTCGGAGGACGAGGCTTCCGGCCACATGTCCGACAACTCACCCGCAGTGGGTGGACGTTGCCAGATTCCCTCGCCGAGAAGGACACGGCCGCCCGGGGCGACCAGGCGACGCAGAGCACGCAGGGCGGCAGTGGTGTGCTCGGGCGGCTCGGCGTCACTGAGGGCGTGGCTGGCGCCGAAGCAGAGCACGAGGTCAGCGGGGCCCTGGCCCGTGTCGACGGCGGACTCCTGGACGAAGCGGACGCGCTCGGCCAGCCCGCGGGCCTCGGCGTTGGCGCGCCCGCGGGCGAGGTCGTCCTCATTGAGATCGACGCCGACGCCGGTCGCGCCGGGCGTCGCCTCGAGGAGACGGAGCATGAACTCGCCCCAGCCACAGCCGATGTCGAGCACGGTGGTCGGGGCCGTCGGGACGGCTCGGTCGGTGAGCCGGCGCATCATCCTGGTGGCCCGGTCCTCGGAAAGGGGACCGTGGAAGGTGAGTCGGGTCAGCCGCGGCGGGGCGGTGGTGATGGTGTCATCCATGGAACCGAACAGTAGGGCTGCGCAGTTGTCGACGACACTGGATATCCGTCCCCTCAGCTGTCTTTGGAGAGAAGGGAATCGACCCAGCACCTGACCATGAAGACCTGCTGCGCGAAGCCAGGCAGCTGACCCCGGCTCTCTACGCCCTCGCCCGTGTCTTGCGGCTGCGCGGCGCAACCGAGGCCGATCTGCACCCCTTGCCCCATCGGACCTGGAAGTCCTGCGCTATGTGCTGGATTCACCCGGCGCGGGAACGAGCGCCCTCGCTCGCGAACTCGGGCTCCACACAAGCAACGTCAGCACCACCGTGCGCGGCCTGATCGCCCAGTAACTGATCCGCGCCGAGAACCCGATCCGCACGACCGCCGAGCCGTGCAACTGCACCCGACAGTCGACGCCGTCCATGGAATGGCACCGATCGAAGACGCCTGGGCGCAGTTCTTCGCCGATGCCCTCGCCACCCTGCCTGCCGGCCACCGTGCCGCTCTCGTCGACGCCATGCCCGCGCTGCACGCACTCGGCCTCACTCTGCGAAATCGGCGGAACGCCACCGCCGACTGACCGGTCATCTCAGAACCGGGTCGACGGAGGCCTCAGGTCGGCTCGGCGGTGAACTCCGCCTCGCCACCAAAAGCCTCGCGATCCGAGAACTCCCGTGCACCGTGATCGAGTTCACGCGGCCATATCCCGTCGGGGGAGCGCAGCAGGCGGACGAAGGCCCGCTCGGCCGGGGACAGCAGCCGGTGACGGCGCCGTACCAGCGAGACCGGGCGAGGTGTCCGTTCCGGTCGTACGGGCAGCACCGTCAGGGCCCGGGAGCGTTCGACGTCGTCCACGACCGCGTGCTCGGAGATCAGATCAGCGCGAGGCCGAGCCCCGCCGCCACGCACTGCTTGACCGCTTCCGGGCCCCACACATCCGATCGTGACGCCGTCTCCGCGAGGCCCCACTCGTCCAGGACCCGTTCCTGCTCGGTGCGGGTGTGTGAACCCGGCTCCCGCATCAGGAAGCGCTCGCCCGCCAGCAGGTGCGGCTCCAGCGGTCCCGCGTATGTGGCCAGCGGATGCCCGGCACGTGCCACCAGGACCAGCCGCTCCTCGAGGACCGGCTCCACCAGCAGCTGTGTGGTGGTCGGCCTGCCCGCCAGGAAGGTGTACGCGAAGGTCCGCTCCTCCTCCGCGGGGGCCGTCACACCGCCGAGGCGACGCGCCTGCCCGGCTGTGAACTCCAGTACAGCCTTCGCCCGTTGAACCTCACCAGCCGCTTCTTTCAGCAGCTTGCCCTGCTCACGGGTGATCGCGTACGCCAGCTCCTCGGAACGCCCTCCAGGATGCGCAGTGCCCTGGTGAGGAAGGCGGCCCGCTCGATCGGCCCGATGCCACGCCAGTGGTCGAGCGCCCTGTGAGCCTCCTCGACCGCCAGATCCACATCGACGCCCCCTGATTCCACGAACTCGCCCAGTACGTCGGAGAGGTCGGCCGGGTTCAGGTCGGCACGCCGCTGCCCGGACTGCGCCGCGACCCACTGCCCGCCGATGAAGTTCTCCGTCAGGTGTCCCGCCACCTCGAACCGCGTGTCTCCCGGTGCCACAGCCATACCCTGCTCCTTCGCAGCCGGTGGGATCGTCCCCGCCACCCTCGCCCGCGAACACCGCCGGAACAACGGGCGATCTACCAATGCCGGGTATAGGGGGTGGCTATGCCGGACGTCCCCGCAGCGCTATGCGTAGGTCCGCGCAAGTGCCGTCACGGTAGCGGCGATACGTGCGCGCAGCTCGGGCGGCTCCAACACCTCGATCGCGGTACCGAGGCGCAGGAACTCGTCGTGGGCACGGTCCACGGACTCGATGGGGACGGTGGTGACGATCCAACCATCCGGGTCCGTACGGCCGTTGACCTCCGCCGCTCGTGCCGCCGGGCCGGTCAGGCGGGTGCCCGGTGCGAGTCGGACGACCGCGTCACCTCGGTGCAGCCGCTCGTGGAAGTCTCTTTGGTACGCGGCCCAGAAGTCCCCCAGGTCGAAGTCGCCGGGGCGGGAGAACTCCTCTTCGTCGGTGACGAGTTCAAGGATTTGGTCAACACGGAAGGTGCGCGGGCCGGTTCCGGTTCCGGTTCCGGTTCCAGCAACGACGTACCAGCGGCCCGCCTTCAGTACGAGCCCGTACGGCTCCAGGCGCCGCTCGACATCCGTGGGTTCGCGCCAACGGCGGTACCGGACGTACAGGACACGGCTGTTCCACACCGCTTCGGCGACGGCCGACAGATACGGAACATCGTCGGCGTCCGCGTACCAGCCGGGGGCGTCCAGGTGGAAGCGACCACTGATGCGGTCGGCGTGGGCGCGCAGCTCGGCCGGGAGCGCGGCACGGACCTTGAGCTGGGCGGCGGCCAGCACCGGGCCGAGGCCGAGTTCGGCGGCCGGGCCGGGGGCACCGGACAGGAAGAGCGCCTCGGCCTCGCCCAGGGTCAGGCCGGTCAGGCGAGTGCGATAGCCGTCGAGCAGTCGGTAGCCGCCCGAGTGCCCTGCGTCGCCGTACAGCGGGACGCCGGCCGTGTGCAGCGCCTCGATGTCCCGGTAGACCGTGCGCACCGAGACCTCCAGTTCCTCGGCGAGCTGCGCGGCGGTCATCCGACCGCGGGTCTGCAGGAGCAGCAGGATGGAGACGAGTCGGCTGGACTTCACTGCCACAGGATGTCAGGGAAGCGGGCCTAGCGTCCTGTCATGGCCTTCATGGAGAAACTGCTCACCGTGCCACCGCCGATCGAGGTGGCGGGCCGGTGGATCAAGCGCTACCACGTCACCGCCGACCCGGCCGGTATCGCACCCGACGTGCAGAAGGCGGCGTACGCGATCCTGCCCGAGCTGCTGCCGGAGCCGGACGGCACACCGCCCGCGACGTTCGTCGTGCTGCACCGGGGAGGGGACGACGGCGCCTATCTGAACGCCTACAGCTGGGTGTGGGACAACGTTCTGCACTTCAGGGGCGCGGCGGCGGGCCAGCCGGCGCTCGACTGCCCGGACCGCGACCCGGCGCACTTCGTCCTCCCCGACCGGCCGTGGATCGGATGTGTCTGGGAGCTGCCGCCGATCCTGCACGAAAGGGACGCCTGGGTGCGGCACATACTGTCCCCTGAAGTCCCCGATCTCCAGGCTTACATGAGCGATTCCCTCCCCGAGGGCACGACAGGAGACCGTCGATGAGCAGCCCGCACGACTTCGATTTCTTCCACGGCGAGTGGCACGTCCTCCACCGCCGCCGCACCGACTACCTCGATCCGGACAGCGCCTGGGAGGAGTTCGGGGGCACGGCGCACTGCCGGCCGCTCTTCGACGGGGCCGCCAACATCGACGAGATCGACATGCCCTCCGGGCTCGACGGCCCGGGCTGCACGAGATCGCCGCCTGGATCAGGACGGTCGCGCTGCTGGCCGGGAGCAGCCTCATCGTCTTGAGGCTGGCACCGCCGGCGGCATCGCGGGCGGTGCCCTCAAGAGCCTGTCGGCCACCCCGGCCCCTGTCGCCCGAAGGGCCCAGCAGCAGTTGCATCACCCGTACGGCGGTGCTGACGGGCAGCTTGTTGACGCACTCAGAAGCCTAGGATCCGTCACCGGACAACGGGACGACGTCCGCCATTCCGGGGAGTGAGCGGACCCACCTCGGACCCACGGCACGACCGAAGGAGACGCGATGTCACACCGCGCCAGCCGACCTGCCGGCGGTGCCTCGCGGCGATCCTCGTATCCGGCATGACAGCATGCGCAGCCCTCGGTATCGCCATGGTGCAGGAGGTACTGGCCACTTTGTTCCTCATCTCTGGCCAAAGGTGAAATCCGGACCGTCCCTCAAGACCGAGATCACCGAGTGGCCATCAATACACCACTCCAGACTCCAACGGACGTGACCACGATACGGAGCGCTGACGCCATCAGCCCGGATCCCTACACAGAGCGGCATCGCCACAGATAAGACAGAATGAGACAATATTTGCAAAAATACCCGAAATTGAACGGAGTGGGTAATGGGGCGTCCCTGGCTGAACGTGCTGGCACAGGTGATGCCCGTTCCGCTCGGGTTGCTGGTCAGCGGTGCTCTGGTCTGGAGTGCCACCAACGCCGACTGGAGTGGGACCACCAGCAACAGCGGCAACGTGTGGGGCTCCGGCTCTGCGGGGCTGGCCAACGACAGCAGGGTGCCCATGTTCCGCATCGACAACATGCACCCCGGCGACAGAGGCTCCAACTGCATCAGGATCGTGTCGAACGCCGACTTCCCCACCGCACTCAAGCTGTACAGCAACTCACCGAACTGGCCCCAAAATTTCCAATCCTTCATCAACCTCACAATCGAGGTAGGCAGCGGCGGCACCTTCGGCGACTGCAAAGGCTTCAGTCCGCAGAAGACTGCGTTCGACGGCACCCTGGACCAGTTCGTCGCCCTGCACACCGACTTCCGCACCGGCGTGGGCCCCTGGACCCTGCCCGGCAAGCCACCAAACTCACTGAGCTTCCGCTTCGTGTGGAAGTTCAGCCGGAGCGCACCCAACACCTCGCAAAGCGTGACCACAAACGAGGTGACCTTCACCTGGGAAGCACGGGAACACAAGTGACTCTCCGAGGTGACCTGGCCGCCGGCGCGCCCCTCCGACCCACGGCCAAGAAGGGCGCCCCGCACCCGATCCGCGTGGTCACCACGGCAATCTCACGTACCGTGCTCAGCTCGATGGTCGGGCTGCTGTTGTGGGCGCAATTGCCCATGGTGGCGTTGGGCTGGACAGCGGGCGTGGTGCAGTCCGGCTCCATGCGTCCCGCCCTCATGCCGGGCGACGTCGTTCTCTACCAGCCACCACCGCGCAACCACACACCGGCGGTGGGCCAGATCGTGCTGGCCCAGGACCCCACCCGACCTGGCCATCTGCTCACCCATCGGGTTTACCACGTACTTCCCAACAACGACCTGATCACCAAAGGTGACGACAACTTCGCACCCGACTCCGTCCCGATCCGTCCCACGGCGCTCCAAGGCGTAGCGCGTTTGCGCGTGCCCTGGATCGGGCTGTCAGTCCAGCTCTGGCGCGCCAGGCAGCCCGTGCCCGAGGCGATCGTGCTGCTCGGACTTGCCATTCTGCTTACGCTTGCCGCTCTGCCACTGCACAGCCGCCAACCCAAGTAGCCCCGGCGGCTTGCCGAACAGAGCTCACTGGATGACAGTCTCCCCTTGGCCGACCCGATCCGCCGGCACGCGGGCCCTGTGTTAGCCGTTGTTAACGCCCTCTGAGCCGCGAGGTAGCCGATCCAGTTGTCCTGGGTCCGCACCGCGGACGCGCTTGCCCCCTCCCCCCGGCCCGCCGCTGCGGCGACCCCGCCGGAGCCGACGTGACCTGAGGAAACACCAAGTCGGTGGCCAGGTATACGAGTTCGGATCCGTATGTGCACCAGGCCCGGCAAGTGACCGCGTCCGCCGTTCCAGCGGACCGCGACAGGAAACGGAATTGATCCCACCCCTTGTCCCGCCGCCCTTCGGCACCGAAGAATGCGCACGGCAACCATCGGCTACAGACGTCACACCCGGCGTCGGCAAGGGGGCTCCACCCAATGTCACCTGAGGCACCGATGACACACACGACACGGCGCTCACCGAAGATCGGCAAGGCGCTCACCGGCGCGGCGTTCGCGCTCGCCCTGGTCGGCGCGGGCGCTGCACCCGCCATCGCCGGGACCGCGGGCGGGGACTCCGGCACCCGCGCGAGACCGAACGACGCGCCCGTCACGTTCGCCGGCACCGTCGCGCTCAGCAACTGTTCCGGCTCCGTCGTGCGCACCCCGCAGTCACAGCCCGACGACCCCGCCCTCGTGATGTCCAACGGGCACTGCATCGAAGGCGGCTTCCCGAAGGCCGGGCAGGTCATCGTGGACCGGCCGTCCACCCGCACGTTCAAGCTCCTCGACGAGGACGCCGGGGTGCTCGGCACACTCCAAGCCGACCAGATCTCGTACGCGACGATGACCGACACCGACGTCTCGCTGTACCGGACGACCACCACCTACGCCGAGATCGAGAGCAAGTACCACGTACGGCCACTGCTGCTCGACCCGCGCCACCCGCGCAAGAACACCGAGATCACCGTGGTGTCGGGGTACTGGAAGAAGCAGTACAAGTGCTCCGTCGACGGCTTCGTGGACCAGGTCAAGGAGTACTGGTGGACCTGGAAGGACTCGGTGCGCTACACGCCCGGGTGCGAGACCATCGGTGGTACCTCCGGCTCCCCGGTGATCGACGACCACACCGGACGCGTGATCGCCGTCAACAACACCCATAACGAGGACGGCGAGCAGTGCACGCTCAACAACCCCTGCGAGGTCGACCGCAAGGGGCTCATCACCGTCCGCTACAACGCGCGCTACGCGCAGGAGACCTACGGGATCGTGCCGTGCGTCGTCGACGGCAGCAAGCTCGACCTGAGCCGCAAGGGATGTGAACTCCCGGAGCCCCAGGCCTAGTCAGCAGAGGGCATACACCGCACGGACCGGCCCGCGAGCACGTCTGTGCGGTGGCCGTCCTCGATGACGAACCGCCCGTCGATCAGCACGTGCGGGATGTCCACCGGCAGGGTGCGCGGCGCCTCGAACGTCGAGCCCGCCGCCACCGTGTCCGGGTCGGAGAGCACCATGTCGGCGCGGTGGCCCTCGCGGACGAGCCCGCGGTCCGGCAGGCGCTTGATCGGCGCCTTCAGCGGGCGGCTGCTGCTCAGACCGTGAACCAGCGTTGGACGGCCGCCCGCAGGTCAGCCAGCTCAGCCGGGTCGGGGTGGGTTGTGCCGCAGGCCCAGGCCACGTAGCCGTCGGGGCGGATCAGCAGGCCGGTGAGGCCTGCCGGGCCGTGCTGCGCGATGACGAGGTCGATGACGTCCCGCGCGTCCGTCAGTGCTGTTGCCAGTGACTGGTCCTCGGTCAGGTCGATGAGCAACGGCCTGGCGTTCCTGGCGATTTCGGCGAGCCGAAGCTTCTCCGTCCCGGTGACCAGCTCCAGATCGGGTGCGAAGTAGCCGACTGCGGGGTGGGGGTCGGTGATGCCCATGTCGTAGCGCACGTCGGTGCCCGCGGTGAGGTCGGCGAGGTGCTGGACGACCTGCTTTTGGGCGAGCAGTTCCGTGAAGAGTTCACGCAGGGCGGTGGTATCGCTCCCCGGCGCGGTGAGCGCGGACTGTGCCTCGGCATTGAGCACCATGCGGCGGGCGGCCTGACGGCGCTCGGTGTCGTAGGTGTCGAGCAGGCCCGACGGGGCGGTGCCGCGCAGTGTCGCGGCGAGCTTCCAGCCGAGATTGACGGCGTCCTGCATGCCGAGGTTCAACCCGGGGCCACCGCCGGAGGTGTAGACGTGGGCGGCGTCGCCGACCAGGAAGACGCGGCGGTCGCGGAACCGGTCGGCGACCCGGGTGTTGCCGCCGTCCAGCCGCCGCAGCACGTGAGGCCCCTGTCCGTCGGGCGGGCCGAGCGGCAGGTCGACGCCGAGGACCCGGCGGATACTTGACTGCATTTCGGCCAGGGTCATCGGCTCGTTGGTGGCGGGCTGGTCCCACTCGGTGGTGCTGACCAGCGGTGGCTGGCCGGGGAAGGGCGCGTAGGTGAAGCCACCCTGGTCGGTGCGGTGGGGCAGGAAGGGCAGGACCGGCCCATGGCCGGGAATGGTGAGGGCGCCGTTGACCGGGTCGACCCAGTCGGCCGGGACGGTGGCGTGGGCGGTGCGGTTGGTGCGGCGATCGTAGCTGACGCCTGGGAAGGCGATCCCGGAGAGCTTGCGGATCACGCTGTGCGCGCCGTCCGCACCGACCACGTAGCGGGCGCGAAGCTGCTGGTCGCCGTCGGGGCCGGTGACGTCGAGGGTGACGCCGCCCTTGTCCTGGGTGACGGCGCTGACCCGGTGTCCACGCCGTAAGTCGACGCCGAGGGTATGGGCGCGCTCCTCCAGAACTTGGACGATGCGGTGCTGTGGGACAGCCAGGCCGAAGACCGGGCTGGCGTCCAGCAGGCCGAGGTCGAGGCCCATGGCCGCGAACATGAAGTAGGCGGAGTTCGGCCGCGGGGACTCCTGGCTGCCGCTGAGCGGCTCGTACAGGCCGCGGTGGTCGGCCAGACGCACCACTTGGCCCAGCAGGCCGTTGGCCTTGGGTTCAGTGCTGGGCTGGAGGAGCTGCTCCAGCACGATCGGACGGATGCCGGTCAGGCTCAGTTCACAAGCCAGCATGAGCCCGTTCGGGCCGCCTCCCACAATGATCACATCTGCTGTCACGGTCAGGTCTCCTTGGTACGAACGGGAAGGGGCGGCACCGGAAGCAAGTGGGTCGCTGCTCTTGCTACGGGACGGGCAGGCCAGCAGCGAGCTGCTCGAAGACCTGGGCCAGGACCGCGCCGAGCGGAGCGGTCTCGCCGGCACGCAGGCTGTGCTCGACCGCCACTGCGCTGCCGGCCGAGACCACGGCCGCGACCGTCTTCGGGTAGACGTCGCGTTCGGCGTCGGTGCCCGTGCGCCGCGCGACGGCCTTGGCCAGCTCCTGCTGGGCGGCTGCGTTGGCCTTGACGATCTCACCGGCCAGCGCGGGTTCGGCCAGCATCAGCCGCACCCCCTCGTGCCAACGCTCGTTCTGCGGCGCGGAGTCCTCCGGCGGTACGAACTGGCCAAGGACGGCGTGGAGCAGCGAGTCCCACAGCGGTTCTCCGGCCGGACGGGCGAGCAGGTCGTCTGCCACCCGGTGCATCCGCTCCAGGTGGCTGGCGGCGATCGCCTCGGCCTTGCCGGCGAAGTAGTTGCGGAAGGTGCGGACTGAGACGTTGGCCTCGGCGGCGATCTGCTCGATGGTCACGTCGGCCCAACCGTGCAGGACGCACAGCCGGATCGCCGCCTGACTCAGCGCGACCCGAGTCTGCCGCTTCTTGCGCTCGCGGAGTCCGGGCTGCCCGGTGGTGCGGGCCTCTTCTGCAGGTGCCATGCGAACACCATAGAGAAAATATTGCCGAAAATGCAAGATTGCCGAACTGGCAAGTTTTTGCGCTGCCGGGGCCGGGACCTCCAACGCCGTGACCCGACGAGGGCTCGCCCCGGGCTCAGCGCGCCGGGAAGCCGAAGGAGTAGCCCTGCTCCTTGAGCCAGGGGAGAATCCGGCGCAGGGCCTCGAGGGTCTGGGAGCGGTCACCGCCCGCGTCGTGGAAGAGGAGCGTTGGCCCGTTGGGCAGCTCCCGCTCGACGGTGGCGACGATGGCGTCCGTGCCCGGCCGCTCGAAGTCCTTGGAGTCCACGTTCCATCCCAACGGGCGCATGCCCCGAGAGGCGGCAAGCTTGCGGCTGTAAGGGGTGAAGGCCCCGCCGGGTGCCCGGTAGTACATCGGCCTGACACCCCCGGACGCCTCGGTGATCAGGCGTTCGGCGTCGAGTATCTGCTGCGACTGGTAGGCCTGGGACTTGGTGTCCATGGTGGTGTCGTGCGACACCGTGTGGTCGCACAGCCGATGCCCGGCCGCGACCACCTTCTTCACGAGGTCCGGGTGGGCCTGCGCCTGCGTCCCCACCATGCAGAACGTGGCTTTCACCCCGTACTCCCGCAGCACGTCGAGCACCTGAGGGGTCCACACAGGGTCGGGGCCGTCGTCAATGGTGATGTTGACGCCGTGCGCCCCCTTGTCCGAGGCGTGCGCGATGGTCACCGCCACAGGCTTGACGTCACTGCCCGGCGTGGCCGACGCGGCCGGCTTGGGCGACGAGCCGCCCACGGCACCGGCCTGCGCGGTCCACACCGAGGCACCGGCGGCCAGCACCGTCACCCCGAGCGCCGCCCCGACCACCTTGCCGTACCAGACCCGCCCGCCGCCGTGCCGTGCCATGTCCGCCCCACTTCCCCGCAGTTCCTCGCCGATCCTTGGTCGCCGTCCGACCACCTGGCAGGACGAGGGGCGGCGGCCACTGGATGCGTCCGTTACCGATCACGGACAATTCCGGGGGAATTCGCGGACAACTCGGCGCGCAGCGGGCCGGAACCGGGTCGTGTCCCCGGACCGGTCCGCGACAATCCGCGCATCCCGGGCACGTCCGCGTAGCCTGGGACCCGGAGCCGTAGGTCGTGACGGTGCGCCACATATTCCGCCCCGAGGACAGACCTTCGACCAACGGCTACAGCCACGCCGTGGCGGCTCGGGTGCGCTGATCGCGATCGCCGGCCAGGTTCCGGATATGGCTTTGGCCCAGCCAGCTCACTGCTTCAACACAGTGTGCGGGCATCCGGGTCGGGATCGAGGTTGACGCCTGGCCGTGCTCGCGGAGCCGTAGACCGCTCCACCAGCCGACGGAAGCCGCGCAGCCAGGCAGTTGGGGCGGCCGCGCGGCGAGATTCAGCGGCGGCCGCATGGACCACAGGTCACCGGTCACCATCACCCGGCGGCCAAACCCTTAGTGCCCACGCCCACTAAACGGACGGCTTCTGCGCGGTGCAGGCCCTTCGCTCTGCTTCCGGGGCAAGTGCCGGCAGATGTTCTTTGATCCCGCACCTGACGCTTTCGTGGTCGTTGCCCCACCAGGTCGTGACGGTCCCGCAGACCGTGCCACCCGTGCAGGTGAACCGTGGCGGCCTTGCGTTTGAGAGAGCGCGGAGGTTCCGAAACCCGCGACGGACACGGGCCGGGGTGAGCCGGGGAGGCTACTCAGCGCCGGACCGGGCGGACCGGGAGCGCTTCGACGCTGTTGCCGATGAAGCTGCGCTGGCGGGGCAGTTCGGCCTCGGGGACGGCGAGGTCGAGGTCCGGGAAGCGGGTGAAGAGCCGTTCCAGGGCGATCGTGGCCTCGAGGCGGGCGAGCGGCGCGCCCACGCAGTAGTGCACGCCCTGGCCGAAGGAGAGGTGACGGGCCGCGCCGGGACGGGTGACGTCGAAGCAGTCGGCGTCCGGGCCGTGGAAGGCTTCGTCACGCCCGGCGGCGGTGTAGCCGGCGAGGACCGGGGTGCCCTGCGGGATCACAGTGCCGCCGAGGGCCAGGTCACGGGTGGGGTAGCGGAAGGGGAACCAGCTGACCGGGCCGTCCCAGCGCAGCGTCTCGTCCACCACGTCCGACCAGGTGGCCTTGCCCTCCAGGACCAGCGCCAGCTGGTCACGGTGGGCGCACATTGCCCGTACGGCATTGCTGATCAGATTGAGAGTGGTCTCGTGGCCGGCCACCAGCATCAGGCGCATCATGCCGATGAGTTCGGCCTCGCTGAGCCGGTCGCCGCCGTCGTCGCGGACGGCTATCAGGGCGCTGGTCAGGTCATCGCCGGGGGCGGTCCGGCGGGCCGCCGCGATCGTGCCGAGCAGCTCGACGAGCTCGCGTACGGCGGCCATCACCTCCGCCGGGGTGATGTCGGTGGCGACGACCACCGTGTAGGTGAGGTCGTGCAGCCGGTCACGGTGCTCGGGGTCCACGCCGAGCAGTTCGCAGATGACGCTCATCGGGAGCGGGAGCGCGAAGTGGGTGCGCAGGTCCGCGATGCCGTCCGGGTCCGCGGCGGCGGCCCGGCAGAGGTCGTCGAGGAGGCCGGCGGTCAGCTCCTCGATACGCGGCCGAAGCCGCTCCACCTGGCGGGCGTTGAAGGCGTTGCCGACGAGGGAGCGCAGCCGGCGGTGGTCGGCGCCGTCGGCGGTGTGCATGCCCTGGGCGTTGGCGAAGACCCGCAGCGGCCAGTCCTCGGGGATCGTGCCGTCGTTCAGAGCCGGGCAGTGGCGGGCGTCCTTGGCCACGTCGGGGTGGGAGAGGAACTCCTTGAGCGCGTCGTGTCCCAGGACGACCGCTGCGGGCACCCCGCCGGGCAGGACGATGTCCGCAACGGGCCCCCGGGCCCGCAGGTCTGCGTTCACAGCGTGCGGGCAGCCGCCGACGGGGTCGACGACGTGGGCAGGCGTGGGAGCGGGGGTGTGGGAGGACAAGCCGGGACTCCTGACCGTATGAACGAATACCGGCCAACAGTGCGGTGTCAAAGGGCGGTTGCACAAGTCCGTTCCACCGACTGTTTCTGCCGGGTCACATGAGGCCCTTCGGACTACGTCCCTGACAGGCGTGGTCTGTAGGGCCCGGCCCTTTGGGTTCGGCCTCCGGGTAACCGCTGGTGAACTCACCATTCCGCCTACGAGGAAAAGAGTTGTCGGGCAGCGTGGTGCGGCTGATAGTCAGAGGCATGGACAACGAGATGATCGCCCCGGTCGACCGGATGCTTGCGGAACGCGCCTGCGAGCGAATCATCGTGGACTTCGTCCACCGTCTCGACCTCGGCGAGCCGAGCTCAGTGTCTGAGCTGTTCACGCCTGATGGCGTCTGGCACTGGCCCGACGGCGACCGCCGTATCGAGGGCCGTGAGGCCCTGCGTACCTACTTCGCCTCCCGCCCGGCGGACAGGCTCTCACGCCGTCTGATGACGAACATCCTTGTCACGGTGGAGTCCACGATGACGGCCCGCTCCATTTCGTATCTGACGACGTACCGGGTCGACGGCTATACCGGTGGGATGATCGAGCCCCGCCTCCCGACCCAACTGGGCCACTACGAGGACAGGTTCCGCAACGTCGACGGTATCTGGCTCCTCGCGACCCGCACCGTCTTCCTGCCCTTCGGCCGCGGCGCCGGTACGGAGCGACTCCCGACCGCCGACGCGCCCCGCGCATGAACGCGCTCCGCCAAGAGCCTCCTTCAGGATCGGATCCGCCCGCAGGACGCCGGCTACAACAAACGCCAGCGGGCCGCGAAACCCGGCAGCTTGTCAGGAGACCGTCGCCGGGGTGTCCCGCAGGGTGACGTTGGCGTGGCTCTCCTGGAAGCTCTGGTCTGAAACGAGGGTCAGCCGGGCCGTGGACTGGAACTCCGGCAGGGTTTTGGAGCCGCACGAGACCATCGTGGTCTTGAGCTTGGCGATGGTCAGGGCGAGCCCTTCGTTGAGGTCGCCTGCGTAGGGGACGTAACCGTCCACGCCTTCCTCGAAGACCAACCCCTGGCCTCCCTGGCCGTAGCGCTGCCAGTTGCGGGCCCGGTTCGAGCCCTCACCCCAGTACTCCTTCACGAAGCCGTCGCGAGTGGGCAGCTTCGCGCCGGCCGCCTGGTCGAAGCGTGCGAAGTAACGCCCCATCATGACGAAGTCGGCCCCCATCGCCAGCGCCAGGGCCACGTGGTAGTCGTGTACCAGCCCGCCATCGGAGCAGATCGGCACGTACTCGCCGGTGCGTTCGCGGAAGGCATCCCGGGCCGCCGCGACGTCCAGCACGGCGCTGGCCTGGCCGCGGCCGATGCCTTTCTGGTCCCGCGTGATGCAGATGGAGCCGCCGCCGACCCCGACCTTGACGAAGTCCGCCCCCGCCTCGGCGAGAAAGGTGAACGCTTCGCCGTCGACCACGTTGCCGCCACCGACCGGGACCTCCGGATATTGCTTCTTCACCCAGGTCAGAGCCTGCGCCTGCCAGTCGCTGTAGCCGTCGGACGAATCGAAGCACAGCGCGTCCACGCCCGCTTCCAGCAGGGCCGGGACACGCTCCTGATAGTCGTGGGTGTTGATACCCGCACCCACGCGCAGGCGCTTGGCAGCGTCAACGAGCTGGTTCGGGAAGCGCTTGTTGTCCGTGTAGTCGGAACGGAACACCAGATGCTGCAGGTGACCCTCGGTATCCAGTACCGGGAGGCAGTCCAGCCGTTCGTCCCACAGCCGCGCGTTGGCCTCGGAAAGCGTGATATCGAGCCCGGCATGGGCCAGATCGGCGATGGCGGTCATCCGCCCACTGACCGGTCCGTTGAGGTCATGGCGCTGAGGGTGGAAGTCCCGGGAGGTCACCAGGCCGAGCAGACGGCCACTGGCGGTCCCGTCGTGAGTGACCGCGACGGTGCTGTGACCGGTACGGCGCATGACGTCGACCAGAAGGCTCAGGCTGTCGTCGGGGCGGACGTTGGTGTCGCTGGTGACGAATCCGGCCTTGAAGTTCTTCACCTGGCGAACCGCTGCAGCCTGGTCATGGATCGGCTGGTTGTGGTGCAGGAAGCTGAGACCACCGTCGCGCGCGAGCGCGATCGCGAGATCGGGTGTGCTGACGGCCTGCATGATCGCCGACGTGAACGGGGACTGCAGCTCGATCGCCGGCACCTCTCCCGCGATGTGCCGCATCAAGGGCGTGCGCAGGTCAACTGTCGCAGCCGAGCAATCGGTCCGAGTCCGGTTGGGCAAGAGCAGAAACTCGTTGAACGTCCGTGAGAGCTCGGCGATGACCTGTGCCACTCGTTCCTCCTGACCCGGCGGTCGGGGCCCGACTGCCCCGCCGTGAGGATCGCCCCCGTATTCCAGGGCCCGGGCAGGCAGGGATCAGTACGGCAGCCGTGGAGGTGCCACCGACTGCGGCAGAGCCCTGACCGGCCCGTGGATCGAACGGGTGCGGTCGTGACCTGGCACCCTATCGAGTAACTCAGCCGCTGCACGAATCGTGATCCTCACCGGACGCCGCCACTGGTGGCTGCTTCAGGTCCTCGGCCCGGGCCGCGAGATACCCACTGCCTCAGTCGCCGAATCAAATTCCCTCATACCGGCACTCTTCGCAATTCCATGTGAACGAGGAAAGAGCATGATGGAGCGTGAACATGCCGCGGTTTGAGGCAGTTTGACGACCTACAGGTCCTCCAACAGGGCGTTATTGAAACGTCGCCTGCTTCACACAGCCCTGGTTAAACGGTGTCAATCATCACGTCCTCTTTGGCCTGGTTACCTAATCCACCCGGTTGGTACCGTGTTCTTCAATGCCCGATCAACATAGGAATGCCTACAGCGACATCGCATGCCTGTCGCAATCGGTAACCAACCAGTTAAGCGCACCCCGGAGAACGCGGGTGGGCCGGGGCGAGAGGACCAAGCAGCTTGTCCGCAAGAACGGAACGGAACGGAACGCATCCTCTCCCGTATCGCCATCTGCACGGCGCTACTTACCGCGGCTCCATTCGCCATGGTGAGCGGGGCCGCCGCACTGGACGCCACGACGAGCTCCTCAGTCGCGCCGCTGAAATCTGAGGCAGCTACCGCATCAGATGCAGCTTTCACCCCCAACCCTGGCCCGAACGACGCACTGTCGACGAGGCCCGCGGCTGGCCCGGAGAAGGCCATCCTGGCGGCGGCCAGTCGCCCGGTGCCGGGCGCTGGTCCCACGGCCGCGCCGTCGGAGAGGAAAGACACTGCCGGCTTCCAGCAGGTCATCTCACGAAAGGTCCGAGGCGAAGTCCGCCGGCTAAGGGCTGTCCCGTAATCCCTGGCGGGCGCGCGGCGTCAGCTACGGCACCTCGCCGCGTTGTTCACTTCCGCTCGGCCGGGGGCACCTCGCCGCGACGCAGTCCGTTCTCGGAGGTCATGCGGTGGTGCGGCCCATGGACGACGCGCGTCGGTCGCTGTCCCCTGACCCCGCCCTCCACTGCGACGTTTCCTCCCCCTCCCCTTCTCAGCGTTTTCTCCCGAGAGGTCCCACTGATGACGTCCACCATCACCGAACCCGCGTCCTCCGAGAGCCCCCACCGTGAACTCCGAGTCACGCGGCGCAGAGCGCTCCAGACCGCCGCGGGTGCCCTCGGCGCGCTTGCCGTCGGCTCCATCGCCAACGTTGCCGGCGCCACGGACGCGCGTGCCGCCGACTACGTCCTGCCAGAGGATTTCAACGGCGACATGTCCGACCTGAAGCACGTGGTGGTCCTGATGCAGGAAAACCGCTCCTTCGACCACTACCTCGGCCAACTGCCGGGCGCGCGAGGGCACAGCGACAAGCAGGTGCTGAAGTTCCAGGACGGCACCAACGTCTTCCAGCAGCGCGACGCCAACGGCAACATCGTGACGCCGGCCGTCTCAACCGCCACCTGGGGTGACAACCACAGCTTCTACGGCGCCAACGGCGGCCGCTGGAACACCTGGGTGAAGGACAAGGGCGATCACTGCATGTGGTACTACACACCCGACCACATGCCGTGGATGTACTCGCTCGCCTCCCAGTACACCGTCTGCGACATGAACTTCTGCTCGCTGCACGGGCCGACCATCCCGAACCGGTACTACCTGATGTCCGGCACGGCAGGCGGCGAGACCTCCAACGCCGGGCAGAACAACTACACCCGGACCTGGCGGACGGTGCCCGAGCAACTGGAGCAGGCCGGCATCAACTGGCGTGTCTACTCCGACAACAGCGGCAACGGTGTCGGCCGCAGCCTGCAGAGCGGCTTCGTCGGCGAGTACGGCTGCAACGTGACGAACAGCTTCCAGGCGTTCGACCCGCGGATCGCGAGCGAGGAGGACCTCGCGCCGGGCACCGGCAAGATCTGGAAGGCCAACTCCTTCGTCTACTCGGGCGCGACAACGCCCAACGACGACTCCGAGGAGAACCTCGACGCGGTGCTCAGGGACCTCATCGCGGCCTGCAAGCCGGGCGCCGAGCACCCGCTTCCGGAGGTCTCGTGGGTCGTTATGCCAGCGGCGTGGAGCGAGCACCCCAACTTCGACACCGTCCACGGCGAGCGCTACATGAACAAGGTGCTCCAGACGCTGCAGAGCAACCCGGACATCTGGAACCACACCCTGGTGATCATCACCTACGACGAGAACGACGGGAAGTTCGACCACGTGCTGCCGCCGCGCCCCGAGCCGGGCACGGCGGGCGAGTTCTCCGGCACCACCCCCTACGGCTTCGGCCCGCGGGTGCCGATGCTGTTGGTCTCGCCCTGGACGCGCGGCGGCCATGTCGCCTCGGAGGTGTTCGACCACACGTCAGTCGTCAGGTTCCTCGAGACCTGGGCCGAGCACCTGGGTAAGCCGTTCACCTGCCCGAACATCACCGACTGGCGCCGCTCGATCGCCGGTGACCTGACCAGCGCGCTCGACTTCGCCCATCCCCGGCCGGGCCCCGTGGAGATCGCCGATCCGGTCAACGGAACGCCGCCGTCGTTCCCGGAGGGCGGGATGAAGCCACGCGGCCTCTCCTTCCACCCGCACGCCACGCTCACCGAGGACCGCGCCGCCGGCACGGTGACCGCGTCGATGACGCTGGCCGGTGGTCCGGACGGCAAGGCCGTGAGCCTTCAGGTCTTCCCGGACAAGTACCTCGACTTCTCGAACACGCCGTTCACCGTCTCCGCCTCCAACCCGCGCCAGTACGCCTGGGACGCGAACGAGTCCGGCGGGAAGTACGCCTTCTCCGTCTACGGGCCGGACGGTTTCCTGCGATCCTTCGCCGGACAGGTCGTTCCCGTCGGCCGGACCAACGTCGCGATCCCGAGCGTGGACGCTGAACTCGTCACCGGCCCGGACGCCAAGGTACGGCTGACCCTGCGCAACGACGGCAGGCGGGCGATCCAATACACCCTGACAGCGAACGACTACGCCGGCGGGACTCGGCACTACAACGTGGCCGGCGGGAAGTCGATGGTCGTCAACTGGCCGACGAGGCAGGGCTATTACGACGTGGTGATCACCGACAGCGCCGGAACGGGCTGGATGCAGCGGTACGCCGGCCGAGTAGCGACGGTCTGAGGAACCGTTCGAGTGGCGGCCCTTGGTGGGCTGCCGACCTGCCCAGACTGCCGTACGTTGCCCGTTGGTACGCCGGACCTTGGCTGGAAGTTCCGGGGGGATCGCGTGACCGCGGGCGCACAAGGAGACCCTCCCGGCCGGTGGCGGACCGGCCGGGAGAGGTGGTTTCTGCTGTCCGGTGGCGCCGGACGGTTGTTTCGAGGTGCGCTGGGTGAATTCCAAGTGGGAGGAGATGTGCGGGGTGGTGTCAGCAACCGGGCGATGGCGGAGGGAGCCGCGAGCGACGGCGGTCGCCTATGTGAGTGGGCTGCCGACGGACGTGTCGCGCAAGGAAGTCCGGGGATCCGTCCGTGCCACTTCTCTGGCCACCTCGCGTGCGGTTCTGGCGAAGGCCCGCACCGCGCCGGTGGCGTGTCCGGTCCGCCACACCAGGCCGTAGCCGGTCGGCTCCGCGTCTGCGAAGGGTACGTAGGTGACACCGGGGCGGGCGTAGTACGTCTCCGTGTGCGCGGGCGCGAGCAGCGCGCCCTTGCTGCCGGCGACCAGTACCAACGCCTCCTGCATGTTGGTCATGCTGGGGCCGCGGGCGATGGGCTGACCGCTCGGTGTGTGTGCGGGGGCGTGGTGCTCGAGCCAGTAGTCGGGTACGTTGCCGACGATCGTGAGCAGTGGTACGTCGGCCAGGTCCTCCAGGGACACCGAGTCTCGGGCGGCGAGCGGATGGGCCGAGTGGATCGCGAGGATGCGCTCCTCTGCGAGCAGCGTCGGGCCCTTACCCAGATCCTCATCACGCACCGGGAGTTCTGCGATCTGGATGTCGAACTCTCCCTTGCGGAGCTGACCGTACGGATCGGCGAGGGGCACCTCACAGATCTCCACGGCGAGCCTGGGGTGGCTGACGCGCAGTGCCTCCGCCGTCTTCATGACGATCTCGCCGGTCAGCGGGTTCGAGAAGCCGACATGCAGAACGGTGTCGATGCCGCGCGCGGTGGTGGCGGCCCGCTCCAGGGCAGCCTCGTGTCGTACGCCCTGTTCCTGCCGGTCGGTGCCGACTGGACCTACCCGGCGATGTTTCCCAGCCTGCTCACCCTCGGTCTCGCCTTCTCCCTCGCCTACGGCCCGGCCCTCTCACCATCGTCGCCACCGAGGGCGTCAAGGAGGAGGAACAGGGCTTGGCCGGCGGACTGCTCTACACCTCCTTCCAGTTCGGCGCTGCGATCGGCCTTTCCACGGTCACCGCCGTCAATGTCTCAGCCACCGCATCAACGTCACCGGCCGCCCTGCTCGACGGCTACCAGGCGGCCCTGTGGGTCCCCCTCGCCGCGGCCCTGCTCGCCGCGTTGATCAGCGCCCTCGAGCTGCGCACCCAGCCGACGCCCACGGTGGCCGCGGCGGGCGAACCCGTCGGCCAAACCACCGGCGAACTTCCCGTCTCTCACTGATTCCTGCGTCGGCAAGGAGACCTCATGCTCACCACCAGAACGACTACGGGGGCAACTGAGCTCGGGCCGACCTGGACCGGGGGCTCAGCCCGGAGGGTGATCAGCAGGCCGTCGTGGGCACGGCCACGAGTCCGAGGAGGCTCACTCAGCGGGTTGGCGGAGTCGAGCGGGCGTAGCGGTACGCGAGCCGGCGGAGGTGGGTGACCAGTCCCCGCCGGGCAGGTCGCGCGGGGCGAAGCGCGGTCCGGTCGGGGTGCGGGGCTGGATCCGGTCGACCCTGAAGGTCCGCCAGTCCTCGCGCTCGACGTCCCACGCCACCAGGTACCAGCGCCGCCCCCAGTTCACCGCCCGGTGCGGCTCCACGACGCGCCGGGTGGAGGAGCCGCGACCACCCTCCGGGACGAGTGCCGTGACCTTCCACACACCACGAGTCGCACACGCCCTACGCACAACTCCCCCACACCCACGTATGGTTACTGCGGTTTGCGTGAACGTGCCTGTAAGCAGCCAGACTTGGGGGGGGTCAGGTGTCCGATCACCTGCGCACGATCAACCGTATCCGGAGTATCCGGAGTATCCGGAGCACCCGCCGTACCGCCGCCGCCTTCGCCGCCGTGCTCACCGCCACGCTGACAACCGCGGTGTCGACGACGGCTCACGCGGCTGAAACGACCGAGGTGCTCATACCCGCGCCCGACGCCTACCGGGACGGCCCCGAGACGGTGCTGGCGACCGGCGGCCAGGGCGTACTGCACCGCGAGGGCGGCGGTTACCTCTGGACGACGACGTACAACCGCAGCACCAGGCCTGTCCCGGCCCTTGACGGCGTACCGCAGGACGCCATCGTGCCCACCCATGACGAAAACAACCGTGTCAACTACCTCAAGCCGCGCGAGGACGGCGGCACGGACGTCGTACGCGTCGGCGTCGAGGATCCCAGATTCACCAGCACCATCAGCCTGCCGTCCGACTACCTCAACCCGCGTGTGGCCAACGGCTGGGTACTGGTCACCGTCGACCAGGGCGACGGAACGTACCAGTTGCGTGTGGCGCGCGGTGGGGACCCGGGCAGCGACCCCGTCGTCAAGCTACCCGCCGGCGCCACCACCGGCGCCGAGCCCGAACTGCTCGGCGCCTACTACAACCAGCTCGTCATCGGCTACCGCGCCGCCGACGGCACTCCGGGCTACGGCATCCTCACCGCGTACAACGGCACGGTCACCCCGCTGCCCGTGACCGGCGAGGCAAGCAGCTTCCGCATCACGCAGACCACCGTCAGCTGGTTCTCGCGCAGCGGGGAGCCGGGCGTGCGGGTCATGCCGCTGGGCAGCAAGGACGCCCCGCGTTTCGTGCCACTCACCACGCAGTCCCCCGACAGCAAGGTGACGTCCTTCGTGGTGGGCGACAACGTGCTCTGGTACGAGGGCGACGGCGACCCACTGCACCTGACGCCGTTCGGCGGGCCGGACAAGGAGCGGAACCTGCTGAGCGATGTCGAGCAGGTGTACCTGCGCAGCGAGGGCACAGGTTCGCTGGTCGCGCTCGGCAAGAACGCCGACGGCAAGCGCGCCGTGCACCTGTTCAGCATCGACGGCCTTGGCCTCGTCGACGACCTGTCCCTGCGTCAAGTGCCCCGGATCAAGACGGCGGACGGTGCGATCGACGCGCTGAGCCTGGACCGGGGCAAGCTGCGGTACGTCAGCTCCCTTGCCGGGACACCCACGTTGCACGGCAAGGACATCGGCACCGGGCTCGAGCCGGCCGACGGCCCGGCGCTCACCGACTTCCCGGGCCTGAAGGCCGGCCGCTTCGCCGACGGCACCGACGAGGGCCTGGCCCGGCTGGTCGCCGACCCGGACACGGGCAAGGACGTGCTGGTGACCGGCGACGACCCCAAGCACCCCACGGACAGCTTCCCGCTGCCGGCCGCGAACGGCCGGATCCTCGGCACGGCGCCGGAGTTCGTGCTGTACGAGGCGGGCGGAACGCAGTACGTCGTGGACACCGCCCGTGACCTCATCACCCGTGAACAGCCGACGCAAGCCGCTGTGTTGAACCAGAAGCGGCTGTTCAAGTCGGCGCCGAAGAAGCCCGGCATCGTGAACGTGGTCAACGCCCGCACCGGCTCCCTGACCGACACCATCGACTTCGGCACCGCCTGTGTCCCGAACGAACTGCAGAGCAGCGGCACCCTGCTGTACTGGAGTTGCGCTACGCAGAACACGGCGGGCGTACGCGACCTGGCGACCGGGCAGACCTTCCCCGCACCGGCGTCCGAGGTCCTGCTCGGCGACCACTTCCTGGCCCACCGCGAGGCATCCGGCGAGCTGCGCCTCACGGGTCTGCAGACGGACGGCTCCACGGCCGACCTGGGCACCGTCACCGGCCTGAAGCAGCCTGCGGACGGCGACGGGCGCGGCACCACCTGGACCCTTGACGCGGCCGCGGGCAAGCTCTCCTGGGTCGACGCGGACGACACCGTCCACGTCACCGCGCCGCAGCACAACGTCTCCGCGCTGAGTGTCGCCCGCACCGCCGCACCCGCCACGGCGTCCGGTGAGTGGGCCGCCGCATGGTGGCTCTCCAAGCCCGCGAAGTCCTGGCAGATGACGCTCACCAGTCGCGCGACCGGCGAGGTCGTCCGCACCTGGACCGGCAAGGACACCCGCAGCGCGGTACGGGTCAACTGGGACGGTGCGTCCGAGTCGGGCACCCCGGTGGCGACCGGCGGCTACACCTGGCGGCTGACCGCCACCCCGGCAGACGGCACGGGCGCAGACGTGACGGTTACGGGCGTCGTGAAAGTCACCGGCTGAGCACCACAGCACCTGACTCCGGTCCCTTCCTCGAGCCACCCCGGGGAAGGGACCGGAACCTTGTGCGGACTCCATTCGGGTGAACAACACCCCGTGCTGTGAGTCTCGACCAGTGCATGGCTGTTGACTGGCCGTGGACCTCGGGCTTACCAGGAGGATCGCCATGCTTGGCAGGGCCATGCTTGCCGCCACCGCGCTCGCTGCGACCGCGCTGACCGCTCCGGCAGCGCTTCCCGACGCGCATGCAATGCCACAGGGCACCCTGACACTGTCGAACATCGACAACGGGAAGGTTTTCGGCATCCCAACCCGCAGTCGGATCACAGTTCACCTCCGCGGCGCAAAGGCAAGCAGCGGTCAAAGGTGGGTGTGGTCTGAGCCCGACACCTCGAACCGCAATGCGCTGAAGCGGATTGACGCCCGCACCACGCCGGATGGCGACGCCATCGCCCATTTCACGGCCGTCGCTCCCGGGCGGAGCGACATCACCGCGGTCCAACGATGCCGACCCACAGCTCCGGGACAGCTCTGCCCGTTCATCGAGAAGTTGTTCAGGGTTACCATCAACCTCCACTGACTCGCCCTGCGCGGGCGCCGGGACCGCACCGACCACCTGCGGTCCGGCCGCGGTGCCTGCCCCAAGGCCGCTATGGGAGGGGCCGGTCAGGACCTGCCGCGGCCGGTGACGAAGTCGCGGGCCCTGTCGACCAGGCCGGCGCCCGGTGCGAGGAGCTTGTTCGCGGGCGGAGTGTCCGGGGCGGCGGGGTGCGGGCGGGTGGGGGCCATGGCCTTGGCCCGCCGGATCTTTTCGCCGAGATCGTCGAGCGTCTCGGATGAGCAGGCCTGACGCAGCAGCGGGAAGAGGTTGTTCTCCTCGTCCTCGACGTGGGTGGTCACCTCCTCCATGAGCTGCTGCAGCAGCGGTCTCATCTGGGGGTCGTCGGTCTTCGTCTTCTCCAGTTGCTTGAGGAGCTTCTCGACACGGCTGTGATCCTCGACCTCCTTGTCCGCCATCCGGTCGCCGCCCACGACATGCTCGCGAACCGCCGGGTACAGGTACTGCTCCTCGGCGACCGAGTGCCGAACCAGCTCGATGGTGACCTCGTCGACGAGATCACGCAGCTCCTGGCCTTGGCTGGTCGTGGTGCGGATCCTGCCGAAGATCTCTTCGACCTCCCGGTGGTCGGCCATCAATTCTTCGATCACATTGTCCTCTTGCCCCATCGTGCACCTGCCTCTCATGGTCCTGTCAGGGCCGGGTCCGGCCCACCCTGTAGACACTGAATCCCCCGTCGGCAGCCCATGCCGGGGTCGGCCTGACAGGGCTCACCCGATCGGCTGCCAGCCTGAGATCGCGCAGGCCTTCGAGGCATCCTGCGCAGTAGACCCCCTCGATCTGCTTCTTACAGGAACACTCGGCGATGACCAGTCCGCATCGGCGCCACGGACCGCAGGCAGCAGTGCCTGCTCGCCGCAGTCCATGGAGATCTTGTACTTGCCCGACTCGGCGACCGGCCGATCCCCGGTGTGTTCGCCTGCCTGGATCGAACGTTGGTCGCAGTCGTCGTCCGGGCCGTTCCTCAGCGGGGATACCGGGAGCCGGCCCGGAATCCCACCATCCGCCAGATCCTGACCTCGCGCATTAGTCCGGGCATCTCTCGCGCCATCAGCACCACTGCCAGGCCGCCCACGATCAGTGCCTGCGCGATCAGTACACGTTTCGCTGTGATCCGCACACGTCTCGCCATGTTCCGTGCTCCTTCGGTCGTCTCCAGTGCGCGCCCGGTGCGGGCGCGCATTCCTGGTCGATGTGTCAGCCCGGGGGAAGGCTCGGCATGATCTTCATGATCGCGTTGTGCTTCTTCCAGTGAATCCCGGTGGAACGCCGGGCGTCGGCGGTCCCGTCCCTGTGGTGTCCGGGCTGACGGTGGTAGGGGCCTCTGTTGCCCTGGTGCACTCCGGCCACGGTTCTCGACATGTCCGGTTTCGCCTGCGGTTTACCTACTCGGATTCGGCCCATGTCCTCTCCTCACGGTCCTGACGGACGGTTCCTACGGTCGTTCGGTCAACCCTCCGAAGAACTCCTCGATCGCGGGCCACACCCGGTCCCCGCCGGACAGGCCCCGCCACTCCCCCCGAACGACCGCTACCAGGCGGAAGCAGTCGTCAATCGGGACGATCCAGTGGTGCTTCGCGGCGTGGGTGGTGTTGACGAGCAGCGCCTCCACATCGGGTTCGAGGGTCGCGAGCGTCGGGCAGCCGGAGACGGCGTCACGCCAGGCCGACGGATCCGCCTCCCAGCGCGTGGCCCCGGCGGGGCTCGGGTAGTGCGCGCTCACGGTGCCGTCCGCGTGTGCCACGAAGAAGGCGAGCCCGACCGGTACACCGAGCGCCCGGGTCGCGACCGGAGGAAGCCGCACCCGCCGCGTCGGCACCAGCCGGTACCGCCCCTCCGCGGCTTCGTCCCTGACGAACAGCAGGGAGCAGGCCTGGCAGGCACACAGCACCGCCTCCCGTTCCGCCTCCAACAGGTGCCGGTGTCCGGGTGGCACCTCGGCACCGCACAGGTCGCACCGCTCCGTGTCCACACGTCGTTTCGCGGCGGAGCGGATGACGCGGGCCAGCGCGCCGGAGGTCATGCCCGCTCCCCGGCGGTGGCGGGGCGCAGAGTGAGAGCTTCCACCGGGACGAACGCGGGCTGCCGTCCGTCGTCCCCCGGCACCCGTTCGACGCCGGAGAGTTCGGGAGCCAGCGCGAGCACGGCCTCACGCACCGCCTCCTCGATACCGGCCGTGGAGGAACCGCACCCCTTGGCGGTCAGCCGCACCCGGGCCACTCCCCCTTCCACGCCCGTCAGTTCGATGTCCCCGCCGCGCGCCCGCACCGCCGGGCGGAGGCTCTCGACAGCGCGCGCGGCACGGCGCTCCGGTGATTCGGGGTGGATGTCGTGCAGCACCATCAGATGCCCGACAAGGTCGTCGTCGGCCATGAGCCCGGCCGGACCGGGGCCGACGAGGTCCAGTACCCGGGCCAGTGCCTCCCCGTAGACCTCGGTCAGGGTTTGCAACGCCTCGATCGCCGCTCCGGTCATCGGGCCCGGAGCGTCTTCGATCTGTTCGAGCAGCCGGTCGATGCGGGACAGTCGCTCCGCTACCGCCGCTTCGTCCAGCCGTGGGGTGTCAGCCACCTGCGGCTCCGAACATGGGCGAGTGCAGTTTGGTCAGCGTGTTGCCCTTGCCCAGATACATGTGCACACCACAGGGCAAACAGGGGTCGAAGCTGCGGACGGTGCGCATGATGTCGACGCCCTTGAAGTCGTCGGGGCCGTTCTCCTCGAAGATCGGCTGGCCCTGGACGGCGTCCTCGTACGGCCCCGGAGTGCCGTAGATGTCCCGGGGGCTCGCGTTCCAGGGAGTCGGCGGATACGGGTGGTAGTTCGCGATCTTCTTGTCCTTGATGACCAGGTGGTGCGAGAGGACACCGCGAACCGCTTCGTGGAATCCGCAGCCGATCGCTTCGTCCGGCACTTCGTAGTTCTCGAAGATCTTGGTGTCGCCCGCGCGGATGTGGGTCATCGCCCGCTCCAGGAAGTGGAAGGCCATGGCGGCGGCGTACGCGACGAAGTACGGCCGGGCCCGGTCGCGCTCGATCGTGTTGCTCCACTGGGGGACCTTCCACTCCAGTGTCATCTCCGGCAGTTCCTCGCTCTTGGGCAGCGTGATCCGCACGCTGTGGCCCGTGGCCTTCACATAGGGAGTGTCCACCAGTCCGTTGAGCGCCGTCGACCACAGCCGGGCCAGGGGGCCTCCGCCGGTGTCCAGCGCGAGGTGCCTGTCGCTGGACTTGTCGTACCAGCGGGGGCTCATCACCCAGCTGTACTTGTCGTCGAAGTTGCGCTTCTGCGGCACCGGGACCGTCGTCTGGTTCCAGGGGTGGTGCATGTCGACCGGGTTGCCCAGCGGGTCGTGCGTGACGAACGGCTCCTCGCCCACCCAGTCCTCGTAGTACGAGCTGCCCAGCAGGATTCTCATGCCCAGGTTGATGTCCACGAGGTCGTTGGTGAGGACCTTGCCGTCGACGATGATGCCGGGGGTGACGAACATGCTCCTGCCCCAGTCGCCCATCGACTCGTAGCGGTAGTCGACGACATCCGGGTCCTGCCAGGCGCCCCAGCAGCCCAGCAGGATACGGCGGCGCCCCACCTCCTCGTAGCCGGGAAGGGCCTCGTAGAAGAAGTCGAAGACGTCGTCGTTCATGCTCACGGACCGCTTGACGAAGTCGAGGACCCTCAGGAGCCGTGAGAGGTAGTCGGTGAACGTGGTCGGCTCCGGCATGGTGCCGACCCCGCCCGGATAGAGGGTCGAAGGGTGTACGTGACGCCCCTCCATCAGACAGAACATCTCCCGCGTGATCCGGCTGACCTTGAGCGCCTGCTTGTACATCTCGCCCTCGAACGGGTTGAAGGCGCGCATGATGTCGGCGATGGTCCGGTAGCCGTGGATGTGGCCGTTACGCGCCTCGGTGCGCTCCGCCTTGGCCAGCAGGCCCGGGTTGGTGGCCTTGACCATGGCCTCGCAGAAGTCGACGAAGACCAGGTTGTCCTGAAAGATGGTGTGATCGAAAAGGTATTCGGCGGCTTCGCCGAGGTTGGTGATGGTCTCGGCGAGCCAGGGCGGTTTGACCCCGTAGGCCATCTGCTGGGCGTAGTTGGAGCACGTGGTGTGGTTGTCACCGCAGATGCCGCAGATGCGCGAGGTGATGAATCCGGCGTCGCGCGGGTCCTTGCCCCTCATGAACACCGAATACCCCCGGAACAAGGAGGAGGTGCTGTGACACTCCACCACCTCCCGGTTCGCGAAGTCGATTTTCGTGTAGATGCCCAGGTTGCCGATGATCCGGGTGATCGGATCCCAGGACATGTCCACGAGTTGCGCCGGTTTCCGCTTCGTGGACCGGGCCTCGGTTGCCGTCATGGTCTTGCTTACCTCGCTCTCTTTGCGTCGACCTGCTTCATGAGCGCCAGTACGGGTCGTAGCCGCTGGTCAGCTCTTCCCGGTTGTGGCGCCACTTCGGCTCCCGGTTCACCGCGATGTTGGTGATCCCGCGCAGGCGCCGGATGACGGCTCCGTAGGGCCTGATGAGGGCCGAGGAGAAGGTGGCTCCGGTCGGCTCGTCCATGAACGGCATGAACGCGTCCGGGAAGCCGGGCATGGTGCAGCCGATACAGATGCCTCCGACGTTGGGGCAGCCGCCGATGCCCGCCATCCAGCCGCGCTTGGGCACGTTGCAGTTGACCACGGGGCCCCAACAGCCCACCTTCACCTGGCACTTCGGCGAGTTGTAGTCCCTGGCGAAGTCGGCCTGCTCGTAGTAGGCGGCCCGGTCGCATCCCTCGTGGACCGTCTTTCCGAACAGCCACTGCGGGCGCAGCATGTGGTCCAGCGGAGGCGGCGGCGCGGAACCGGCCGCGTGGTAGAGCACCCATGTCAGGGTCTCCATGAAGTTCTCCGGTTGGATCGGGCAGCCGGGCACGTTGACGACCGGCAGTGCGCCCTGCGACTTGAAGTCCCAGCCCAGGTAGTCGGCAAGACCCATGCAACCTGTCGGATTGCCCGCCATCGCGTGGATCCCGCCGAATGTGGCACAGGTGCCCGCGGCGACGACCGCCCAGGCCTTGGGAGCGAGACGATCGATCCACCAGTTGAGGGTCAGTGGTTCGCCGGTGTCCGGGTCGTTGCCGAACGACGTCCAGTAGCCGTCGCCCTCGATGATGTTCTGGTTCGGGATCGATCCTTCGATCACGAGGATGAACGGTGCCAGATCGCCCCGGGCCGCCGCGCGGAACGGCGCGAGGAAGTCCTCGCCTCCCATGCTGGGGGAAAGCACCTTGTTGTACAGGTGCACCTTCGGCAGACCCGGGACGATACCCGCCACGATGTCCTCGATGGCCGGCTGCCCGGAGGCCGTCATGGACACCGTGTCGCCGTCGCAACTCATGCCCTCGGAGATCCAGAGGATGTGGATCTCGTCGAAGCCGTTCCTCTTCTCGGCCCGTGAGGTCTCCTGACTGACTTCGGTGGTTCCGCTCTGGACGGTCATGTCCTCGGCCTCCTTTGCAGTCGGTCCCGGAATCGGTCGTAGGCGGCTGCCGCCGGTCCGACGAGCGTCAGCGCGGGAGGCTTGTCCGGGGCGTTCGGGTGCGGTCGGGTCGGCGCGCTCTGCTTGGCGAGGGCGATGAACCGGCCCAACTGGTCCAGCTCGTCCTGGGAGACGGCGTCACGGAGTTTCGGCATCAACTCGCCCTCCTCTTCGCGCATGTGTTCCTCGATCTCCCGGTGCAGTTGCCCCATCAGTTCGTCCGTGCGGTCGTCGCCCGTGGACAGCCGGTCCAGTTCCAGCAGGGTCTTCTTGACCTCCTTGTGCTCGGCCAGATGTTCGTCGATCTCCTGGCCGCTGTTCGGAAGAACCTTCCTGGCCAGCGGATAGAACATCAGCTCCTCCAGCGCCGCGTGCTTGGACAGCTCGCGGATCAGCGTCTCGACCACGGCTCTGCGCTGGTGGTCGGAAGCGGCGGAGTGATAGTCGCGGAACAGTTGCTCGACCATCCGGTGGTCATGCTTCAACAACTCGATGGCGTCCATCGCACCCTTCCTCGCCCGGTCCGGTGGCCGGCCGTTCGTCCGGTCCGGTGTCCAGCGGCCGTACCTCGTCTGGGCGGAAGTACAGGTAACGGCCGTACCAACGGTGGAGTTCGGCTGCCGGATCGTCCTCGAGCGTGACCGCGAGGTGCGGGCTGCCGTCGACGTCCTGACGGACGGCCGCCACCAGGGCGGTCCGCCCGGCCAGGAACATGTCCTGCGCGTCGGCGCCCCGGCCACGCGGGCGCAGTCGCACTCTGCTGCCGCCCCCCACCGCGACACCGTCGATCAGGACGCTGTCCGTGGCCGGTGACAGGCCGTCGTCAGCGCCCTCCTGCCACCATGGGAGAGACGTCCGCGGTGGGGCGACCTCCTCGGCTGGGCGTGCGGCGGAGTGAGTGGACGGCTCGGGGGCCTGTGGCGGATCCGCCGAGGGGCGGTCGGGCGTCTTGAGGCAACCCGCGGAGGGACTGACGCGGGCAGGGGACGGCGACAGGGAGCGGACGGCACCGTGCAGCCGCTCGAACACCTCGGGCGGCATGGTCTCCACCCGGTCAAGAATCTCCGCGGCCCGTGGATCGGTGGCGCGCGCCTCACGCTTCTCTTCATCCGTCAGCAGAAGCGTCCGCAGGGTGAGGATCTCGTCGATCTCCGCGGCATCGTGCAGGTCACCGGGGCTCTCGGGGGCCACCTGTGGATGGTCGGGAAGGATGATCGGTGCCGACAGGACGAGGCCGTCCGATCCCTCGTCGCCGGCGAGCACCGGGAACGTGTGCAGGTTGACGCAACCCGCCACCTGGGCCGTGAACTCGTCGGGCGGGTCGATCGAGGAGAGGAAACTCAGCCCGTCACCGCCGATGAACGTGTGCGTCGCGACGAGCGCGTGACGCAGGGCCTCGTCGCGCGACGCCCCGGGCGACGTGGAGCGGTCGATGTTCTCCGTGCGCACCCGCAGCCGGTGGACCGAGCCGGGCCCGGTGAGCCGTTCGGCGTGCAGCGTGGTGCGTGCCTCGATCGGATACCACCGATGCACCAGGCGTCCCGCACCTCCGGCAAGCGGCTCGGTCTCCTCACCGCCCCGAGCACCGACAGCGAAGAGGCGTTCGCCCGTCAGCAGATCCGCAAGCGGTACGACAAGGTCGTGCTCGCGCGGCACGGCCTCCTCGAATGCCAGATGGACGACCCCGGCGGCCTCGAAGGACTCGACGGGCACATATCGGCCGTCGTCTTCCCGTCGCTCCACGCTCCTGTGCCGCACCTGGAGATAGCGCACGCGCACGTGCACCACGGCGCCGGGTTGCGCTCGCAGCAGGCACTCGGTCTGCTGCTGCCAGGACTCGACGGACCCCGAGACGCCCGGTACCACGGTGCCCTGTGCCTCGACCCAGGCGCGGGGCGCGAGGATGCCGAACTGCCAGCGCACCCGGTTCTTGGGCGAGGAACGCCGGTACGGATAGAGGAGATACCCCTCGTACAGGACAGCATCGGCCACCGCGCACGCCTGTTCGAACGGAGGACTCGCAGGTCGCGCCCTCCCGGGCTCAAGGGCCGGGTCGCTCACGCTCGCTCCTCGCTCGTCGCTCGTCGGCTGGATGACTTCACCGCGCCCCAATGTTCACACTGTTTGTCTTGATATGCGCGTATTAGACGCATGAGGGTGACGTGGCTCAGGCGCATCGGAGTGAGTAGCGCCTCGACTGCCATCCGACCCGTCGACCCATGGCGATGGCGGACAGCCACGCCCCGACAACCGGCTCTGCCTCAGCCATCCGAAGACCAAGGCAAGCCGTGACCGGGTGAGTCCCTTCCCGCGCGTTGCCTCCCCGAGGCAACCTGGACACGACCAGGAGCGCGCGGCGACCGGGACCTCAAACTTCCTCATCCATACCGATGGCCCGGCGAAGATCTTCCTGCGCCTTAGCCGCCTCACCCTCACCCTGTTCCAGGAGTGCCGCGGCGATCGCGTCCAGCTTCCGTTGAATCGCATGCTCGGCACGCCGCTCCGCGTTCTTGAGCAAGGCAAGCAGCAGCAGGGTCACAGAAGTCATCAGCTCCCCGGCCAGCAGCAGCAACGGGACGGACAGCCGCGCAGCGTGCGCCGCGATGAAGAAACCGACCAGCACCAGGCACACCACGTAGAACACCGGCGAGCTGGTGAAGTTGGACGCGGCCTCGGAGAACCGCTCGAACCGCCCCTTTCCCCCCACGGCGGGATGCCGAACGACCATGATCTCTGCCTCCTGAGAACGGAGTGGAGTCACGATCGAGTGCCCGCAAAAGATGCCGCGGACACGGGGAAGCAGCATCCCGGAAGGCAGCTGCGCCCGCCCCGGCAGGGAACCGCGAGGCGAACCCGCCAGGGCGGTTACGTACCGCGCATCAGCTACTGATGACGGGTGGCGGGCCCGGCAAGACACACCGCGAAGCCATTCGCCGCCTCAAGCACTTCCATAGGTGCATCCAGGGCGGCTGCCTCCACCTCGGAACCACCACTGCAGCAGCCCGGCTCATCCGGCATCGCACACATGATCGGCCGGAAAGCTCCTAGTTGTGGAGCTCCCCGGCGCCAGGGCCGTAGGTGCTGATCTCGATCAGGTTGCCGTCGGGGTCCCGCAGGTAAGTGCTGGTGATCGGACCTTGGGCGCCGGTGCGCGGCACGGGTCCTTCCTCTACACGGACATCACAAGCGGTCAGGTGCTGGAGGAGCTGACTCTGGGGCAGGTCGGTGAGCAGGCACAGGTCCGCGCTTCCAGGTGTAGGGCGGGCGGCGCGCGGCAGGAGTTCGCTACCGACCTCATGCAGGTTGATCTTGCTGGTTCCGAAGGCAAGGGCGCGGCGCCCTGCCGCGAAGGTGACCGGCCGCAAACCGAGGACCCGTTGATAGAAGTCGATGGTCCGCTCGATGTTCGTGACGGTCAGTACCAAGTGGTCGAATCCCGTGATCCGCACTGGCGAGGCAGACCATCCCAGCCGTTTTGTACAGGCGTTGCGGGCAGCAGTGGAGAGCAGGTCGGCGGAGCGGGTGAAAATCCGGTAGAGCTCCGCACCGTAGCGTGAGGCCAATTCGTCGTTGTGGGCCATCACATCGAGTTCATTGGCGGCGGTGATCTCCATGAATGCGCGCAAGTCCGCTTCGTTCGGCACGTGTTCGGTGCCGGTGAAGCGGTCCCGGAAGACGACCGGCTGGGCGGCTCCGAGTTGCGGGTAGACGGCACCACGGTCGCAGCTGGCGTACAGGTAGACCAGGGCTTCGGCTCGGTCGCCGATCAGCTCGGTCAGCAGGTGCCGTTCGGTGGCCGACTGTAGCCACTGGTCGAAGCCATCGGTTCCGTATGTCGCGTGGCACAGCCCGGCCATCTGGATCACGGGATCCGCCCCCCAGTCCGCGAGCAACCGCCTTACGCGACCCAGGTGCTCCAAGAGCGTGCCGCCAGGATGGGGCATGTCGGCGGCACCCCGGTCGCGCAGGAAGCTTTCGACACGAGACCACTGCGATGCTGGTTCAAAGTCATCAGCCACAGTCACGAGTTATAGTCGTGACGTGATGGTGCAGGCAACCCCACCGGGCGAGATCCCCGCTGAGGAGTTCGCGTTCAATTTCCGCTCCGGTCGCCTCTGTCTCGCGTTCGTGGCCACAGTGGGCGAACGCTGGCGTGACAATCACGAACGTCTACGTCGGCCTTCTGATCTCGGGCGGTGGTGCCGGGAAGCGGGCCTACTGGACGAGCCCGTGACGGTCACGTCTCGCGACCTCGCGGAAGCGCGGGAACTGCGTGAGGCGATCTACCGGCAGGCTCAGCGAGTGATCAGTGGTCGACGGGAGGCTCGCCGGGACGAAGCACTGATCAACTCGGCTGCCGGCGCCCCACCACTCGTCCCCGTCCTGCGATCCGGACGTGTCCACCTGACGCTCCCGCCCTCCGAAGCCGGGCAAGCCGTCCTCAGCACGCTCGCTCGCGATGCGATCGACCTGTTCGGCAGCAGCGCCTGTGGACGTATCCGGGAGTGTGCCAGCCACGAGTGCGGACTGCTCTTCGTCGATACCAGTCGACCGGGCAAGCGCCGCTGGTGCTCCAGTTCGGCCTGCGGCGGGAAAGAGCGGGCCGCCGCCTACCGTCGCCGCAAACGCATCGAGCCGGAGGGCGAAAACCCTGAGACTTGAAGCATCGGACCGACCCGATTTCCATGCCCAACGCTGTTCAGCCAGCGGGGGGCTCGTTGTCAAGGCCGGTAGGCAGAGCAGCGGAGCTGCCGTAGAAGTGAGCGGGTGTTCTCATGACGGGTCGCCGGGCGAGGCCGCCCACCAGGCAGCAAGCAAGCAAGCAAGCAAGCAACAGAAAAGCATTCGACCACTGGCCCGTCACGGTCCATGATCCGTACTCGTGACGATACCGAAGCAGCTCATAGTCCGTGCCGCCGCCCGCAACAACGCCGAGTGGTGTGCAACGATGAGCCGTTCGCACGGCCTGGCCGGCGAGTTCGACCCGCAGGCTTGGGCAGCTCCGGCCCGCACGCCGCAGTACTACCCTGACGCGGTGACGCTCGTACCGGGCGCCGACCCGGCCACGCTGGCGGCCCGGATCGACACCACCACACCCGGCGCCTCCGTCAAGGACAGCTTCGCCGATCTCGACCTCACAGAGGCCGGCTTCCATGTCCTGTTCGAGGCACAGTGGATCCATCGCCCGGCGAGCGCGCCTGCCGTCGCCTCGGACCTGGCCTGGCATGTGGCGGGCGACCCGGACACACTGCGCGCCTGGGCGCTGGCCTGGGACGACGGGGACGACAACGCGGACCTGTTCCGGCCCGAACTGCTTGACGATCCCGCCACCTTCGTACTCGCCGGACGGTCCGTCAGCGGCCGGGTGGTGGCCGGAGCGGTGGCGAGTCGCAGCGACCAAGTGGTCGGAATCTCCAATGTCTTCGCACTGGACCGAGGGCCTGACGCAGCTTGGCCAGTCGTACTGGACGCAGTGCACCAACTGTTCCCCACCCTTCCGGTGGTCGGCTACGAGCACGGCGATGACCTCGAAGCCGCCATCCGCCACGGCTTCGAGCCGGTCGCTCCACTGCGGATCTGGCTGCACGGCTAGTCCTTACGGCACCGGATCAGCTCCGCAGCGCCATGGCGGCGCCTGCCGTGACACACGTCCCGGATCGGGGAACGCCTGCTCCAGCAGGTCCAGGCCGAGGCCGACGCGCCCCATGAGATGGACTGGGTCATCTCGACCATCAGAGGGTCTCGGGCTACGGGCGCGCATGGACGCGGCGTACAGCGAGTGCCATGCTCACGGGGCGTCCGGCACAGGTCCGGCGCGCAGGAAGGAACCATGAGGCTCTATCTCGCCATACCTTCTGTTCTGGTGGGAGTGTCCATCGCCGCTTTGGGTGTAGCGGCGCTTACCCGTGGTTGGGTGCTCCCCTTGAACCGGCGGTCGGTCCGCTTCATTCGCCTCTATGGCTGGGGCCAGTTGGTGACTTCCTTCGCCCTGTGCTGGCAGGTGGTATTCGGGCTGGTGATCAGCAATCCCGGCATCCGGCCGTTGGGAACTCTGTTCGGCAGCGGGCTTCTGTTGACGGGCATCATCATGATGGCGGTGAGCCAGTGCGTGGGTCGTAACCGACAGGGCAGCGGCACGGCCTGACGAGCTCCGCTTCGACGGCTGTCTCCCCGGCCTTCCGCGCTCGCCATCAGACCAGGCGGCCGCAGAAGACGAGCGCCGTGGAGACCACGGCGCTGCCCTGCATCAGGCATCGGACCTTGCGCCTGTGTCCGAGGCCCGCAACCTTTCCCCCCGCCCGTACGTCCACGAACGCGGTGCGGATCTCTTCTTCGGTCAGCGGCTCCATGAGCGGCAGGTGAATTTGCCTAAAGGTTTTAGGCAACTACATACTGGGGGTCGCTCGACAGGAGGAAGGTCATGGTTCGAGTGGGACTGACCGCGGAGCGTCTGACGCGGGCCGGGGCGGAACTGGCCGACGAGGTCGGCTTCGACCAGGTGACCATCTCAGCGCTCGCCCGGCAGTTCGACGTCAAGGTCGCGAGTCTGTACTCGCACGTCAAGAACTCCCAGGACCTCAAGACCCGGATCGCCCTGCTCGCCCTGGAGGAACTCGCCGACCGGGCCGCCGACGCCGTGACCGGCCGGGCCGGCAAGGACGCCCTGACTGCCTTCGCGAACGTCTACCGCGACTACGCGCGGGAGCACCCCGGCCGCTACGCCGCCGCCCGACTCAGGCTGGACCCTGAAACGGCGGCCGCCAGCGCCGGCGTTCGGCACGCACAGATGACGCGGGCGATCCTGCGCGGCTACGACCTGACGGAGCCGGACCAGACACACGCGGTCCGGATGCTGGGCAGCGTCTTCCACGGCTACGTAAGCCTGGAGATGGCCGGAGGCTTCAGCCACACCGCCGTCGACCCGCAGGAATCCTGGGCCTGGATCGTGGATTCCCTCGACGCCCTGCTGCGGAACTGGACCGCCTCCTGACCGTCGGGGATTTCCCCCACCGCCGGAGGCGGTCAGCCGCGCCGCGTGATCACGCCTCCGAACAATCCGAAACTCTTGATCAACTGGCTGAGGCGATGAACACCGAGCACGACTGGATCACCACGCCCATCACCGCAGACTTCCTGCGCGGATTCCTCGACGTGGAACGCACGGCGCGTGGCCTGCTGCCGCACCGGCTGCCCGCTGGAGCCCGTCGACAGATTCCTGACGACCAACTGGCCATGGCCGAGGCCCAGCCGTCCGGCGTGCGGTTGGCCTTCCGTACCCGGGCCACCACGATCGAACTGGACACGCTGCCCACCAAGAGGGCCTATCGCGGTCTCCCAGCACCGGCGGACGGCGTGTACGACCTGCTGGTCGACGGCCGCCTCGTCGCCCAGGCCACGGTGACCGGTGGCAACGTCCGCATGATCGACATGGCCACCCAGTCCGCCGAGTTCCTCGACGGGCCTGTCGGCACCGCCCAGTTCACCGATCTGCCCGCGCGGGACAAGGACGTCGAGATCTGGCTTCCGCATACCGAGATCACCGAGCTGATCGCCCTGCGCACCGATGCCCCGATCGAGCCCGCGCCGGACAGCGGACGCAGGGTATGGCTGCATCACGGCAGTTCCATCAGCCACGGCTCGAACGCCGCCAGCCCTACCACCATCTGGCCTGCCCTGGCCGCTGCCCAGGGCGGAGTGGAGCTGGTCAACCTGGGATTCGGCGGCAGCGCGCTGCTCGACCCCTTCACCGCCCGCGCGATGCGGGACACGCCCGCAGACCTGATCAGCCTCAAGATCGGCATCAATGTCGTCAACACCGACGCGATGCGCCTGCGCGCCTTCACCCCTGCGGTGCATGGTTTCCTCGACACCATCCGCGAGGGGCATCCGACCACACCACTGCTGGTCGTGTCCGCCATCCTGTGCCCGGTCCAGGAGGACACCCCCGGTCCCCTCGCGCCCGACTTCGACAGCGGGACGTTGCGGTTCAAGGCCACCGGTGATCCCGCCGAACGCGCCGCCGGGCGCCTGACCCTCAACATCATCCGCGGCGAACTCGCCCGGATCGTCCAACAGCGGGCAGCGGAAGACCCGAACCTGCACCACCTCGACGGCCGTCATCTTTACGGCGAGACGGACTACGCCGAACTCCCGCTGCCCGACGAGGTCCACCCCGACCCCGCAGGACACCGCCGCATCGCCGAGAACTTCGCGCGGCTCGCGTTCGGCGATGGCGGCCCCTTCGCCACCAAGACCGGCTGACCAGGATCACGGTCACGCAGACCGCGATCGCTACGCGGCCGTGCTGATACCTCAGGAGCTCCCGCCCTTGATGCACCTCAGGTCGGCTCCCCCGCATCGCCGGTGACCGTCATGGTGCCGACCTGGACGCGGCCGGGTCAGGCAGCCTGACCGGAGCCGGCGGTGGCCAGGTCCCGGTCGCGCGGCGAGGTTGAGTCGACGTCTCTGCAGCCCCCCACTCCCCGGGGGACTGTGGAAAACCCGACTCCGAGACCTCTGGTTGGCTGGATGGCCTGCCTGACATGCCCATTTCTACGCTGGGACGCATGTCAATGGCTCGTCGCAGAACCACCTTCCGGACAGTAACCATCGTCGCTGTCGCGTCCCTCGTGGCACTCGGCTCGACAGGCGTCGGAACCGCGGCCACTGCTCACCCTTCCCAACTACAACGGGATACCGATGCGGTTCATGACGATGGCGTCACAGGGCTGTCGGTCGTCCTGGAAACGCCCCGGGGAGTGCGAACAGCCCGCAGCGGGGTCGGTGACCTCAGCACCGGAAAGCCGGTACCTCAGAACGAGTATGTGAGGATCGGCAGCACCACCAAGACGTTTGTGGCAACCGTGCTACTCCAACTCGCCGGCGAAGGACGGCTGTCGCTGGACGACACGGTGGACAGATGGCTGCCGGACGTAGTCCACGGCCAAGGCAACGACGGACGCGGGATCACCCTGCGCCAACTACTTCAGCACACCAGCGGGCTGCCTGACTACGTCAGTGACGTCGTCCCGGACCTCAGTGCTACCGGATATCGCAAGAATCGCTGGACCACCTATACCTCCGAGCAGCGCGTTGCCTTCGCCATGCGACACCCGCCGTCCTTCGAACCCGGTGCCGACTGGAAGTACTCCAACACCAATTACGTCCTCGCGGGCATGGTGATCAAAGCGGTCACAGGCCATTCCTGGGAACAGGAGGTTCAGGCGAGGATCGTACGTCCGCTGCGGCTCACTCACACGCTCACCCCCGGCAACCGGCCCTTCCTGCCCGGCCCACACGCCCACAATTACCAGCAGTTCGAGCCGGGCGGCGCCATGACCGACACCACAATCGCCTACCTGCCCTTCGATGGTGACGCCGACGGGTCGATGATCAGCACGGCGAAGGACACCAACAGGTTTTTCAAAGCGCTGGTAGGCGGTGAGCTTCTGCCCCCCGCCCTGCTCGCCGAGATGCGTCGCACAGTGGAAGTGCCCGCCGACCACGGTGCCCCGCCGGGCACACGCTATGGCCTCGGCCTCGAGTGGACCCCGCTGTCCTGCGGTGGTGGGTACTGGGGACACAGTGGTGATGGATTCGGCTATATGGCGTGGCCCGCCTCCGACGGGCGAAACGCCGTCACCGTTTCCTTGCATAGCCGACCGGGCGATGAGGACACCGCCGTGCGACAGATCCGGGATGTCGCCGATCTCGTCGACCACGCTCTGTGTTCTACACATGCCGAAGGAACCCCGTAACGGCCCCGGTTGAGCCTGGCCTCGCTCCCTGCCCGGTCGCCTCACCTCGCACCCGCCATCCGTTATGGCTGGATCTTGATGGTTGTTAAGATCCAGCCATGCCGAAGACGCATGTGGTAGCTGTACTGGCCTTCGATGGAATGGCGCCCTTCGAGCTGGGCGTGGTGGTTGAGGTCTTCGGCCTGTCCCGGCCCGAGCTGGGAGACCTGCCCTGGTACGAGCTGCGGGTGTGCGCCGAAGAACCCGGCCGGGACCTGCGGGCGGTCGGCGGGTTCACGCTGCGCGCCGAGCACGGGCTCGATGCGCTGGCCGCGGCGGACACGGTGATCGTACCGGGGGTGGCCAAGGCCGGGGCGGAGGTCTCGCCCGCCCTGGTGAAAGCGCTGCTGCGGGCCCATGCGCGGGGGGCGCGCCTGGTATCGATCTGCTCGGGGGCGTTCGCGCTGGCTGCGACCGGCCTGCTGGAGGGCCGGGGCGCCACCACCCACTGGCGCTACGCCCGCGCACTTGCCGAACGGTATCCCGGGATCGAGGTCGACCCCGACGTGCTGTACGTCGACAACGGCGATGTCCTCACCAGCGCGGGCAGCGCGGCCGGTATCGACCTGTGCCTCTACCTGGTCCGGGCCGATCACGGTGCGGCCGTCGCCAACGCGGTGGCGCGCCGTTTCGTCGTTCCGCCGCACCGCGAGGGCGGGCAGGCCCAGTTCGTCGAGGCGGCGGTGGGAGAGATCGGCTCCGAGGACGATGGCGTCACGCAGAGCATGAACTGGGCGCTGCGCCATCTGCATACCCCGCTGTCCGTGCCCGCCCTTGCCCGGGCCGCGTGCATGTCGGAACGCTCGTACCTGAGGCACTTCACCCGCCGCAACGGCGTGAGCCCCATGCGCTGGGTCATCGCCCAGCGGGTGGCTGCCAGCCTGCCACTGCTCGAGTCCGGCGAGGGCACCGTGGCCGAGGTCGCCGCCGCGGTCGGCTTCGACAGCACCTCGACGTACCGACACCACTTCACCCGCCAGATGCGTACGACGCCGACGGCTTACCGCAAGACGTTCACCCGCGTCCCGCGTACTCATACCGGTCACCCCGTACGAGTGGCGGAATCTTGACGACCTAAGGCGTTGACGCCACTCGTAGGGCGGACCGAGGGATCAGAGGATGGAGCCGTCGCCAGCCGGGGAAACCCGGCACGGCCCACAGGAACCTCCTCCCGACCAGCAAGAACAAGAGGTACCCCCATGTCTGCCACCGCTTCCGCCGAGATCACCAGCGCCGTCCTGAGCGTGCCTGCCGCCACCCCGGCCGAGGCCGCCGCCCACTACGCCGCCCGTCTCGCCTTCGAGGCGGATGTCTCCGACGTCCACGCCGATCTGGCATCCGGCGCACCCGGCGTCGTGGTGGTCGACACCCGCAGCAATGGCGGCTGGGACCAGGGCCACATCCCCGGCGCCCTCCACATCCCCACCGCACAGATTGCCGACCTGGCACCGCAGCTGATCGACCCGGACCAGACCGTGGTCACCTACTGCTGGGGACCCGGCTGCAACGGCGCGACCCGCGCTGCGCTGGCCTTCGCGCGCCTCGGCTACCAGGTCAAGGAAATGCTTGGCGGTTTCGAGTACTGGGCACGCGAGGGCTTCACCTACGACTCCGCCACCGGTGCCGAGCAGCGTCCTGTCGACGACCTGACCGCCCCACGTTCGGGCGTCTCCTGCGCATGCTGAAGGAACACCGCACGGCCGGGCGGCGTGATCCGTCCGGCCACCGCGGCCCCAGAGCGTGGGCGGCGCACACGTGGGCTATCGCCAGCAGGTCGGTTCATCGCCGACTACCGGCGCCGCCATCCCGGCCCGTAGCCGCGCCGACACGAGCCAGCACGACGTCGGCCAACTCCTGCGGGGTCAGCTCACCGTCCAAGAACACGGTGTCGCTCGGCAGCGCGTCAGTCGCGGCCATGCACGGCTCGATCCTGTCCTTGCACCAGCGTCGAACCCGCTCGTCCTGCTCGGGTTCGTCCGGCGTGAAGCTCCGGCCGTCGATCCGCTTCTCCAGCACCTCTCTGGAGACCTTGAGGAAGAAGTGGTGAACCTCGATGCCGGCCTCCTTCAACTGGCCGAAGATCTCCCCGACGTACCCGGGGTTGATCAAGGTCATGGGGACCAGAACCGGACGGCCGTACTCCTCGACCAGCCCGACTGCCAGGTCAGCGACCTGCCGCCGCCACAGCCGAAGATCCTGGAAGTCGCCGGTCGGTACCTCCACGATCTCTCGCAGCACATAGCCGACCATCTCCGGGTCATAGACCAGAGCCCCGGGCCATCGAGGACGCAGCTCATCCACCAGCGTGGTCTTCCCGCTGCCGAACGCACCGTTCACCCAGACGATCAACTCGATCCTCCACACCTCGGTTGCCGGGCCCGCGCATCGAGCCCGACGTGTCGGATCAGGATGCCCTGCGAACGAGATGAGCCGAACGCCACTGCCGGATCATGCCCGAAAGATCGCCCAGTAGGACCGGATCCCCCCGCAGAGCCGGGCCACCTCACGCTGTCGAGCCCCCATGATCGACACAGCTCTCCCGCGGCTCCAGCCGATGCCGGACGACTGGCAGCGTGCCCTTGCCGTGGCGGCCCATCCCGATGACCTCGAGTACGGGTGCTCGGCCGCTGTCGCGTCCTGGGCCGGGGACGGTCGCGACGTCGCCTGTGTCCTCGCCACACCAACCAAGGACCGCCCTCCGTTCCCAGAGAACGACCGGGAGTGGGGCCTGCGGGAACTCCCTTCCCCGCAGGCCCTGTTCGGTCCTCGTCCGTCAGAACTGTTGCACGAAGTAAGGTTCGACGGTCATCCACCCATTGCCCCGGGCGCCGTAGTACGTGCCCCGGTTGCTCTGGTCCACGGTGTACCAGGAGTCCACGTAGTCGGGGTCGTCGGTCCACCAGTCGTTCGGCATGGCGTCCAGGATCGCGTTCACCAGCGGGATGTAGGCACCCTGGTCGGTGATGGTGAGCAGGGCCGTGGCGATCGCCTTGGCGAGGTCGCGGTAGTTGGTGCTGCCGTCCTCCTCCATCATCACGGCGTCGGCCAGGTTGTACTTGTAGTTCGACCAGTTGACCAGGATCTGGTTGGGCCGGTAGACCGTGTGGTCGTAGTCGAGATACGGCATGTCCACGGGGTCGACGCGGACCTTGCCGTCCTGACCGAAGCCACTGACCAGGGTGTAGATCTCAGCGGCGCCCTTGAACCAGGGCTCCTCGTCATCGGACAGCTCGATCGCCGTGATCTTCGTGGTCCAGAAGCCGGCGGTGGCCGCCGCCTTCGGCGTGGTCGAGGTGTTCACCGCCCCGGGCGTCGCGGACTTTACGCCGTCCTTCACCAGTTCCTCGCGCAGGACGTCCAGACCGGCCGCCACCGCTTTCGAGCTGTCGATGTCGACGACGTACACCGGCCGTGTCGGCGCCTTTCGGGCGTCCACGCGGTGGGCACGACCCTGGCTGTCGTAGGCGGTGATGGTGGTGGCGTCGTCGTCCGAGACCGCCGCGGCGACCCAGGGGGCCGTACCGGCCGACAGCGAGGCGCGCATCGAGCGGTCCCCGAGGCGTAGCTGCAGCAGTGGGCCGGTGTTCGCGCTCAGGCCCTTGGCCTCGGCGATCTCCCGGTCGGCGGCGGCGAGTCGGGATTTCAGCAGGCCGCTCGCCCGCTCGGTGACCGGCACCTCGGGCGACTTCAGGGCAGCCGTGCGCAGACGCGTGTTCCAGGCCTCGTCACCGAGCGAGCGCGCGATGGCCCGTGCCGCCCGGTCCTGGGCGGCGCTGACGGCGGACGCGGTGGCGGAGTGGGAGTGGGCCGCGTGGACGGCCGCCCGGTCGGGGACCGGGGCCGCGGTGGCCGAGGAAGCGGCAGTCAGGGTCTGGGCCGCGCAGAGGGTGACCAGGGTGGCCGCGGTGACGGTGAGGGCGCCGCGTCGACGGGTGTTTCGAGGTCTCACGAGGATCGACTCCTCCTGGAATGGGGGGTGGTTGGTGACGCACTGTCAGCGTTGGTGCCGGGTGGAACGGGTGAACCTGGAACGAATCGGAGCCGGGTCCCGCGGAGGATCTATGCGAGTAGATGGGTTCCGTTGCGTCATGATGACGAGGGCATGCCATGCGCACAAGGATTTCACTGTGCCGAGAGATGAACTTGACTCGCATCGGCGGGAGTTGGCCGATTCCGTAAGGGCCGGTAGCCGTCATTCGCCAGACACCAAGAGGCCGCCCAGACCGCCCTGAAGTGCTGCACCCACTTCCCGTCGACGGGCCGGGCGCTCACCAGGTGCGGTGGATCACCACTTCCACGACCACGTCGAAGTATGCCGCGGTGGTGAGCCACCGTTCCCGTCCCGCACTTGGCATCCCGGGCGCGCCTCAGGCCCGCGTCCGCACACGCGGGAATGCGGCGCGGCCCTGGGCACGGACACGGCTGCGGGGTGAGAACCACTCGGGCACAACCTGGGCCGCAGGGCCGTGCCCCCATTACCTTGTTGATCAGCCCCGCAATGGGGTGCCCGGCCTCTGGGACGGCATGACTGTTTCCCCCTGTAGTTCGCATGATCTGGGGGGTGGTGTCACCGCTCCCGGAGGCACTGGCAGACCGCTGATTAGGGGCATGACCACCGACTCCTTCGGGAAGTTGGGAGGCTCTTCGTAATGTGGATGCCGGCAGCTGGTGCCGCAGGTAGGGCCGGGGACGTACGACCGGAGAGTGCACGTGATCGACACCAGTGACATCGGCGCCTTCCTCGGCTTGGACGTCGGCAAGGGCGAACACCACGCCACCGCGCTGACCCCGGCCGGGAAGAAAGCCCTCGACAAGCGGCTGCCCAACAGCGAACCCAAGCTCCGCGAGGTGTTCGCCAAGCTGATCGCGAAGCACGGCACCGTACTCGTCGTGGTCGACCAGCCCGCCTCGATCGGCGCCCTGCCACTGGCCGTGGCCCGCGACGCGGGCTGCAAAGTCGCCTACCTGCCTGGGCTGACGATGCGGCGGATCGCCGATCTCTATCCCGGCGAGGCCAAAACCGATGCGAGGGACGCGTTCATCATCGCGGACGCGGCCCGGGCAATGCCGCACACCCTTCGCGCCATCGAGCTCGAAGACGAGACCATCGCCGAGCTAGAGATGATCGTGGGCTTCGACGACGACCTCGCGGGTGAGGCCACCCGGGTCGCGAACCGGCTCCGCGGGCTGCTGCCCCAGATTCACCCGCACCTGGAGCGAGTTGTGGGCCCGCGCATCCAGCACCCGGCCGTCCTGATGCTGCTGGAACGGTTCGGATCCCCAGCCCAGATCCGCAAGGCCGGACGCCGACGGCTGACCACCCTCATACGTCCGAAGGCCCCGCGGATGGCCGAGCGCCTGGTCGAGGACATCTTCACCGCCATGGACGAGCAGACCGTGGTCGTTCCCGGCACCGACGCGGCCGCGCTCATCGTGCCCAGCCTCGCCACTTCCCTCAGCACCGTCCTCGACCAGCGCAAACTCCTGGCCACCAGGATCGAGGAGCTGCTGGAGGCCCACCCTCTTTCCAAAGTCCTGACGTCCATGCCGGGGATCGGCGTCAGGACCGGAGCCAGGATCCTCATCGACGTCGGCGACGGCAGCGCATTCCCAAGCGCCGCCCACCTCGCCTCCTACGCCGGCCTCGCTCCCGCCACCCGCAGCTCGGGCTCCTCGATCCGTGGAGAACAACCCTCCCGCCGCGGAAACAAGCAGCTCAAAAGAGCGTTCTTCCTCTCCGCGTTCGCCGCCCTGGCCGACCCCGCCTCCAGGACCTACTACGACAAGAAGATCAAGCAGGGCAAGCACCACACCCAAGCCCTCCTCTGCCTCGCCAGACGACGAGCCGACGTCCTCTTCGCAATGCTCCGCGACGGCACCTTCTACGAGCCGCAAGTCACATGACCTGCGGGCCGCCCAGCACCACACGGTCGGCCTCGACGCCGAAGCCGAGAACCGGGTGGAGCGGATCAGACTCCGGGCTCAGCAACACCGGCTTGCCGAGCCGACGCCCGATTGCCCGCAGCAGACGGCACAGCACATCCACGCCGTGCTGACCCTGCAACTCCCGAAGATCAACGTCGAAGTCGATCGAGCCAGCCTCATACGCCCGAAAGATCACCAGGAATCCAGGAACCGGCCAGACCCTCAGCAACGCATCGGAACCCTCACCACGGGCCAGCATCTCCGCAGCTCTCGGCAGCCGGCCCACAGCACCGTCCTCGGAGTACTCGCACGACCACCCCTGCGACCGAACGAGATCAAGTACCGCCTGCCAGTCCTCCACCGAGGTATCCGGGACGCGGACATCCGGCAGCGACCCCATCAACTCGGGAGCAAAGAAGCTCTTGACGTCATCCCACAGCAGGTCAGGCATCACGCCATGCTGCCTTGCCACTCACCGAAACGCAGCCCAATTCCCTTGAGGAAACCCATAGGGGCACCCCCCCGTTCTCCCCGGGAGGATGGCACTCGCCGACGGCTTCAGGCATCGGGCGCGATTGCGCAACGGGAGCGAGAGGCGAAGAACTGGCCTTGCAAACACGGTGGCAGCCTTCACCCGGGCTGTGTTGACAGTCGTCCCATGGGAGGCGTTCCGCAGGCGAGCTGTACGATCACGACGGCCGGTGTCCAGCGAAGCCAGCGATCCTTCACTGGACTGTCCAGCCTCCGTCCACGGCCAGAGCTTGGCCTGTGACAAAGGAAGAGGCATCTGAGCACAGCCACACCGCGGCTTCGGCGATCTCCCGAGGGGCGGCAAGTCGCCCTATGGGCTGCATTGCGGCCAGTTGTTCCTCGGTGGTTATTCCCGTCCGGATGGCATCGTCCAACATCGGCGTGCGGACAGCACCCGGGCAGATGGCATTGACGCGTATACCTTGGCGGACATACTCCAGTGCCGCCGCACGGGTGAGACCGACGACTCCGTGCTTGGCCGCGACATAGCCGGAAAGACCGATCGGGAGACCGACAAGGCCGGCAGCAGACGCGGTGTTGACGATGGAGCCCGCTACTTCCTGTTCGAGCATCTGGGAGATCTCGTGCTTGAGACACAGCCACACCCCGGTGAGGTTGACCTCCAGAACGTCACGCCAGTTCTCTTCGGTGTACTGATGGAGAGGGCTGGCCTGTCCGTCGATGCCGGCGTTGTTGACGCAGCAGTCGAGGCGGCCGAAACGTTCGACAGTCCTCGCGACCATCTCGGCAACGCATTGGTCAGAACGCACATCGGCTTCGATGGCGAGCGCTTCCCCGCCTTTGTCTGCTATCGCAGCGGCGTTCTCCTCAACGCCTGCGAGATCGATGTCCACGAGAGCCACCCGCGCTCCGTGCTGAGCGATGAGCTTCGCCGTGGAAGCACCGATCCCGGATGCCGCACCGGTGATCAGGGCAACTTTTCCCGCAAGTAACTGGCCATCCATACAGATCACATCGCTTCCGAGGCGTACGCCCGTCTGCGGCACGGGCACAGGGGTCAGGGACAAAGTGACTGTCTTGCCGCCGTGATAGTGCCCCGCGGTGTGTGCTTCCGCAAGACCGGTTACCCAGTGTGTGCTCGGATCAGGTCCAGGCTGCGGCGTCCGGTCTCGTTGAGGTCGTCGATCGTGAAGCGATCCGTCCAGGTGCGCTCGTAGTGCTCGGCGGGGAAGTCGCTGGGGCTGGAGCCGGTCACGAAGGCTTCCCGGACCTTTGCGGCGTAGCGCTCGTTGCGGGCGCACCAGGGGGCGGAGGGGATGTAGATGACATTGCCCCAGCCCTGCTGGCTCTCGACCGAAGCGACACTGTGGATCATGTCGCAGTGTCACCAGACGGAGACCGGGCCTTGATGTCAGGGATGGGGGGTGAGGGCGCGGTAGAGCGTGGGGTGCCAGCGCTTGGTGACCGGGAAGACCTGATGGGTCCGCACGCCGCACATGGAGTCGTCGGGTACGTCCGGCAGCAGGGGGCCCAGCAGCAGGTACGCCATGATCTCCGGTATCGGAATCGTGTGCAGCACGCCTTGGTCGGCGTCCATGTCGGACAGGGCGGTCCAGCCGGGGCGCGCACCAAGGCGATCGAAGAACTACGCTCCCTCGTCGTCCGGTCTGCCAACCCCGCCCGTAGCCAGGAACGTTGAGCATGCACGGGACCTGAACGCAGAACAGACCCGACACCGCGCCGCGGGACCCGGGACCGGGTACTCAGGCATGACGTATGAGTTCTCGGAGGGCCGCCCACTCGGCCCGTGAGTCCACGGAAGGAGTGGCGGGCAACCCGATGTTCGAAGGGGTTTGCGCCGAACCGAGAACGCCCCGGCGGGCGAGCGGCGCCGTCGCCGGACGGTCCGGCCCTCCCGACCACGGACCACACCGGCCACGGCCGTCACGGCTTGCGCGCCACCCCCGCGTACCCCGCGCTGATGACGTCTTCCTGCCCGGGCACCGGCTCGGCCAGCTCCGGGTGCCAGGACTCCGAGGCCACCACGCCCGGCTCGACCAGCTCCAGGCCGTCGAAGAACCGAGTGAACTCCGTACGGCTGCGCAGCGCCAGCGTGAGCCCGTTCGCGGAGTACATGTCCATGGCCCGCTTGGCCTCCTCCGGCGGGTGGAAGTCCGCGGTGGTGTGTGAAAGCACCACATAACTACCGGGCATCAACACGCTCTTGAACTGATCCACCATTTCGTACGCCCCGCCCTCGTCGCTGACGAAGTGGAGCAGCGCGATCAACGACAGCGCGACCGGTTCGCCGAAGTCCAGTACCTTTCCGGCTCGTTCAAGGATGGCCTCGGGGTCGCGCGCATCGGCCTGCACATAGTCGATGGCGCCCTCGGGGGTGCCCTTCAGCAGAGCCTCCGCATGGGACAGCACAATCGGGTCGTGGTCGCAGTAGACGACTCGCGCCTCGGGTGCGACCTGCTGGGCGACCTGGTGGAGGTTGGGCTCAGTTGGTATGCCGGTGCCGATATCGAGGAACTGCCTGATGCCCTGCCCCGCCAACCACTTGGTGGCCCGCTGCATGAACGCACGGTTGATCTTCGCCATCATGGGAGCGTTCGGCTCGATGGCCATGAGCTGTCGACCCATCGCCTCGTCCGCCGGGTAGTTGTCCTTGCCTCCCAGGAACCAGTCGTACATCCGCGCGGGGTGCGGCCGGCTGATGTCGATCACGGGGCTGGTGCTGTGGTCCGGTCGGGACATCCGGCCTCCCAGGGCCTGTCACAGTCGATGAATTGGGCTCATATCAGCTTGGCCTCCCACCGCCGCGCGCTGCCGACGGGCGCATCTCTCCCATAGACCGAGGCGGCCCACAAGGTACTCAACCTCGCCGAGCGCGATTACCTGACGCGCCAGGCCGCGCGGCTCAACGTGCTCCGGGGTCAGCGGGCGGCGGCGCGCTCGCGTTCTGGAAGGCCCTGACCGATGTCTTCCCGGAGGGCCCCGTCCCGCGCACCGAGACGTCGAGTCCAACACCCGGACGATCCGGCACATCCTCCGGCCTGCGTTTGCGGGAGTGGTGGACAACTACCCTGCCGCTGCGCGATGCTCCACGTCATCCCGGTCCCCGTACCGGCCTCCCGACCGCTCCCCTCTCCCCTCCGGGACACGCATGGACCAGCGCACCACCCCCGGGCCCGGCCGGCCCGCCCCGCCTGCGGAACCCCGGAGCATCGAGCGGCACCGCAAGCGACGACTGGCGCGCTCGCCCAGCCTCCGCTGTTCACGCTGACCTTCGCCCCTCGGCCGTCGCCCGGCACTGGCGCCGTCGCCTACAGAAAGGAACTGACCGTGCCCCGTGAGTCCGCCACCGAGGCCGGCGAGCCGACCGTCTTCGCCGAGCGTCCCACGCGCGCGCTGCCCGCAGGCCGTCCAGCCGACCAACTCCTGGCCGAGTTGCGCGGCCTGCGCGGCGGTGACGCACCGACCCGGGGCGGCTGGACGTTCGCCTACGTCTACGATTCCGGGCTGCCCGACGTGGACGAACTGGCCGCCGCCGCGTACGCAGTGTTCGCAACGGTCAACGGTCTGGACCCGACTGTCTTCCCGAGTGTGGCCCAGCTGGAGAACGACGTGGTGGGCGCGGTGGCCGCGGTCCTGGGAACGCCCGGAGCGCAGGGCAGTTTCACCAGTGGCGGCACCGAGTCGATCCTGCTGGCCGTGAAGACCGCCCGCGATCACTCCCGTGCGGTGCGCGGGGTGACCCGGCCGCAGTTGGTGCTGCCGTCGACGGCACACGCGGCCTTCCACAAGGCGGCCCACTACCTGGGACTTGAAACCGTGGTGGTCCCGGTCGACCCGGCAACGTTCCGGGCCGACGCATCGGCCGTCGCGGACGCGGTCACCGACCGGACCGCCCTGGTGGTCGCGTCGGCTCCGTCGTACGCGCACGGAGTAATGGATCCGGTGGCCGGGATCGCCGCAGCCGCCGCAGAACGGGGCGTGCTGTGCCATGTGGACGCATGCATAGGCGGCTGGTTCCTGCCGTTCCTTGCCCGGGCGGGCCGCCCGGTCGAGCCGTTCGGCCTCTCGGTCCCGGGTGTCACGTCGATCTCGGTGGACCTGCACAAGTACGGCTACGCCGACAAGGGCGCCTCGGTCGTCCTGTACCGGGACGCCGAGCTGCGACGACACCAGTACTTCGCACACGCCGATTGGCCCGGCTACCCGGTGGTCAACCCCACCATGCAGGGCACCAAGTCCGGCGGGCTGCTGGCCCAGACGTGGGCGGTGCTGCACCACCTCGGCCACGACGGTTACACCGCGCTGGCCCGCCGCGTGGCGGTGGCCGCCGACCGGCTGCTTCCCGGCCTGCGGGCCGCGGACGGCGTTCAGGTACTCGGCGAACCGGCAGGCAGTCTGGTCGCGTTCACTGTGCACGGTCCCGCCGGCACACCCGATCTGGGACTGGTGCTGCATGTTGCGGACGAGATGCGGGAGCGCGGCTGGTACCTCCAGCCGCAGCTCTCCTACGACGGCCTCCCGCCGAACCTGCACCTGACGCTGACCCCGGCGACCAGCGACCGGGTCGGGCCGTTGCTGGCGGACCTGGCCGAGTCGGTGACAGCCGCGCGGGCGAACAAGCCGGTGACCGTGGATCCGGCGCTGGCCGAACTGGCCGCCACGCTCGACCCCGACACCCTCACGCCGGAGGACGTTGCAGGATTCCTGGCCTTTGCCGGGCTGGGCGGCACACAGGGCCTGCCGTCACGGATGGCGCCGGTGCTGGCCCTGCTGGATGCGCTGCCGTCCCGGTTGAAGGAGCGACTGCTGACGGAGTTCATCGGTTCGCTCTACCGCATCTGACCCAACTCATGGCGCCCGCAGGGGCAGGCACGTCCCGGGCAGCGAATGCGTCGCGGCGCACGTCACCAGAACGCCATTTCGCAGACCGGGTAGGCGAACGGGCCCGGCCGGATGAGTTCGGCGAACTCCTCAAATCACCGTCGTGCAGCGGCCCGGAGGCCACCACCGGCGACGGCTGGCAACGGGCCGCGAAGTCCTAGCCCGCCTTCTCCTCCAGCCCTCGAGCGGTCGGCCGCTCACGTCCCCAGGCGGCCAAGGGCTCGAGTGCGTCGTTGAGGCGAATGCCGTCCTCGGTCAGCGAGTACTCGACACGGGGCGGCACCTCGTCGTAGGAGACGCGGCGCACGACACCGTCAGCTTCCATCTCACGTAGGTGAGAGGCCAGCACCTTCTCGGTGATCCCGGGAAGCAGTCGACGCAGCTCCCCGAAGCGGCGGTAGGGGTGCTCGTGCAGCGCCCAGAGGATCAGCACCTTCCATTTGCCGCCGATCACCTCCATCGCGGTGTCGATCCCGCAGGCGTGACCGTCTGGTGCGCCCGGCCGGTTCAGCGTCGTCATGCCCCACCCTTCTGACCTGCTCGCTCACCCCAGGGTAACCACCCACTCCAAAGTGCGTACTTGATCAACTCCAGGCCGGTGACCAGCCTGATCGGCATGACACAGAACACTGTTGAGAAGAAGACCTCCGTCACGATGCTGGGCCTCGGCGCGATGGGCACCGCGCTGGCCCGTGCCTGGCTTGCCGCCGGTCACCCGCTCACCGTCTGGAACCGCACCCCGGCCCGCGCCGCGGCGCTCGCATCCGAGGGTGCAAGGGTCGCGGAGAGCGCCGCCGAAGCGGTCGCGGCGAACTCCCTGGTTGTCCTTTGTCTGTTGGACGACACCTCGGTCGACGAGGCACTGGCCGGCACCGACCTGACCGACAAGGACCTGGTCAACCTGACCACCAGCACCCCCGCACAGGCCCGCGCCCGCGCCGAGTGGGCCCGCGAGCGTGGCGCCCGCTACCTGGACGGCGGAATCATGGCTGTCCCTCCGATGATCGGCGTACCGGAAGCCGGCGGCTACGTCTTCTACAGCGGCTCGCGGGAGCTGTTCGAGCGGCACCAGGAGACCCTGGGTGTCCCGGTCGGCACTACCTATGTCGGCGAGGACGCGGGCTTCGCGGCGCTGCACGACGTGGCCCTGCTCAGTGCGATGTACGGGATGTTCGCCGGGGCCGCGCACGCCTTCGCCCTGATCCGCAAGGAGGACATCGATCCCGCGACGCTCGCCCCGCTGCTCGCCGACTGGCTCGTCGCGATGGTCCCGGCAGTTCACCAGACCGCTGACCACCTACGAAGCGGCGACTACACCAAGGGTGTCGTCTCCAATCTCGCCATGCAGGTGGCCGGCACGCCGACCTTCCTGAGCACCGCCGAGCAGCAGGGTGTCAGCCCGGCACTGCTCAGCCCCTACTTCGAGCTGATGCGCCGCCGCCTGACCGAGGGCAGCGCCGAGGAGGGCCTGACGGGTGTGATCGACCTGCTGGTGCACTGACCGTCCACTCGCCGCCCCAGCGGCGATCGTGCTGGTCACAGTCCGCAACAAGTAGCTGTGACCAGCACGTTCACCAACCATGCGGATATGGTGCTGTTTCCGCGGTCACTCCGACCCGAGGCGTGTGCCACGGGACGTCGGCCACGAGGCACCCGCGGGGAGGACGTCGCCCCGCTGAACCGGAGGGGCTGCCCCAACCCGTCAAGCTACACCTCACCGACCAGATCGGGATCAAGCGGCCTTTGACCGTGGGGAGTTCGGGTTTTGACGGAAGGCGCCCCTCGGAGCGTCTTCTCGTCTATTTTGGTCACGATCCGACCAAGTGATCATCGAGGAGACCCGAGGTCATGACCGACGACATCGCGGCAGCCGGGGACGAAGGCGTCGCGCGTATGGCCCAGCTGCGAACCGACGTGTCCCATTCGGCCCGCATCTGGAACTACTGGCTGGGCGGCAAGGACCACTACCCCGTGGACGAGGAGGTCGGCGATCAGATCCTCGGCTTCGTGCCCGCACTGCCCCGCTCGGCCGTCGCCGACCGGGCGTTCCTGACGCGGGCCGTCCGATATCTGGTGAAGCACGCCGGGGTGCGCCAGTTCCTGGACATCGGCACCGGCCTGCCCACGGCCGACAACACCCACGAGGTCGCCCAGCAGGTGGACGCCTCCTGCCGGATCGTCTACGTCGACAACGACCCGCTCGTCCTCACCCACGCACACGCCCTGCTCACCAGCACCCCCGAGGGCGTCACCGACTACATCGAGGCCGACGTCCACGACCCCGCGGCGATCCTGCGCGGCGCCGCCGAGACCCTGGACTTCGAGCAGCCGGTCGCCATCACCATGCTCGGCATTCTCAACTTCGTCATGGACACCGACGAGGCCGTGTCCATCGTGCACCGGCTGCTGGACGCCGTACCCTCAGGCAGTCACCTGGTGATCTCCCACCCCACCACCGAGGTCGACGGGGAGGCGATGACCCAGGCGGTGGAGTACTGGAACAGCCAGGGCTCGGCGCCCATGACCCTGCGTAGCCGCGCCGACCTGGCCCGTCTCCTCGACCGGGTCGAGTTGCTGGAGCCCGGTCTGCTCTCCTGCTCGCGATGGCGTCCCGAGGACGGCACCGCCGAGCCGGCCGAGGTCACCCACTTCGGCGCGGTGGGCCGCAAGCCGTAGCCGGGCCGAGGTGGGGCCGGTATGCGGGCCGTGGTGGGCGCGTAGACGACGACCATAGGGAGAAGCGAGTTGATGGGGACGCGGGACGCAGGACACGTGGCGCCGCCCGGGGACTTCTCGCCGCAGGAGATCGCCCGGGCGCGCGCCGAAACGCCCGGATGCGCGAACGTGGCGCACTTCAACAACGCGGGCGCGGCGCTCATGCCGCGGCAGGTCCTCGACGCGACCACCCGTCACCTGTACCTGGAAGCGGAGATGGGCGGCTACGAGGCTGCCACGGCGGTCGCCGAGGCCATCGAGTCGGTCTACGACTCCGCAGCCCGGCTCCTCGGCTGTGACCGCGACGAGATCGCGTTGGTCGACAACGCCACCCGCGCCTGGGACATGGCCTTCTACGGCATCCCGTTCCGCGCCGGGGACCGCGTCCTGACCAGCATGGCCGAATACGGCAGCAACTTCATCGCCTATCTGCAGGTGGCCGAGCGGTACGGGGTTCAGGTCGAGGTCATCCCCAACGACGAGTACGGCCAGATCTCCGTCGACGCCCTGCGCGAGGCGATGGACGAGCGGGTACGGGTCGTCTCCATCACCCATGTCCCGACGAACGGCGGCCTGGTGAACCCCGCGGTCGAAGTGGGCCGGGTCACCCGTGAGACGGGTGCCCTCTACCTCCTGGACGCCTGCCAGTCGGTGGGACAGCTCCCGGTCGACGTGGCGGAGATCGGCTGCGACCTGCTGTCCACCACCGGTCGTAAGTATCTGCGCGGACCGCGCGGTACAGGACTGCTGTACGTGCGACGTGCGGTACTCGACCGGCTCGTCCCGCCGGTACTGGACCTGCACGCGGCCACCTGGACGGCACTCGACCGGTACGAGATGCGGCCGGACGCACGCCGGTTCGAGACATGGGAAGCCAACTACGCCGCGCAGCTCGGCCTTGGCGCGGCCATCGACTACGCCCTCGGGTGGGGACTGCCGAAAATCCAGACACGTGTCACGGCGCTCGCCGAATCCCTGCGCCGGCAGCTCGCGGACATTCCTGGTGTCCGGGTACGGGACCTCGGCGCCCGCCGGTGCGGCATCACGACGTTCACCGTTCAGGGTGTGGCGGCGGAGGCCGTGAAGTCGGCCCTCGCCGAGCGGGGGATCAACATCAGCGTGTCCGGGGCACCGTCCACGCGGCTGGACATGGACGACCGCGGCCTCGGCGAGCTCCTCAGGGCATCGGTTCACTACTACAACACCGAAGAGGAGCTCATGACTCTCTTCGAGGCCGTTCGTGCCTGTGCTCGAAAGGAGGCCGCCAGGTCCTGACCTCCGGCAGCGGCCGGAGCGTTCAGCCGTGCGTCGGGACCTGGCGTGCATCACCCCGGGCCCGAACACGCCCCCGGCAAGTCGAGCCCGCCGGCCACATCGGCCGCGTCCGTGTCGGCTGGTGGGAGCGATCAGGACGGGGACGCGGCGGGCGACGGTGCCGCTCATGCGGGCTTACCTCCGGTGCAAGCGGCGCCCGGTTCAGGGGTCTGCGCGCCCTGGACGTACTTGTCGAAGAACTGCCGCACCCGCGGATCCGAGGCCGAGCCGACGTTCAAATGCTTGCCCCAGGCGGACAGGGTGATCGGCGAAGACTGGCCGGCGTACGGACTCATCATCGTGTACGGGGTCTTCTGCACCCGCTTCTTCAGGGCGCTGATGTCGTTGTCGTCCGCCTTGTCGGTGTAGGTGACCCAGACCGCGCCGTGTTCGAGGGAGTGGACGGCGTGGGTCTCGTCGATCCTCCGGTCGTAGACGTCGCCGTTGCAGTTCGTCCAGACGGGGTTGTGGTCGCCGCCGACCGCCGGGGACATCTTGTAGTCGACCGGGGTGGTGACGTGGTCGCGGCCCAGGTCCTTGAAGGACTTCTCCCCCTTGACCGAGGCAGCGGCCGCCGCCGCCTTGGTCTCCTCCTTCTTCCGGGCGTCCTGGATGAAATACCAGCTGCCGCCGATGACCCCGGCGACGATGACGCCGCTGCAGGTCCAGGTGATGATCCGGGTGCGGCGCTCCCGCGCCGCCTCGGCCCGGCGCAACTCCCCTATCTTCGCGCCGCGAGCGGCACGCTGTTCCTTGGCTCGGGAAGACCCCATGGCATGTCCTTGTCCCCACCGCGCATCAGAGGGCTGCGGTGGTGCGATGAAGCTGCGGTGGTGCGATGAAAGCGGGCGGCGGCCTGTTCGCCCGGGAATACGGGCATGACAGGATCAGGAAGTATTGGTGGCACGGTCGTACCTGGCCGTGCGTGTACTTCTTCCTAGGTCCGCTGCACCTGCAGTTGGTGAATGCCAGGGGTGTGGGCGAGAACGCCCGGTTCTCCACGGGCGGCTGGCGAGTCCGGCGACCAGGCCACGACGGTCATGTCCACCGCCAGGGACGACGGTACCGCCACTGGGGAGGTGAGGCTCACGACGGCACCAGCCGCTGGGCGGCAGTGTGTGTCTCCGGGGCCGTGTTCCATGTCGGCGCACGCGTGAACGGCATCTTCCGGGACCGTCGTTGCCGTGCTCATGCCCGGCATGGATGTGGTGGGAACAGAGACACCTCGTCGGCGGCGTGGGCGCACACCGGAAGCATCCACATCAGGACGGCGAGCAAAGCGGCACAGCGCAGCGCAAGAAAAGGGGCCGCACGCCATGCCGCACCCCGAAAGCTCTGCTGCCGGTGACTCATCGCGTAGATCGTAGCCACACCGTGCCAGGCCGGGGAGATCGGGCACCCTCGTGATGTCACCTTCTGGCAAGACGGCGTCGCACGACGTTGACCACCGGGCCGAGCGTGAGGGCGACCCCGAGAACGGCGTAGCCATGGGAAAGCGTCGTGAGGGAGGCAACCACCGCAACGAGCAACGGGCCGCCCGCGTCACCCAGTTCACGGCCGAGCTCGGCGGCACCCATGGTCTGCCCGAGCCGCTCCGTGGGGGTGCCGGCGGCCAGGGCGGCGAAGCCGAGCGGGGTGATCAGGCCGGTTCCGGCGCCGATCAGCGCAGCCGCCAGGAGCACCCCGGTAAGGCCTGGCAGCATGGCACACCCCAGTCCCGCAGCGGCAAGCAGCAGCCCTGCCACGATGCCCGAACGGGTCGTGAGCCGCCCGTGGTCCAGCGCCTGCCCGACCCGTGGCTGAACCACGGCCGCGCAGGCGGCCAGCACCGACACCGCGGCACCGGTGGCCACCGTGCCCAGACCGGCCGCCCGGCCGGATACCGGCAGGAATCCCACCCCGACCGACAGGGCTGCGGTCGCCGCGGCCAGCGCTGCGGTCGGGGCGAGGAACGCCGGGTCGACCAGCCGCCGGGCCAGGTCCAACACCGTCTGCCGGGCCTTCGGCAGCGGCGGTACGACCGGAACAGCGAGCAAGGACCACACGGCAACCGCCGCACCGAGTGCTGCGAGGACGGCGAACAGCAACCGCAGGCCCCCGGCCCACACCAGTACCCCGCCCAGCAGCGGGCCAAGGGTGTACCCGATCGACTTGTAGAAGCCGTAACTGCCGAACGCCCGCCCGTGCTTTGCCACCGGATTGAGCCGGGCGACCAACGCGGAGGCCGAAGGTGAGAAGGCGGAGGCCGCGGCACCCTGGCCGAGGCGGGCCGCCCACAGCCAGCCGGGGCTGTCCGCGACAACGTAGAGGGCGGATGCGCCGGCGAAGGCGGCGAGTCCGCCGAGCAGTACCGGGCGTGCGCCGATCCGGTCCGTGAGCGTGCCGAAGATCGGCTTGAGGACCACCTCGGCACCGTCGTACAGGGCCAGCAGCCCACCGAGCACCAGTAGCGAGGTAGCCGCGCCCACCGTGTGACCGCCGAGGTTGGCGGCAATCCCGTGCGCGCCGAAGGCGGTGGTGAAGCCCGCGGCGTACAAGGGCCACATCTGCCGCGCCGGAGCCGCCTGCATCGTGCGCGCCCTGCTCACCTCTCCCCCTCGCAGGCTTGTTGGCCGCCACCACGTCGTCACTTGGGGGATACCCGCTCGACCAGGCGAGCGAGCCGGTTGTCGAGAGCCTTCTCCGGGTCCGCCGAACACGTCGACAGCGCAACCATGGCCGTCACGATGACGTCGCACAACTCCTTCTCGACGTCATCCCAGGTATGAGACGCGCCCTTGCGCGGATTGGCGCCGAGCGCGCCGTGGACGGCTTCGGCGACCTCGCCGAACTCCTCGCCGATCTTGAGTACGCGCAGCAGGCGCACCATGTCCGGGTTCGTCGCCTCATCCGCGTTGGCATCCAGCCAGTCCCGCAGCCAGGTGACCCGGTCCCAGGTCAGGGCGTCGCCGTCCATCAGGTTCTCCTCGTACGTTGAAGGGGCAGAGCGGCACAGGCGCCCAGTGCGCGGTCCCGGCCGGGGCGGCCACTGTCAGCGGCGCAAGGGGGCGCAGGGCGAGCGATACGGGCTGAGTCGCGAATGGAGAGGCCGACACCCTGCCGTGGGGCAACGGCTTGATGAGCGACCACAGTTCATCCGACACGACCCGTGGCCGCGACTCCCCCTTCCCCACGAACAGCCCAACGACCAGGCCAGCCAACAGTCACATGCTCAACGACTTCTGTCAGGGCCTCCAGAGGGAAACCACATCTCCTCTCCCATACACTTGTCCGCCTGGTACCTTGCATCACATGGAACCAGGTGATGCGACCAAGCAGACCCGGGCAGCCACCCAGCTACGCAAGGGTGTCTTGGAGTACTGCGTCCTCGCCCTGATGCGGGACCGCCCCCGCTACGGCGTGGAACTCCTCCGCGCTTTGGAGGACTCCGGTGCCCTGGCCACCAGCCAGGGCACGGTCTACCCCCTGCTCTCCCGGCTCCGCCGCGACGAACTGGTCACTACCACCTGGCAGGAGTCCGCCTCCGGACCACCCCGTCGGTACTACGCCCTCACCGACAGCGGCCGGGCCGCACTCGAAGAGTTCACCCGCGTCTGGCCCGGCTTCCGTAACGCCGTCGACGCCTTCCTGACCACCCCGCCCCCCTCCACCGGAGACCTCGCATGAAGACCTCTGCCGACCCCGTACGCGACTACCTCTCCGCCGTCGAGCGCGAGGCCTCCACACTCCCCGCCGACCGTCGCCAGGAACTCCTCGCCGACCTCGCCGAACACATCGAGGTGACGCGCGCCGAACGCCCCGACGCCGCGCTCGGCGAGGTCCTGGCAGAACTGGGGGACCCTCGCACGATCGCGGCGACGGCGCTGGCCGAGGCAGGGAGCGGGGCCACCGAGGCCCCGGCCCGGCGCGGCAAAGTACACCCCCTCGTCCCGCTCCTGATGCTCACCCTCTCGCTGCCCTTCATGATGGTCTTCCCCGACCACCCCGGCCCGCTGATAGGCGTCCTGTTCCGCATCACCGGCGCGGTGCTTCTCTGCACCTCAGTGCATTGGGTGGCCGTCCAGAAGACCACCGGCATCATGCTTACCGCCGTCCTGCCCACTGCCGTCATCATCACCTGGAACCTGTCCAACGGCGGCTCTGCGGGCAACACCCCGGCTCTCCTGGCCAACCTGGCGTTGCTCGCCCTACTGGCCGGCACGGCAACTTGGCTCTGGCGGGTCCGCCGCGCCTGAGGCGCTGTCTGTCACTCAGGCCGGTACGAGGCAGAACTCGAAAAACCACATCGGAGCCACTCGTCTAGCATCACGGGATGCGTGATGAGCGTCTTCGCCCAACGGTCCTGGGATGCGCAACGCCGTAACCGAGCGTGGACAACCCTTGTTCGGGCTATCTGATGTCAAGCGGCGGCACCCGGATCTGGATGGATGCGGGGAGCGGGACACTCGGCCCGCTCCAGCGGCACGTGCGGCTGGACGAACTCGACGCATCTGGATTTCCCACCTGCACGCCGATCACAGCGCGGACCTGTTCACCGCGTACTACGGTGCACTGTACGCGGACATTCGTCTGGCGGCGCCGATTCCCCTCTATGGCCCACCGGGAATCGCCGACCGACTGGCCGGGTCCCTCACCAACACGCCGGCCTGCAGCCCGATCGAATCCGCCTTTGTCATCACCGAGTTGCACGAGGGACATCAGGCGACCATTGGCTCGCTGCTGCTGACCAGCCGTGCGGTGGCGCACGACATGCTGTGCGAGGCCGAGAGCGCACAGGCGCCAACTGAGGGCGACCGGGTGCACCACACACCCGAGGACGCCGGCGACACCGCTCGCATGGCCCGGGCAGGTCGGCTGATCGTCACGCATGTCGACCGCTTCCTCACCCCGCAGCAGGCGGTGGCACGCGCCTCGACCCGGTTCGACGGTCCTGTCGACTACGCCGCCCCCGGCGCCACCTTCACGACCGATCAGGAAACGACCGCCTCGGTGTGCTCGAGGAGCTGACTGCGTTCGAAGACGGCTCCGGCGCACGTTCACTCCAAAAGAACCAGCCAGAAGACGATTGTTGTCCCAGTTCAGCAGAAGGACGCACGGAAGGGGCCGAAGACCGCAATGAACGGTCTTCGGCCCCGGCCAATGCAGCGACCATGCTGACTAGGACGACGGATGACAGAGGGTGCGGTCGGCCTCCATGTCACAGCACCCCATCCAAGTCGGTCTAGCGGTGGCCGAAGTAGTGGCGGTGATCGTGATCCCGGTACCGGTCTCCGTACCAGCCGTGGTACCGGTCCCAGGGCCGGTCGTTGTACCAGCCGGGGTACCAGTGCGGGTGGTGGTACCGGCCGTGGTGCCGGTGGTACCAGTCGCCGTAGCGGCCGTCGTGGTCGTGGCCACTCCTGACGTCCAGGTGGTAACTCCTCCCGTTGTCGCGGTCATGGCCGACGGCCATGGCCGGCATGGCCGCCGCGCCGACGAGGGCGCCGGTAGCCGCTAGGGCGGCGATCAGGCGAGCCGCCGTACGAGAAACAGACATGAATCTGTCCCCTCACACTTGTGCACACCCACCCTGGTCAGGGTCGGATGTGCAATCCGAATTCCCGGCTCACTGCCGAGGCCCCACACTGTGGCCCTCCACGGCGACGCCAGCTCGACAAAAGGATTCGCGTTACAAAACACAGACGTATCCGTAACTGTCCCTTGTACCGGCCATCGACTTGAGAGGGAGTCGGTCCGTCGACCTGTCGCCACTCCGAACCACGCTGCGATCAGGAGGAACATGGCTGACGGCTCGTGACGCCCTTGGTGGCCTTGCTGCGTCGGCTCATGCGAATGGCCCAATAGCTTCGGTAACAGTCGGGCTCCTCCATTCGGGGGACCGTTTCCAGGGCGGTTGCAAAGTCTGACTGTTCGCGCGTCCGTGCTGGTCAGCGGAGTCCGAGGAGGGCCAGGGGACGGGTGAACGGCTCGTAGGACATCTCGCGGAGTCCGGCGGCAATGTTGTGGTGTCCGGCGGCTCGGAGGCAGTTGATCGCGAAGCTGCGCAGAGTGGCCATGTTCTCCGGACCATGCTCGGTGTAGACGGGCCCTCCACCTTGATCGTGGACACCTTGACACTGAATCTTGAATTCAGGGAGAGGAGTCCCGAGTGGGTACCTACAAGTACTCGGCGGAGTTCCGGGCCGACGCGGTGGCGCTGGCCCGTTCGTCGGGCCGGCCCGTCTCACGCATCGCCGCCGAACTCGGCGTGAACCACGAGACGCTGCGGCAGTGGATCAAGACCGCGGAGAACGCCGCCCAGGCGGTGCCCGATCTGCTGCGGCGGAACTTCACCGCGTCCGCCGCCGACCGGGCGTGGGTCGGTGACATCACCTATCTGCCCATCGCCGGCGAGAAATTCCTGCATCTGGCCACCGTCATCGACGTGTTCTCCCGTCGCCTGCTGGGCTGGTCGATGATCAACTACGCTGGCCATCGCTGCATGACAACCGGTGTCCACGATCAAGGTGGAAGCCCCCCCTCCTCGCCGACACCCCGGGCATACACATCTCCGTCGCCGTGAAGTCGGCACCTCGGACGATCCGCTACTGAGGAACGCTGGAGCGGCTCGCGCCGTGACGGCAGCTTCGCAGGCGCCTCGGTCAGCATGCTGTCCAGTTACGCCGACCACAGGTCACCTTGTGGCCCGGACAGGCCTGGTTTGACCATCTCCCGTTGGTTGGCCTGATCGGCAACTCCGTTACTTGGAGCCGTAGTACAGGCTGAGGAATTCCTCCATCGCCTCGTCGACACCGTCGCGGTCGCCGGTGGCGAGCAGGTCGAGCAGCAGACCGCGGACGGTGGCGAGTCCCAGCCTGGCACGATTCCGGGCCACGACAGGGTCCGCCCCCGCGGCGATCTCCACGGCCACGAGCGGTTCCAGCCAGTCCGCCACGAGCCCCTCCAAGATCGGGACAGCCTCGGGGCGACCTCGCAGCGCATGCCCGCAGATTTCGAAGAAGAGCCGCTCCTGACCTGCCAGCCGAGGGTTCGTCAACTGCCGCCACAGCCGCCGCGCGAAATCGGCGGGCGAGAGACCGGGCTCGAGGCGGAGTCGGGACAGCAGCTCGCGCTGGCGATGCTCCGACGTCCGAACGATCTCGACGAGCAGCTGCTCCTTGGAGCCGAAGTAGTGGATCAGCATGCGATGACTGACACCGATCGCGGCGCCAAGGCGGCGCAGGCTCAGGTCCGCGATGCCGTGTGCCGCAACGTGGTCGACGGCCGCGTCCAGTAGTTGAGCACGTCGGTCCCCGTCAGTGCCGTGCGCGGCCTCGTCCTCGGGATTGTCATCCGTGTTACCCACGTCGTGACTGTACCAATTGGTACATGACCTATGTACCGTGTGGTACATGAGGTCTGTCACCGTGTCGATCGACGTGCCACAGACGCCCGAGCAGGTCTATGACTTCCTCGATGTCATGGCTCACCACGAGCGGTTCACCAACCACTACCTGACCAACTGGCGTTACAGCGGCCCCAGCCGCGGCCCAGGATCGTGCGCCACGGTCACCGCCGCGCTGGGCGGCACGAAGACCGAGGTCACCATGGAGGTCGTCGAGATCGACGCACCGCGGTGCATCGTCGAACAGAACATCAGCGCGCGCGGCAGGCGCCGGGCCCACGGCACCTACACCATCGAACCGCTACCCACCGGTGGGAGTCACGTCTCGTTCACCTATGCCTGGGTGCTCGCCCCTCTGGCCGACCGCCTACTGGCACCCGTCGTCCGGGCCACGATGCAGCGTGCCAACCGCACGGTCATGCAACGCCTGGCCGCCGAGTTGGCTCGCCACGTGTCTGCTGCCGGTTCCTGACGTCGATACATGTCGGCTCTTCCACCCCGCGCATACCCAAGCCCGAGGCGTCTTTGCCTACACCGGGCACCGAGCCGCCGGATCCCAGTTCGAGGGCGGTCACCTTGTCCAACGCTCCGGGACCCTCGCGGCGTGACCGATGCCGCGGGGGCCGGCCGACCGCCAGGCGCGGGACCGCTGCCCGACGTGGGCACGCTATGGCGGGAGAGAAGGTCGGACGGCAGACCAGCTCCGCATGGACCTACTCGGCGTCGCAGTCGTTCATGACGCAGCCCGCTCGCGGAGTTCGTCGAGGAGCGCCGGGTTGACGATCGAAACGATGGTCTCGATCTGATCGGGATCGACCGTGGGCCACAGGATGTCCCGCGCGGCCCGGTACTTCTCGGCGAGACGTGCCCGCCGCTCCGGGGGAAGTTGGGCGGCGCGGTCGCGGAGGGAGTTGTGAGCGTTGTCGGCGATCTTGACCAGGGTGGCGTGTTGGCGGGAGGTAATGCGCCGGATCTTCTCGTCGTAGGGGACGCCAGGGGTGTTGGTGACGTCCTCGACGATTCCGACGACCCGATTCGGGACGCCGAGGGCGCGGAGTTGTTCGGCGGTGCAGTCGGTGTCCTCGAGGACATCATGGAGCAGGCCGGCCATTTCCAGGTCCGGGCCGAACGGTGCGAGCCCGGCGGCGACGGCACGGACGTGGTCGACGTACTGCACGCCGATCTTGTCGACCTGTCCGGCGTGCGCTCTGTCCGCGATCGCTTCGACTTCGGCGACGGTCGCTTCTCTCATGATCCCCTCTCACAAAGCCAGCCAATGCCTATGCTGCCGGAGGCTGGGACGGCGAGCCAATCCCCAGGCTCCTCGTCCCACAACTCGCGCCGGTCACGAGCACGAGCGCGCCCTCGTAGCCGACCAGTGCCTCCTCCAGCTCCTCCACCAGGGCGGGAGAGAGGTGGTTGGTGGGCTCGTCGAGCAGCAGCAGATCCATCGGTTCGCTCACGAGCCGGGCCAGCTCGATGCGCCGCCGCTGGCGGTACGAGAGTTCACCGATCCGCAGGCGCAGGGGACCCCAGCGGCGATGGCAATCGTTTATCGAGGGCCTCGGTTGCAGCAAGAAGCGCGCTCCCCTGATGGAAGAAGTTGTCTCCCTGTCAGTGGTCAGTGACCCTTGCCTGGTGAACCCGGGGTGGCCGGGCCATGCGGAGTCCGACCCTTTCCTTCTCGCCATCAAGGTGATCATGTGATGCTACTCTGCGATCTTCAGCAGACGGGCAGTCGCCGTAGAAATGGAGTCAGCAGGCGGTGCCGTCAAGTGCCGCCGGGTTGGGGGGACATGCGCCAACTGCGCCCACTACAGGTTCTTGGTCTCTCTGCGACAGCGGAGGCTGTCTACCTCGCGCTCGTGGAACAGGGTCCGCAGACCCTGATCGAGCTCACCGGCCTGCCGACGCTGGTCGGGTCGCCTCTCGAAGGCCTCCAGCAAGCAGTCACCGAGCTCAGCGACATCGGTCTGGTGTCACGCACGGACGACAGGCTGACCGCTCAGCCTCCTCGCGCGATGTTGGAGGCTGTCGCCGAGCAACGCGCGCGCGAAGCCCGGCTCGCGTACGAGAGCGCGACGGCCCTGTCGCGGTTCTGGCTCAACCACACCGCAGGGTCGAGCTATGTGGAGGTCGTCGACACTTCCGGCAGGCCCGAGACGGTTCAGCTACGCGCGCACAGCGAAGCCGTGAAGGAGGTGCGCGCGCTCTCGATCGGGCCGGTGGGCGCGGGCGATCGTGTACCAGAGGTGGGCCCCGGAACGTTGGACGCTCTGGACCGTGGGATCGCCCACCGGGTGGTGTACAGCGCCAACATCCTGCAGGATCCCAAGGCCCTGGAGGTGGCGCACAAGTGTGTCGGCCACGGGGAGCAGGCGCGGGTCTTCCCCGACGTCGCGCTGAACCTCCTCGTCTGCGACGACCGCTTCGCCGTGGTATCCGTCACCGCGCCGGACCTCATGGGACACCACAGCATCGTCGTCCAGCCGTCGGGGCTCCTGGACGGGCTGATCGGTGTCTTCGAGTCGTACTGGCGGATGGCCGTTCCGCTCCCCCCGGCCGGTGATGTTGTCGAGAGCGAGGCCAGTCCTGAGGGCCGGCAGCTCCTGAGCTACCTCAGTGCCGGGCTGACCGACGAGTCGATCGCCCGGGAGCTCGGGGTGAGTGAGCGGACCGTCGCCCGACGCATCGCCCGCCTGCAGGAGATGCTCGGCGCCCAGACCCGGTTCCAGCTCGGTGTCCAGGCCAGCCGCCGCGGCTGGCTGTGAACCACGGCCCTGGCCGGGCCGTGCAATGGGCGCGCGGGACGGGCCGGTGCATGATCCGGCCCGCCCCGCGCGGGTCTTCAGCCGCTCAGGCGATCAACGCCCTGCGGCCGCAGCCGTCACTTGGCGTCCGGCTTGACCAGGTCAGGGAGCTTGGCCTCGAACAGCTCGTCGAACTTGAGCGAAGGCAGGATGTGCCCCTGGTTCGCAGCGTCGTTGGCCACGCCCGCTGCCCAAGTGGACGAGGCAAGGCGCTGGTTCGGCGTGCCGTGGTGACCCGAGCTGCTGAAGCTGCAGTCGCCGACCTGGTAGAACGACTTCTCGGACTTGAGGAGCCGGGCGGCGTTCAGCGCCTCGCCACGGGCGTGGGTCAGGTAGTACGTCCCGAAGGCGTCGGCCATGAGCTCGGTACGGCGGGTGGCCTCCGGACCGGTCAGGTCGCTCTCGAAGAGATTCTTCTGGTATTGCACGTGGTGGCCGAACTCGTGGCCCTCGATAGCCCGCGGCGCCACATCGCCCAGACCCACCGCGGTCATGCCCTGCAGGATGCCGTCGCCCATGATGATCCGGTCGGAGACGCCGAGGGGCTCCGGGTCGTCCCGGTCGCTGTAGGCAAAGGCGTTGAAGGAGAAGATCGGGTTTGCGCCACCCTGGAGAGCCGGTTCGGAGTCGACGAGCTCGATGAACAGCTCGGCCAGGTCGGCATTGTCCTCGGGCGTCCCGCCGTACAGCACGGAGAGCGTGCGGGCGAGCCGCTCGGGGCTGGAGTAGACGTCTGCCCCGTGCATGGGAACCAGCTGGATGCCCGCCGAGTCGATGTCCCAGAAGCGCTTGAGGTTCTTCATCTCGGAGGTGAGCGTCTGCGTGTACTCACCCTTGACGCCGAAGGTGTTCGACGCCGACTCCTTACCGAAGACCAGCGCGTCGTAGGTCGGGAAGTCAAAGCCGCCGAAGAGCGCGAGGATGAAGATGGTGAAAGGGTCCTCGACGCCATCGAGGAGAGAGTTGGCGTACGTCGTCAGTTCGGTCTGCTGGCACTGGTAGTCGCCGGGGTTGATCGCACTGTCGCGGATCTCGCTCCACTGCGACTCACCCAGGCCGTACTTCGCACGGGCTGCGCTGACACGGGACTCCCAGTCAGCGGGCAGCTTGGCCAGGATCCTGTCGACGAGGGCCTTGGTCTGCGGGTCCAAGTTGGAGGTGTCGATGGCCGACTGCAGCGACTGGCTGGCGACGGTCGCGGTCCTGGGCGCATCGGCGGCGTGCGCGGGAAGCGCCATACCGAGGGCACAGGACGCAGCGATCGCCAGGCTCGCCGCCGCAGAGAGGGTCTTCTTCACAGGGACTCCTTTCGAGGGTGCCCGGTAGGGCATCCGCGGGCGAGGCCCAGTTTGTAAGTCCAACTGCCAATTAGTGAACGGGCGTTCACTGTCTGAAACCGGCATGTCTGGAACCTGACAACTCGCTGTGCGCCATGCGCCACCCAGCGAAATACTCAACCGGGATTCCTGCCAAGGTCGGTTGCCGGGTGGGCGAGGCCGCGAACGGCCGGCCGACGCAATCGCGGGCAGAGACGCGTGCGCCGAGGGTGTTTTTCAGACTGAGCGGCTCACCGTGGTCTCCCGCTCGATCCATGACAGCTTCTCAGGGTTGCGTACGGCGTAGAGCCCGGTGATGAGGCCGTCGTCGATGCGCAAGGCCAGGACGGAGTCGATCTCGCCGCCCAGCCGGAGGATCAGCGCCGGATGCCCGTTGACCTGCGCAGGCTGCAGCGATACCGCGCCGGAGATCCTGCCCAGCACTTGGGTCACCCGATCGGCCCCCACGACGGGCTCCAGCGCCGCCCGAACGACTCCGCCACCGTCGGTCAGCAGGACGATGTCCGGAGCGATCATGTCGAGCAGTCCCTGCAGATCGCCCGTTTCGACCGCTCGTTGGAACGCCTGAAGTGCGTCCTGCGTTTCGGTCGGGGAGACGGCCCCACGCGGGCGACGCGCCGCGACGTGGGCCCGCGCCCGGTGGGCGATCTGGCGGACCGCGGCCGGACTCTTGTCGACCGCTGCCGCGATCTCGTCGTAGTCCAGGTCGAACACCTCACGCAGCACGAACACCGCCCGCTCGGTCGGGCTGAGCGTCTCCAGCACCAGCAGCATCGCCATCGAGACGCTGTCCGCCAACTCGACGTCCTCGGCCACGTCGGGCGCGGTCAGCAGCGGCTCAGGCAACCAGGGGCCGACGTAGGACTCCTTGCGCCGACGGAGCGTACGCAGCCGCCCCAGCGCCTGGCGCGTGGTGATCCGAACCAGGTACGCACGCTGCTCCCGCACCGCGTCGAGGTCGACGCCCACCCACCGCAGCCAGACCTCCTGCAGGACGTCCTCCGCGTCGGCCACCGAGCCGAGCATCTCGTAGGCAACCGTGAACAGTAGGTTGCGGTGGGCGACGAACGCCTTGGTGGCGGAGTCCATGCGGCCTTCATGAGCACGGCGCTCGCCTGTGTCAGTGGTTCGCTCGCTGCTCTCACTCAAGGCCGGCTCCTGCCTGTTCGCTTTCGACCGTGTCACGCACAAGACACCGGACCCGGCCTTTTTGTGACAGCCATGGGCGATGACCTACGTCACACAGCCGTGCTGTCACAGGGTCCGATTGGCCGGCATCTCATGTTCGTCAGGATGCCGGGCGGACAATCCGCGCGGCCCACCACGGCAGGGATGAGGACGAAGACATGGAACCCCGTATCAATCTGATGGCCAACAAGGTCGGCGCCAAGGTCGGCAAGCGGATCTACAACGTCAGCCTGGCGATCCAGGAGTCGTCTCTGCCCAAGGCCCTGCAGCAGTTGGTGGAGCTGCGCGCCAGCCAGATCAACGGCTGCGGTTGGTGTGTCGATGTGCACACCAAGGAGGCCGCGGCCGCTGGTGAGACCGCGGTCCGACTCAACCTGGTCGCCGCCTGGCGCGAGTCCACCGTGTTCACCGAGGCCGAGCGGGCCGCGCTGGCGCTCGCCGAGGAAGGCACCCGGCTCGCCGACGCCCACCAAGGCGTGTCGGACGAGACCTGGGCCCAGGTGTGCAAGCACTACGACGAGGACCAGATCGCCGCACTGGTCTCCCTGGTCGCGATGATCAACGCCGCCAATCGTCTCGGCGTGATCACGCGCACGCGGGGAGGTTCCTACGCACCTGGCATGTTCGCCGGCATGGAGAGCTGATCCGCAGATCAATTGTGGCCCGGACCCAGGATCGTGCTCCACGAACCCGGGGCCGGGCCCGGCCATGTCGACGCGACTGGACCATGGGTGTACGAGCGGGTCTGACACCCCTTCGAAACGGGTGACGGTATCGAGCAGGAATGGAGAAGCCCCGGCAGATGAGCCGCAGTTAGCGTGTTCGTCATGACCTCCTTCGAATCTGTCACCCTCGAGGTGGCCGACCCCACGGCTGCCGACCGCTTCTACACCGCCGCTTTCGGATTGGGCTCACGGGTACGCCTGCGGGCCTCCGAGGCACCTACGACCGGCTTCCGAGGGTTCACGCTGGCACTCACGGTGGCGCAGCCGGCCACCGTCAACGGCTTCATCGAGGCTGCCCTCGACGCCGGCGCCACGTCACTGAAGCCGGCCTCGAAGTCGCTATGGGGCTACGGCGGCGTCGTACAGGCGCCAGACGGGACGATCTGGAAGGTCGCGACATCGTCGAAGAAGGACACCGGCCCGGCCACCCGGGAGATCGACGAGTTCGTGCTCCTGCTGGGAGTCGAGGACGTGAAGGCGAGCAAGCGGTTCTACGTCGAGCAGGGCCTGGCCGTGGCGAAGAGCTTCGGCAGCAAGTACGTCGAGTTTGCGGCTGCTGAGTCGAGTCCCGTCAAACTGGCGCTGTACAAGCGCCAAGGCCTGGCCAAGGATGTCGGCGTCCCCGCAGACGGCACCGGATCGCACCGGGTCGTACTCGGCGGCGCTGCCGCGCCTTTCACCGACCCGGACGGGTTCGCCTGGGAGTCCACCTCGCTTGTGCCCACGGCGTCCTGATCTGTCGGCCCCTCGTGCGTCGCGTCGTACGGCCCGATCGACCGCCACACCCGAACGCCGACTCCCGGCCTCGGCCTGTCTCGCGCTCGGCGGTTTTCAGATCTTGCCCATGTGCTCCACAGTGCGGTGCCCCAGCTGCCGGCTGAACTCCGCGCAGAAGCCGGCCGAGAGCGGCGGCCAGCCCCAGAAGTCGAAGGCGAGGGAGCCCACCGCGAAATTGGGCTCCCACCGCCACTCCGTGACCGAGACCGAGGCACCGCAGGTGGAGCAGGGGGCACTCCCCTCACCCGTCTCCTTCCAGGCAGCGATGCCCTCCTTGAACGGCTTCCAGACCTCGACGTCCGCCTCGAACTCCTCGGGGTAGTCGATAATCACGGTCCTGGTCTCGCACCGTGGGCAGACGGCGTATTCCGCATCGTCCTCTCCCTGGCCGCCGACGTGGTACTCGCGCCCGACCACGACCGCCACCGGGCCCGGTCGCCAGTCCGGGTCCGATGAGTCGGCAACGGCCCGCGCCCAGTCGGGGCCAGGCACATAGCCTTCGTCCACATGCAGGCTGTACACCCCGTCGCGGGACGTTTCACGCGTGACCAGGCCCTCGGTGACCAGCCAGTCGACCATCCGATCAGCGAGTTGCCCAGCCTCCTCCGCGGTCACTTCGACATCAACGATCCGCTCGAAGAAGTCACCCATCGACCTTCAACTCCTCTCGATCAGTGCCCGCCACTATGCCGACACTCTCTGACAATGGCTGTGACATCGGTGGCGGAGCGAGGGGCGGCGGCCCGGACGGCGTGTCCGTCCTGAAGGCCGGGGGTCGCGTGCGAGATCCCCGGTCAACCCAGTCCTGGCAGGCTGCCCAGTTCACCGATTCGCAGAAGCCGTGCAAAGAGAAGGAACAGCACGGCCATGGCGAGGCCGCCCGCGGCCAGCGAGACAGCCGGCGTCCAGGAGACCGATGTCAGGTTGTGGCTGCATGAGTAGGCGATGAGCCAGCCGACAGCCCCGGCGCAGGTGGCGGCCGTGGTCAACCTGGCATAGGTGCGGCAGATCCGTCGGCCGTCGAGCAGCCCCTCGGTGCGCTTCCTGAGCCGCAGAGCCGTCATCAGCAGGCCGATGGCGTAGGACAGGGCATAGGCGGCGGCCATCCCGGTGACTGCCCACCGGGGGGACAGCAGCAGATGGCAGGCCACAGCCAGAGCGATGTTGATGCCGCTGATCCACAGCGCCATGCGGAACGGCGTGCGGGTGTCTTCGAAGGCGTAGAAGCCGCGCAGCAGGAGGTACTGAGCGGAAAACGGGATCAGCCCCAGGCCGAAGGCCTGCAACATGTGGCCCAGAGGGACGGTATCTGCGGCGTCGGCGGCACCATGGGCGAACAGCAGTTGCGCGATCTGCGGGCCGAAGGCGACGATGAAGAACGCTGCCGGGACGATGATGACGCCACTGACCCGCAGCGCTCGGGACAGATCGGCACGCAGGTCGCCGAGACGATGTTCGGTCACTGCCCGGCTCATCCGCGGGAGGAGGGCGGTGACGAGGGAGACCGTGACGATCGACTGGGGCAGCATCCAGATCTGCTGGGCGTAGCTGTAGGCGGTGTATCCGACGCCATCGCTGGGCAGGGCGGCGTCCGCGGCGGAAGCCAAGCGGGTGACCGCCGTGCTCGCCACGAGGTTCGCCAGCACGAACAGCAAGGTCCAGCGGGCCGCGTTCACGCTCTTGCGCAGGCCCGCGCCCCGCCAGTCGAAGCGCGGTCGCAGCCGGAAGCCGGCCGCGTGGGCGTACGGAACCAGGGCGAGTGCCTGGAGGGCCAGAGCCAGAGTGGTTCCGATGCCGAGCAGCCTGACCTGGGCATCGTTGATGTCCGAGACCTTCTCCGGGACGGTCATCATGCCGAGGTAGAGGCCGAACATGGTGATCAGGACGAGGTTGTTCAGGACGGGGGTCCACATCATCGCCCCGAACCGGTTCCGGGCGTTGAGGACCTGCCCGAAGATGCTGAACACACCGTAGAAGAAGATCTGGGGAAGCAGGAAGCGAGCGAAGACCACGGTCAGCTCGAACGCGTCGTGGGTGGCGGGCGTGTCGTGCTGGTAGACGCTGATGATCTCGGGAGCAGCCCATGTGGCCAGCGCGGTGCCGATCCCGAGAACGCACATAACGAGAGTCACCAGGCGCTGCTCGAACGCCGCCCCGCCATCGGGGTCTTCCGCCCGTGCCCGGATCAGTTGTGGGACGAGGACAGAATTCAGCGCGCCGCCGATCAGCAGGAAGTACAAACTGGTGGGCACCGTGTTGGCCTGATTGTAGGTGGTGGCCAGCAGTCCGGTGCCCAATGCCGCGGCCTGCAGCACATTCCGGATCAGTCCGGTGGCGCGTGAGACCACCGTTCCGGCGGCCATCAGCGCGGACGACCGCATCACTCCACCGGCCTTCGCCCCCTTGGGGGCAGCATGCTTCCCGCGTCTCGTGCCTGACCGCTCCAACTGCTCGGGTGACGTCTCCTCAGCCATGGGAACAATCTACGATTCACAGTCCCACCGGCTCGGAGGAACCTGTCTCGGTGAGGGCGCAGGGGATCACGCCGTACTCGTCCACGCGCTCCCCGAGCATCGCGACCGGGCAGTTGGATGGGGCGGCCGTCAAGGCCCGGCAGGTCTACCACTCAGCAGAGGGCGACACGGTGGGCGCCCCGCTGTACGCCATGACCAAGCAGGGTGACGGGGCCTGGCTGCTGCACGCCGGCCTGAACACCGAAGTGTCTTTCGGGCGAGCCCTTCCGGCCTCTTGGAGACCCGTGGCCTCACTATGGATCAGGACGCATGGTCCGCGTGGTGCCCTGGCCGAGCACGGCACCCGTCACGGAAGGACGTACCACATGCCCACGGACGCCCAGCCCGGCCCGCTGCGGGTGCTCGTCTTCGGCGCCGCGCTGCGGGCCGATTCGTTCAATGCCCGCCTCGCGTCCCTCGTGGCCCGGCTGATCTCCGACACCGGCGCCACCGTCGACCACGCCGCGATGCACGACTTCGACATGCCTTTGTACGACGGCGATGTGGAGGCCGCCGAAGGGCTGCCGAACGGCGCGCTCTCGCTGCGTGACCGGATCGAACAAGCCGATGCCTTCGTCATCTCCTCACCCGAGTACAACGCCTCCGTGCCGGGCCTGCTGAAGAACGCGATCGACTGGGTCTCGCGTGTGCGGCCGCAGCCGTTCAAGACCAAGCACGCGATGCTTGTCTCCGCCTCGCCGTCCCTGGTCGGCGGCAACCGCGGACTGTGGGCGCTGAGGGTCCCACTGGAGCACCTCGGCACCCGCGTCTATCCGGACATGTTCAGCCTTGCCGACAGCTACCAGGCCTTCGCGGAGGACGGAACGCTGATCGACCCGGGACTGCAGCAACGTCTGTCGGCAACCGTGGCCGGTTTCCTCAGCCTCGTCGAAGCCGATGTGCGATACGTCTGTCTGCAACGCCGGTGGTACGAATTCCCGGGCGACCGCACCGAGGCGTCCGTCACCCAACGGGCCGAGGGGTGAGCCCGGCCGTGGGGGCGGTGCCTGATGTCAGCTGACCTTCCCTACGGCCGGGGTCTTCAGGGTCGCGCCGCTGTCGGATCAGGCCGGAACGCGTAGCGCCCGCAGCAGCATCGGCAGCGACGCGTGCAACTCGCGCTGCCAGTAGGGCCACGCGTGGGTCCCCGACCCGTAGAAGTTCGTCGTGACGTGCTTCGCGCCGACGCGTTCGAGTTCCCCCGCGAGGGCCTGGTTCTGTCGGTAGAAGTCCGCCTCCAGGTCGCTTGTGGCGCCCGGCGGGTCCAACGGGCCGGTGGTGCCGTCACCGCACGACAGGTAGACGGGGATCGACTTGAGCCGTTCGGCCAGGTGGAACGGGTCATGCGCCGCCCAGATGCCACGCTGGGCGACCGGGTCGCCCCAGACCCGGCGCGGATCGTTCCCCTGCCCGGCGAAGAACCCCATGATCCGGTTCACTGACTCGTCGTTCAGCAGCGGGTGCACGGAGCCGGAGTACGCCGCGGCGGCCTTGAACATACCGGGGTGCCGGGCGGCGTACAGAAGGGCGCCCTGGCCGCCCATGGACAGGCCTGCCACGACACGGTTGGTGCTCGCTCCCCAGTCACGCTCGAGGAGCTGGCGCAACTCCTCGGTGTGGAAGGTCTCCCATGCGGGGTCACCGCCCTTGCCGTAGTTCCACCAGTCGCTGTACCAGCCGTTCCAGCCCGCCTCCGGCATGACCACGAGGACGTCGCGCAGGCTGTCGGTCCGTGCTACGTCGGTTGCTCTGGTCCATGACGTGTAGTCACCACAGCAGCCATGCAGCAGCCAGAGGGTGGGCCAGTGCTGACGCCTGTCCCCCGGGTTCCAGCCGTCGGGTGTCAGCAGGCGTACGTTCACCGTGCGACCGCCCAGGGCAGCCGACCGCACCGCCAGGTCGACCTGCCGGTCGGCGACCCTGGTGACCTGGACGACCTCGGCGCCCCGATCCGGTGCGGCGGGCCGGGCCGCCTGCCCCGTCGGCGTTGTGGCGGCGAACGCCGAGGGGGCGGAAGACAGGGTGAGCAGCAGTGCGGCAAGGACGAGCAGGAGACGGGGACGGCGGCGGTGCCAGGCGGCGATCATGCGGCTCCCTGCGGTCGGGGTTGTCGACGGGGATGTGCGTGGTCCGGGCCGGATCGGCTACGGCTCGCCGTGGGCGCGGCCGGGGATCGACCCGGTCGGCATCAGCGGGCCGGTCTCCGCCCTGCCGGTGTCGACCGGGTCAGGATCGCCCCGGTCGGGAGCGATCGGACAGAATCAACAGGGCATCTCCGATGGGGCGTTCGCCGGTGGCGTCGGAGGGGTGGTTGATGACGTCGCCGCCCGACACCATGGTGGTCGATCCCCCTCCGTCGAGATTCATCGCGTCGCGAAGCCCGAGCGCGCGGGCGACGGCAGCACTTTCGGGAATGCTCAGGCCCAGCGAGTCGGTACTACGGCCGTCGGCAGTCACGAGTACGGTCCTGCCCTGCGCGTCCACGCCGGCCAGCGTGCGCGGATTACGCTTGTGCATCCAGCCGTAGTAGAAGCTCGGATTGCCGGGCTGCACCATGCCGTCGGCGGTCGGCGTGATATGCGGTCGTCCGTCGCGGACCAGCTCGGGACCGCCGTTGACGATGTCCGTGGCCGGTGACGGCGACACCTTGCGGCCGCGCCCGTCGCGCAAGGTGCTCTCCACACGTAGTGGCTGGCCTTTGCGCGCGAGGGAGGTCAGTTCGGAGACGAGGTCGCCGGTCGCCTGTACGGAGCTGCCCCCCTTGGGCAGTGTGCCGCCGCGCGGCGAGCGTAGTTCCTGGACCCGACCGCTCCCGTCGAGCACAGCTTCCACCCCCTCGCCGCTCGGGGTGCTCTGGCCGAACTCCGGCGTGAACGCCACGAGTTCGTTTGGATTGGTGCAGGTGAAATCGTGCAGGGGCAGCGCGGTGGGCAGGTCGCCCTTGGAGCCGCCGCAGTTCCTGATCAGGCCCGGCACCCGGTTGATGCCGTTCAGGGGAAGCGACGTGCCCCGCCCCGCGACCTGCCCCTTCCAGGTGAACCGGCTGATCTCGGTCCTGCCGGAGTCGTGGACGATCAGCGCGGGTCGCCCGTTCACCGGCTCGCTCAGCAACCGGCCGTCATAGACACCGATGCCGGCGGGATCGCCCGGCGCTCCCGCTTTCGGATCAAGGACGAAGAAACCGGCGTTGACGGCGGCGGTAACACCGGTCTTGGCCGCCAGTTCGCTGGTCTTCTCACGGTTCTCGAGGTCCGGGCCGTACGACGCCGTCAGCTCGCCGCTGAACCGACGCGGGTCGATGGTGAGCACGTCGATCCGCCAGGGCCCCCGGTCACTGGCTCGGCCGTCCCAGCCGGTGTATACGGCGGACCCGGCGTATCCGGCCGCCCTCAGGCGGGTGCGCTCGGCCGTGGCGGCGGACTGCTCGGCGAAGTCACCGACCCTCACCCGCCACCCGAGCGTGCCGCCCGCGTAGTCGGCGACCGCCGGGGTCGTGACCTTCTCGGCGCGGGCGTCGAACCCATCCCGTTTCAGGTCCGTGGTCAGTTCCTCTGCACTCGTCCGGTCGTTGAGCGCGGTCGGCGGCGCGTCGGGGTCCGGCGACCCGGCGCCGCCCGGGATGGCGACCTCGACGGTCCACGTCAGCGCGGGGGTGTCGGCGCCGCGCACGATTCGGGTGAGAGTGACCCCGGGTTGCAGTGTCCTGGTACTGCGGGTCTCGGTCAGGTCGGCGGCGCCCAGCGGCAGGCCGCGGGCCACGGACCCGGGCCGCGGTGCGGACGAGGCGGGTACCGGCAGAGCGCCCACGACGGCGCACAGCGACAGGACCGTACACGTGCCCAGCAGTCTTCGGTTCACGTCTCCCCTTCGGTGGTACGACGCAGCAACGGTGCGCGTGGTGAGGACCGTGCGTCAAGACGTGTGCACATCAATAGAGGGGGTACGGATGACGGCCTGACCGAACCGCGGATGTGGTGGCGATGTGGCCAGGGTGCCGCGCCCATACCGGCATTCAGCGCACGGTGCGCCGCGAGTCCACTCGTTCATGACGGCTTGCGCGTCACGCGGCTGACATCTCGACAGGCGGCCCCGGCTGCCGTCCATTAGGCGCTGAGGAGGCCCCAGTTCAGGGCGAGGGCGTACAGCGTCACGAACGAGATGAGCGCCAGAGGAAGGCAGGCCAGGAGCCGCACATACACCGGCCCCCAGGTGTCCGGTCCCGCGATGGTGGCTCGCTTGTGCGGGCGTGCCGGGTCGTAGCAGACACGAACCGGCGCGCCCTCCTCGTACCCGAAGGCGCCAGGCCGGTCCTTGAACTCGGTGGTCTCACCTTCCCGGGTGCGGAAGGCGAAGGTGAACTCGGTGCGATGGTTACCGCCTACGTGGGTAGGCGAGATCACCTGGCGTCTCGCGCACCACCCCTGAGTCCGCTCGCCGTGCAACACCAGCCAGATCACGATGATTGCCCGACGGAGCAACAGGACGATGCCCGCCGAACAGGCCAGGCCCAGGACCAGGGCGACCATCTCTATCGTCGACACGTCAATGCCCACTTCTTCGTCTTCTTCAGCGCAACACTGTCGATGGTGTCGCCCGTGAGGTGGGCGACGCAGAGCCGCTCGGCTTCCAGGTTCAACTCGAGCCCTTACTCGTGCGCGTCGGCCACGCCATCGTACGTGGTCTTGCTGGACTTGCCTCTTGTCGTTGGACGACCGACTCATCTCGTGGTCCCCGAACGCGTCCCAGCCCTCCACGACGGCCGCGAGGATCCGCTCCGAAGGGGTTTACCTCACCACACCCATGGCTAGACACCGCAGATCGCTTCGAGGCTGAGGCTGCTGGGACGGTGGCTGCTGGCAGGCAGTCTGATCGCCGAACTCATAGAAGCCGTCGCGAAGACCGCGCTGCTCGCCACCCTCACCACGGACGTCACACTCACCGCCGGAGCCTGGCTGAGCATGTGGGCGACGCCATACCTTGCGATCCTCACCGCACTGGGGCTGATCACGTTCGCCCGGATCATGGGTGCAGGCGCCACCATGCGTGAAGACCTCGCGGGGGTCGTCTGATGTCCCCCAAACGCATGAAGGCCATGGCATCCAGGTCCACCTCGACCGGCTCCTGGAAGAACGCGGCATGACACTCGCCGAACTCGCAGCCCAAGTCGGCGTCACCAACGTCAATCTGTCCATCCTCAAGAACGGACGGGCCAAGGCCATCCGCTTCACGACGCTCACCGGTCTCTGCGAAGTGCTGGACTGTCAGCCCGGAGATCTGCTCAGTCACCGCCCTTCTGACCGGGACTGATCCTGGCCGGATCCGAAAGACGGACTCAGCAAGCTCTTGCAGCATTGCCACTCCAGAGCAGGACGTCCGCGGCGTCGGGCACCGCCCACCCCGCGCGTCGAGGCCAGCCGACGCGTGAGTGCCGACACCCGCCCGACCCCCGTCCGGGGCGAAGGCCGGAGCAACCGCCCGGCTGGGTCAGTGTGTACCACGTCCCCGCGCAACTCCATTCCCCACCGCCCGTGAGGAACGAAGGCGCCTTTCGGAGAGCCGACGTACTCAACAGCCGACCGCATCGTAAGAAGGCACCTGTCGCGTCGTCTCTACGCGATCGCCGACGACGAGGTGTACCTGAGGACGGCGAGCCCGAAGCCGTTTCCCGACCTCGGGCCCCCTACGCCCAGCTCGAAGACCTACGAAAGGTCGTCACCGGGGCCGGAGTTGCCCGATGCGGCAGAGCTGCGCCGGCCGCCTCGGCGGTCGGAGCTGCGGCCGCCCGTCCCGGCAGCGCCCCCCTTGGCTCCGCCGGCCGTCGAGCGGCGGCCGGAGCCGCGAACTGCCTTGCCGGATACGGCGCCGGTCGCGGCCCTGCGGTCCGAACTGCGGCCTCCCGCACCGGATGCAGCACCCGTGGCCCCGCCGCCTCCCGCCCGGCGGCCAGAACCGCGGCCGCCGGATGTGGAGTTGCCGCCGGCCGCCGCCGACCCGGCCGAGGCCCGACGCTCCCGGCCCTTGACCGTGGTGGCAGCACCTGTCGCCGGTCCGGTCCCGCCGCTGTTTCGGCGACGGCGGCCGGAACGCCTGCCGGGCTCGGTGCCGGCCTTGCGGTCCGGGCGGGACGCCGCCGGTGCCGTCGGCTGGGCGGCCTCGATGGTGACGGCCACGCCGGATGGCTCGCGGGCGCCGGTGATAGTGGCCAGTTCGGCGTCGTTCGACTTGATGCGGGCCGACCGGGGCCGAATGCCCGCGTCCGACATGAGCCGGGTGACCTCGCGTTTCTGGTCGGGCAGGACCAGCGTGACCACGCTGCCGGAGCCACCGGCGCGAGCCGTGCGACCGCCCCGGTGGAGGTAGTCCTTGTGGTCGGTGGGGGGATCGACGTTCACCACGAGGTCGAGGTTGTCGATATGTATGCCCCGGGCCGCGACGTTCGTCGCCACCAACGCAGTGACCTGGCCGTTCTTGAACTGCTCCAGAGTGCGATTCCGCTGCGGCTGGGTGCGGCCTCCGTGCAGGGCCGCCGCCCGGACACCGACGGCCAGGAGCCGTTTGGCAAGCCGGTCAGCGGACCTCTTGGTGTCGAGGAAGAGGATGACCCGGCCGTCACGGGCAGCGATGCGCGTGGTGACGGCCTTCTTGTCGGTCTCGTCCTGGAGGTGGAGCACGTGGTGCTCCATGGTGGTCACCGCTCCTGCGGACGGGTCCACGGAGTGCACCACGGGGTCGGTCAGGAACTGCCGCACCAAGCGGTCGATGTTGTGGTCCAGGGTGGCCGAGAAGAGCATGCGCTGTCCGTCGGGCCGCACCTGCTGGATCAGCTTGGTGACCTGTGGCAGGAAGCCCATGTCGGTCATCTGGTCGGCTTCGTCCAGCACGGTGATGCGTACCTTGTCGAGCACGCAGTCCCCACGTTCCACGAGGTCGTTGAGCCTGCCGGGACTCGCGACGACCACCTCGGCGCCGCGTCGGAGCGCTCCGGCCTGCTTGGTGATGGACAGCCCGCCGACCACGGTGGCCAGCCGGAGGTTCACCGCCGTCGCGTAGGGGGTCAGCGCGTCCGTCACCTGCTGGGCTAGTTCACGGGTGGGCACCAGCACGAGAGCGAGGGGTGCCTTGGGCTCCGCGCGCAGTCCGGCCGTGCGGGCCAGCAGCGCCAGCCCGAACGCAAGGGTCTTGCCGGAGCCGGTGCGTCCCCGTCCCAGCAGGTCACGGCCGGCGAGCGAGTTGGGCAGCGTGGCGGCTTGGATGGGGAAGGGGGTGGTCACGCCTTGCGCGGTGAGGGTCTTCAGCAGCCCCGCCGGCATGTCCAGATCGGCGAAGTCCTCGACGGCGGGAAGCGCGGGTGTCGTACCTTCCGGCAGCCGGAACTCTCTTGGCGACGACGCGCGCGGCGGGGTTGCCGAGGAACGCCGGTTCGACTTCTGAGGTCTGCGGGACATGCAGGTGTTTGCCTTCCTGAAAACAGCACACACCGGGGTCCGCACCATGTCGGTGCGGACCCCGGTGAGCGGATACGCGTCCGGCGATCAGGCGGGGACGATGTTCTCCGCCTGCGGGCCCTTCTGGCCCTGCGTGACGTCGAAGGAGACCCGCTGACCCTCCTGGAGCTCACGGAAGCCCTGGGTCGCGATGTTCGAGTAGTGAGCGAAGACGTCGGGACCGCCGCCGTCCTGCTGGATGAAGCCGAAACCCTTTTCGGCGTTGAACCACTTCACGGTTCCCTGTGCCATGACCTTCTCCTTCTGTAGGCAGAGGCCCCATCCGGAGATGCCGGAAAACAAATAATGCGCCCGAAGGAGAAACATTCCCGTCAGGCGCACATAGGTTCATGGGTACCACAACTGCAACTCGCAAAGCCTAGCACACCTCGTTGGGCCGGGTAGATCATCGAGGGACTGATGACCGAGGGCGACCCCTCTGACACAGTCGGCTGTGTTCGCGGACGTGATGGTTGCGGGACGCCCCATATGGCGCTGCTGTCCGACGCCGCCCCTGTGCCCATGTGGCCGGTGACCACCGGACGAGCGATCAAGGGTTCGGGGCGGTCGCGTAACGGTTGCTCGTTGAACTCTACGAGGCTGCTTACCTCCCAGGTCGTCGACTCTGACGCGCCCACATGACACGATCACCGGCGTACGGAGCCCGACCGACCGGAAGGACACCATGCCCGCCTACGCCATAGCCCACCTCCAGGAGTCCGCCCCGCACCCGGAGATCGCCGAGTACATGGAGCGCATCACCGCCACCTTCGAGCCGTACGGCGGCCGCTTCCTCGTGCACGGGACGCAGCACGAGGTGAAGGAAGGCAGCTGGCCCGGGCACATCGTGTTGATCGGCTTCCCGGGGATCACCGAGGCGCGAGCCTGGTGGGACTCACCTGAGTACCAGGAGATCGCACCCCTGCGCTCCCGGCACATCGACGGCGACATCATCCTGGTCGAAGGCGTCCCCGAGGGCTACGACTCGACTGCCACCGCGAAGGCCATGCGGGAGGCCCTGTCCGCCGAGTAGCCCTCGAGGTTCCGGGCCTCGCGCACTCAGGGGCCCATTGGTCAACCCACACACCCCCGTCGGTCTGGGGGCTACCAGAGCCATCCGACGTCGAGTTGGGCCCGGCATTGCTACTCCTCAGCCCACCGGGGGGTGTCGGTGCGCAGCACCGAGTACAGGACCTGGTCGTGCCAGCGGCCGCCGCGCCACTGTGCGGAGCGCAGGGTGCCCTCACGGGTGAAACCGGCCTTTTCCAGGGCGCGTTGCTCGGCGAGGTTGGCGTGGTCGGTCCAGGCCTGGATGCGCTCGGCGCGGGTATGCGCGAAGAGGTAGCGGACCAGTTGGCGTTGGGCGGTGGTGCCGGTGCCGCGTCCCCGGGCAGCGGGGAACAGGCCGATGGCGACGCTCCAGCAGGAAGAGGTGTCGCGGCGACCCCAGGTGGAGGCGAACCATTCGACGCGACCCACGGCGGTGCCGGCCGCGGTGACGGTGAGCACGCCATCGTCACGGCCGAGCAGCCCGTCCTCGGTGAACCTGGCGCGCAACCGATGGGTGGGGGTGAAGCCGAACCACTGGAACGAACCGGTGCCATCCTCTTCGGCGAACTCCTCCTCGAACAGGTCGAGATCAGCGGGGGTGACGGGGCGGAGGGACACCTCGTGGGCCATGTGGACTGCTCCTTGGTCGCCGCATTGACGTCGCGTCAGCAATGACGCGGGCGGATGTTATCCAACCCGCGGAGCGGGCCGCCCTGGCGCTGGCCGAAGCCATCACGCCCCTGCCCCGGGGCGTGTCGGACAAGGTGTACGGGTTACCGATCCGGGGATGCGGTCGATCACCCTGTGAAAGGCGGGATCGGTCAGCCGAAGGCCGCCTGCACCACCCGGCGGTCAGTGAACTGCCGCCACCACGTCAGATGTCTCCCTTGACAAGGGAGTGCAATGAGGTGCGCGGAACTCGATATCCCACGGGCAGTTGCGCGGCCGGCGAGCTCGCCACTGACAGAGCGCCTTCCCGCCTGTCACCCCGGCGCCTGTCTGGGGAAGACAGCAGGCTCCCGGCGTGACAGGCTTACGATCACTCACCAGGCAACCACGCGCCGAGTACGGAGTGCTTCATGACCAATGTCCGGTTGACCACGAACTTCGGTGACATCGTGCTGGCGCTCAACGATGAGAAGGCGCCCAGGACCGTCCAGAACTTCCTGTCGTACGTCGACGCCGGCCACTACAACAACACGATCTTCCATCGGGTCATCCCGGGCTTCATGATCCAGGGCGGCGGCTTCGCACCCGGTATGAGCCAGAAGCCGACCCAGGAACCGATCGAGAACGAGGCGGACAACGGCCTGAAGAACACCCTCTACAGCGTTGCCATGGCGCGTACCAGCGACCCGCACTCGGCGACCGCTCAGTTCTTCATCAACGTCAACAACAACGACTTCCTGAACTTCTCGTCCAAGTCTCCCCAGGGTTGGGGCTACGCGGTCTTCGGCGAGGTGATCGAGGGCCAGGACGTCGTCGACACGATCAAAGCGGTGAAGACGGGCAACAAAGGCCCTCACCAGGACGTCCCCAAGGACGATGTGATCATCGAGGCTGCCGAGCGCGCGGCCGAGGCGTGAAGGGCCGCTGTCTCCCGGCCAACGGGGGCGGGCCCGTCCGTCACAACGGGCCCGTCGTTCTGCCGCCGCCGTCGCTGTGGGCGGGCGACGGCACCAGGGACAACAATCCCGGTGCCGCCCGCATTCCGGCGCACCGGTGCGCACTCTCGCAGGATCAGGTGGCCGGCTCGGCGGCCGAGACCCACTACAGGGGCCGTGGCGTCGCGGACAGAGCAGTAATAATCGGCCATGCCGCCCCGGTAGCGCCATGGCAGCGCGTCCACGTACCCGTCGACCAGCTTGAACTGCTCCAGTGCCGCCTCGTGCGGTCCTGCAACGAGAGGTAGTACGCCAGCAGGTGCCGCAGCTCGGGCAGCCGCGGGTGAGCCGGATCGGCCGCCGCCGCGTCAGCGAGGCCGGCGTCGACCCGGGCCACCATCCGAGTGCGTCGGCCATCGTGGCGTCCAGCAGCTCGTTCCAGTCAGCGGTGCGGCGGAACGTCCGTGTCCCGTCCGTGAGGATCGTGTCCTCGAGTGCCGCCAGGGTCTGTTCCGGGTCGGTCAGCAGGGCGAGCGCGGAGCCCTTGGCTTCCTCGGCGCGTCCGTCTGCGGGGAGGGCCCCGATCCGGCAGACGCGTTCGGCGGTCGGTGAGTGCGAGTCCTACGGCGACACAGATTCGTCCGGCAGTTGTGTGCGCAGCTCCACCAGGTTCAGTGCGCGGGCGGTCAGCAACCGGCCGAAGCCGCCGAAGAACTCGCCGCGTGGCGGCAACAGCCGTGCCTGCATGCCGAGCGAGGCATAGGACTCGATGTAGAAGTCCTGTGCGGAGGCGAGAACCTGCACTCGCGTAGTGCCGCGGCGGTCGGGGCTTCCACCTTGATCGTGGACACCGGTTGTCATGCAGCGATGGCCAGCGTAGTTGATCTCTGTTCGAAGGCGACCGGCGCGAGGTAGCCGATCGTAGAGTGCCTGCGCCGGTGGTTGTAGAAGCCGATCCAACGGAAGACTGCGAGCCGGGCGGCTCGTTCGGTTGGCCAACCACGCCGGTCGGGAAGGATCTCCCGCTTGAGCGAGGCGAAGAACGACTCCGCGGCGGCGTTGTCCGCGGAGGTGCCGACCGCTCCCATGGATCGGAGGATCCCGGCCTGGTGGCCACGCCAGGCCCAGCAGCGGCGACACACCGTCGCGTTTCGAGGAGGGAGCGTCCCCGGCCGTCGGGTGAGCCCGCTGTAGCCCCAGGGCACCCTGTCGCCACGCGATGCGCATCGACGTAAACCGAATGTTAAGAGCTCGTAACACGATCATGGTGAGACGCGGTCTACCCTTGTTGGGGTGTCGTCCCTCGCTGTTACTGCTTTTTCGCACTCATCGGCGTCTGCC
>NZ_JBSFLQ010000019.1:0-148038 GCF_053599115.1 Streptomyces sp. NPDC001020 | reverse complement strand
CGGCAACACACCCGACGACGACACCAACTCCCGCAACGGCCAACACTCCAACACCCCCACCACCTCAGGAGCCACAGCCACAGCAAGACGCGCCAGCGCAGACCGCGACTCATCACGCAGGGCCGCCACGCCGAGGAGCACCTTCTGCCGGTCCTCGCTCTTCGGGACGCCGGCCGCGGCCCGCTCGTACAGTCGCGCGCCCTCCTCCAGGACGAGTTCGGTGTCGATCCCCGCGGGAATCTTGATCCGCGCACTGTGCCGCCAGGTGGTGACCGGATCGCTCCATGCCTCCACGGCGTAGGTCCAGTGGCCCTCGCTCGGTACGGAGACGGTCGCGGCCCAGCGGTCCGTGCCGGGGGCCAGTTCACGCATCGGCGTCCAGGGACCGGGACGCCCCTGCGGGTCCCGCAGAACGACATTGGCGCCGATCGCGTCATGCCCCTCGCCGAAGACCGTCGCGGAGACCTCGAACTCCTCGCCCACCACCGCCTTCGCCGGGCGGCGGCCCTGCTGGACGAGGGGGTGTACGTCGAGGACGGGGATGCGTCCGAGGGTGGGACCGGTGTCCGGCACCGGGGCGGGACCCGGGTCCGCGGAGGAGGACCGCGGGACAGGGGGACGGGCGTCGGCCCTCGGTGTGGGGGAAGTACGGGTGCCGGGTGCCGGGAACATCGGTGAGTGGTGCGCTGCGGGCATGACCGCTCCTGTCCGCGTCAACGTGGGTGGGCGGATGAGGCTGTCGCAAGGTGGGGGTCGGCATGGTTACCGGGGGAGCCTCCCCCCTGTGCGGGTGGGCATTCCGGCACTTTGTTGACTACTCGCGCGTATGTCTACGTTCAAGACCAGCCGCATCCGCAGGAGCGAAAAGGACCGGCCCCGCCCGTCGGGGGCGAGGCCGGTGAAAGCGTGTGCGTCGTGTTGACAGTGGTCAGGGATGGTCGACCTGGAGCAGCTTGTTCGGCGAGCCGAGACCCGTATTCGTGATCTTTCCGGAGACCGCCCGCCGGACGAGAGCCTGGCGCACCTGCGCCGGAGTGGCCTTGGGATGGTTGGCGAGATACAGCGCGGCCGCGCCCGTGACGTGCGGTGTCGCCATCGACGTACCGGAGTAGGTGGCCGTGCCCGTGTCGCTCGCGTACGAGTCGGAGGTGATCTTCACGCCGGGAGCGAAGAGGTCGAGCGACGGACCCCAGTTGGAGAAGGGCGCGCGGGCGTCCTTCTGGTCGCCGGCGCCCACCGTGATGGCCTGTTCGACGCGGGCCGGAGAGTACAGGCCCGCCGGGAGGCCGTCGTTGCCGGCGGCGACCGCGTAGGTGACGCCGGAGGCGATGGAGTTGCGTACCGCGGCGTCCAGTTGGGCGTTTCCGTGACTGCCCAGGCTCATGTTCGCCACCGCGGGCTTCTTCGCGTGCCTGGTCACCCAGTCGATGCCCGCGATCACCTGCGCGGTGGTGCCGGCGCCCTTGTCGTCCAGGACGCGCACGGCGACGACCTTCGCCCGCTTTGCGATGCCGTACTTGGTGCCCGCGATGGTTCCGGCCACATGCGTGCCGTGTCCGTTTCCGTCGGCGGCTGTCCCGTTGTTGTCGACGAAGTTCCAGCCGTAGCTCGCCCGGCCGTCGAAGTCCTTGTGCGATATGCGGATTCCGGTGTCGATGACGTACACCGTCACGCCCGCGCCACCCGGTTCCGGCCAGCTGTAGCCGTGGTCGAGCGGAAGGTTCGGCTGGTTGACGCGGTCCAGGCCCCATGACGAGGGGTCCTTCTGGAAGTGGTTCTGGTGGACCGTGGTGTCCTGGACGACCGAGGCCACGCGGGGGTCCGCCGCGAGGCGCTGGGCCTGCCGCTCGTCGACCCTCACCGAGAACCCGTTGAGCGCCGTCCCGTACGTATGGCTTATTTTCGCCCCGTACTTCTCGGCGATGCCCTTGTCGAGGGCCGAGGAGTCCTTCGTCCCCCCCTTGAGCGTCACGATGTAGCTTCCGCTGACGGCGTCGGAGGCGCCGGCGCCGAGGATCATTCCCACCGGGGCGGCCTGCGCGGGCTGGGCTATGACCGAGAGCGCCACGACCGTGGTGACCGCGGTGAGGCCGCCCGCCCAGCGCAGACGTGTGTATCTCATCCGTGCCATGACCTGAGTTCCCCTCCTCGACTCGACGTGTCACGGCCCGGTTTCATCCAGATCTGGGCTGTTGCGGGCCGGTACGCCGGTTGGCAGCCTCTCGTGCGGAGCGAACCGCCACAAGGCCGCCCAGGAGGGCGGAATCGGCCATATCGGCGAAGGTGGACGCGGCAATGGTTGCGTTGTATTTCGGACGGCTTGCGTCGAGGTCAGTGAAGTCGGGGTCGGTGAAGTCGAGGCCGGTGAAGTCGAGGCCGGTGAAGGGGACGCCGATGCGGTGGCGGTCAGGCGGAATCGTCCGCGGCGGCCTCGCACAGCTTCCGCAGGACGGCACCGCACCGCCGCGCGTACGCGTGCTGCAGTCCCCGTGCCGCGGGGCCGCCCGCCCGGGAGTACCACTTGGCCGGGCGACTGAAAGCGTTGACCGTCAGCCAGACCGTGCCATCGCCCGTGCGGTCCACGACGAACGCCTCCTCTCCGCACTCCGGGTGGCCCTTCAGCGTGCCGTACGCCCAGCCGGCGCGGCGATGTTCCTCGATCGTCCAGACGATGCGGCAGGGGGCCTTGACCACTCCGGCGATGGTGATGGTGACGTCGGCCCCGGGGGCCGCCCGGTCCTTGTCGGTCAGGACGCCCACGCCCATCGCCCGGTGCAGCTCCCAGGTCAGGAGCGCCTCGGCTGCCCGCCGGAACACCGCCTCGCCCTCGCCGATCCGCGCGCGCATGTGCAGGGGGTGGAACCCCTCGGGGCAGTGGCCGGGCTCACGGGTGGCGCCGACATCCTTGTATGTGTAGTCCGCCAAAGACATGGGCCCCAGCGTAAAGGTGGTCCCCGGCGTCGACTTCCCGCCGGGGACCATTGCGCACTCTGGGGGGGCAGTGCCGCGGCAGGCAACGTTCGCCCTTTGAGGAGCGGCGCCCGGTGCGTGCCGGGCGTCGCGGCGGGGCGAACGTTGCTTGTTGGGTGCTAGTTCACGTTGACCGCGGACCAGGCCGCCGCCACCGCCTTGTACTCGGTGCTGGTGGAGCCGTACAGTGCCGACGCCGCGCTCAGGGTCGCCGTCCGGGCGGCCTTGTAGTTCGTGGTCGACGTCATGTACGTGGTCAGCGCCTTGTACCAGACCTGCAGCGCCTTGGCGCGGCCGATGCCGGTGACCGTGGACCCGTTGTACGTGGGCGAGTTGTACGACACCCCGTTGATCGTCTTCGCGCCGCTGCCCTCGGCCAGCAGGTAGAAGAAGTGGTTGGCGACGCCGGACGAGTAGTGGACGTCCTTGTTGCCGACGGTGGAGGACCAGTAGTCGGCGGAGGCGCCGTCCTTGCTGGGCTTGTCCATGTAGCGCAGCGGAGTACCGTTGCCGTTGATGTTGATCTTCTCGCCGATGAGGTAGTCACCGACATCGGAGGAGTTGTTGGCGTAGAACTCCACGCCGGTGCCGAAGATGTCGGAGGTCGCCTCGTTGAGGCCGCCGGACTCACCGCTGTAGTTGAGGTTCGCGGTGGCGGCGGTGACACCGTGGCTCATCTCGTGGCCGGCGACGTCCAGCGAGGTCAGCGGGTGGGTGTTGGACGAGCCGTCGCCGTAGGTCATGCAGAAGCAGCTGTCGGACCAGAACGCGTTGACGTACGAGCTGCCGTAGTGGACACGGGAGTAGGCGCCCACGCCGTTGTTCTTGATGCCGTTGCGGCCGAAGGTGTTCTTGTAGAAGTCCCAGGTGGTCTGCGCGCCGTAGGCGGCGTCGGCGGCGGCCGTCTGGTCCGTGCTGGAGCTGGAGGCCGTTCCGGTGCCGAACACGTCGGTGGTGTTGGCGACCAGCGTGCCGGTGCCGGAGGTGCCGCGGGCGAGGTTGTACGTCTTGTGGCCGCCGCGCGTGGTGTCGTACAGCTGGTACGACGAGCCCGACAGGTAGGAGCCGACGGTGACCGTGCCGGAGTAGAGCGTCTTGCCGGTGCCGGTCTCGATGCCCTGGTACTCGTGGAGCTTCTCGCCGGTGGCGGCGTTGGTGATGACGTGCAGCTCGTTGGGCGTGCCGTCGTCCTGGAGGCCGCCGACCACCGTCTCGTAGGCGAGGACCGGCGTGCCGTCGCCGGCCCAGATCACCTTGCGCGGCGCGCCGTCGGCGTCGGTCCGGGTCGAGCCCGCGTCCTTGGCGGCGGTCAGCGCCTGCTTCTCGGCCTTCGACGCGGCGATCGCGGGTGTGAGCGAGGCGACCTTGATGGTGGCCTTCGTCGCCCGGGTCACGCCCTCGGTCTTGCCGGCCTTCTCGTGGACGACGAGGTCGCCACCGAGGACGGGGAGTCCGGCGTACGTGCGCTCGTAGCGCGTGTGGACGGTGCCGTCGGCGTCCTTGACGACGTCCCTGGCGACCAGCTTCTCCTGGGCACCGAGGCCTATGTGACGGGCCGTCTCGGGCGCCGTGGTCTGGGCCTCCTTGATGAGGGAGGCGCGCGCCGTCGTGGTCAGCGCGGTCGGGGCGGCGGCGAGCGGCTTCGCCGTCTCACCGGCCGGGGAGGCCGAGGCCGCACCGGTGGTCAGGCCGGTGGCGAGCAGCGCTCCGGCTGCGACAGCGGTGGCGATGGCCAGGGTGGTGCCCTTGTGGCGCGCGTAGGGGGAAGTCACGCAAACTCCTTCTGTGGGGGCCGTACGGCGTGGGGGCCGTACGGAAGTGGAAGTTGCGGTGCGGGTGATCCGTGCGCTGGAAGAGTGACATCGAGGACGCGTACATGTCAGGACCCAGCGGTAACGTTGGCTGAAACTCGTCTGCTCGATTCGTGTTCCGGCCACGTGAACGGGCGCCGTTCCGGGTGCTCAGCCTCCGGAACGGCGCCCTGTCCTCGGGGTTCGAGTGACCTAGCGGAAGGTTCTGCTAGAAGGTCATCTTCCAGCCGGCGATGTACCCGGTGTCACCGGAGTACACGTCCTGGACCTTGAGCTTCCAGGTGCCGTTGGCCGGGGCGGTGGACGCGTTGACCGTGTAGGTCTCGTGCACGTCGTCAGCCGAGTCGGAGATGTTGCTGTTCTTCAGCCGGTAGGACGTCCCGTTCGGGGCGACCAGGTCGATCCGGAGGTCGCCTCGCCAGGTGTGCACGATGTCGACCGTGACCTTGAGGGCCGCCGGGGCGTTGCCGCTCTGCCCGGTGACGTTGATCGACGAGGTGACCGCCGCGCCGCCGTCCGGGATCGGCACGGTGGTCGTGTTCTCGAACACGGTGCCGCCGGGGGTGCCGCCGCCGGAGTGCGAGCCGACCGCGACCGCCGCCCAGGCGTCCATCACCGCGTTGTACTCGTTGCTGGAGGCGCCGTACAGCTCACTCGCTGCCGCGAGCGTGCCGGTGCGGGCCGCGGCGTAGTTGGTGGAGGCGGTCCACTTGGTGGTCAGCGCCCGGTACCAGATCTGCAGGGCCTTGGCCCGGCCGATGCCGGTGACCGGAATCCCGTCCACCGTCGGCGAGTCGTAGCTGACACCGTTGATGACCTTGGCGCCGCTGCCCTCGCTGAGCAGGTAGAAGAAGTGGTTGGCGATACCGGACGAGTAGTGGACGTCCTTGTTGCCGGCGGTGGACGTCCAGTAGTCGAGGGAGGCGCCGTCCTTGCTGGGCTTGTCCATGTAGCGCAGCGGGGTGCCGTTGCCGTTGATGTTGATCTTCTCGCCGATGAGGTAGTCACCGGGGTCGGTGGGGTTGTTGGCGTAGAACTCCATGCCGGTGCCGAAGATGTCGGAGGTCGCCTCGTTGAGGCCGCCGGACTCACCGCTGTAGATGAGGTTCGCGGTGGCGGAGGTGACACCGTGGCTCATCTCGTGGCCGGCGACGTCCATCGCGGTCAGCGGGTTGTTGTTGGCCGAGCCGTCGCCGTAGGTCATGCAGAAACAACTGTCGTCCCAGAACGCGTTGACGTAGTTGTTGCCATAGTGGACACGGGAGTAGGCGCCCACACCGTCGTTGCGGATGCCGCTGCGGCCGAAGGTGTTCTTGTAGAAGTCCCAGGTCTCGGCGGCGCCGTAGTGCGCGTCGGCACCCGCGGTGGCGGCGTTCGTGTTGGTGCCGTCGCCCCAGGTGTCGTTCGTCTGCGAGAACAACGTGCCGGTGCCGGACGAGCCGTGGTTGAGGTTGTACGTCTTGTGGCCGCCGCGCGCGCCGTCGGTCATCGTGTACGTCGACCCCGACTGCGTGGTCGTCAGGGGGACCTGCCCGCTGTACCGGGTGTTGCCTATGCCGTTCTTGATGCCCTGGTAGCGGATGATCTCCTTGCCGGTGGCGGCGTCGGTGATGACGTGCAGCTCGTTGGGCGTGCCGTCGTCCTGGAGGCCGCCGATCACGGTCTCGTAGGCGAGGGTCGACTTGCCGTCGACGGCCCAGATCACCTTGCGCGGTGCGCCGTCGGCGACAGTCTTGGTGGAGCCCTCGTTCTTGGCGGCGGACAGCGCCTGCGTCTTTGCCTTCGAGGCAGCGATCGCGGGGGTGAGCGAGGCGACCTTGAGGGTCTTGGTGGACTTGATGACCTGCTTGGTCTTCCCGGCCGCAGTCGTGTCGACGATCATGTCGCCACCGAGGACCGGCAGGCCGGCGTACGTGCGCTCGTAGCGCGTGTGGAGCGTCCCGTCGCCGTCCTTGACGACGTCCTTGACGACCAGCTTCTCCTGCGAGCCGAGGCCGAGGTCGCGGGCGGTGGTGGCCTTCGCCGCGTCTGCGGTGCGGATCAGTTCGGCGCGCTGCGAGGCGGAGAGCTTCACGGCCGTGTGGGCCGGGTTGATCTTCGCGGGCGCGGGCTTGGCCGGGGCGGCGCTCGCGGCGCCCGCCTGGACGGCGGCGGCCAGCAGGGCGGAGACGCCGACGAGGGCGACCGCCGCGACACGACGGGACGGGGTGACGGAGGTGGGCTTGCGAGAGGAACTGCGTCTCAAAACTGACTCCTTCTGCGCGGCCGCGGATCGCGCGGCCAGAGGGGGTCGGACGGAGAGTGGCCGTCCGGGCAGAACAAGGCGGAACGCGGAACCAGGTGCATGAAGGTGGCAAGCCACGACACAGCGGTGCACTGTGGGGTTGTGGAGTGGCCCTGGGAAGCGTGACAGGCGAACGCGCGAGCTGTCAGGTGCGCATCAATAACTTGGCTGGAAATGGTCGTTGGCCGGATGCCCATGTTCGAATACGGGTTGTTCACCGCCCAGGCGGCCGACGTCGCTGTCCGACCTGTATCACCCGTGCCAGGAGCGCCACAGCGCCGCGTACGCCCCGTCCGACGCCACCAGGCTGTCGTGCGGCCCGACCTCGGTCAGCCGGCCGTCCTCCATCACCGCCACGCGGTCCGCGTCGTGCGCGGTGTGCAGACGGTGCGCGATGGCGATGACGGTACGGCCCTCGAGCACGGCGGCCAGCGCGCGTTCGGTGCGGCGGGCGGTCGTCGGGTCGAGAAGTGCCGTCGCCTCGTCGAGGATCAGGGTGTGCGGATCGGCCAGGACCACCCGGGCCAGGGCCAGTTGCTGAGCCTGGGAGCCGTCCGTGCGGTGGCCGCCCTCGCCCAGCGGAGTGTCCAGACCCCCCGGCAGGTCCCGCACCCAGTCGTCGGCGCCGACGGCGGCCAGGGCCGCCCACAGCTCATCGTCCGTGGCGGACGGCTCGGCGACCCGCAGATTGTCGCGCATCGTGCCGAGGAAGACATGGTGCTCCTGGGTGACCAGGACGACCTGACGGCGCAGCCGCTCCGGCCCGAGATCGGCCACCGGCACCCCGCCCACGGTCACCGAACCCGCGGTCGGCGCGTCGATACCCGCCAGCAGCCTGCTCAGCGTGGTCTTCCCGGCGCCGGAGGGGCCCACCACCGCCAGCCGCTCCCCGGGCCGCACGGTCAGGTCCACCCCGCGCAGCACCTCGCCTCCGCGGCCGTAGGCGTAGCGCACGCCGGTCACGTCGATCCGGTCGTCCACCGGAGCGGGACCGTCACCGCTCGACACCGCGCGCGGGACCCGGGCGAGCCCTTCCACCCGGGCGAAGGAGGCGCCGCTGCTCTGCAGTTGTTCGACCCGCACCAGGATCTCGTCGAGCGGCTGGCTGAATTGACGCAGATACAACGCGGCCGCCACCACCGCGCCCAGCGTCACGGTCCCGTGCGTGTGCAGCACCCCACCGACCAACAGCACCCCCGCCACGGGCAGGACGTACGACACCTCCACCACCGGGAAGAACACCGAGCGCAGGAACAGCGTGCGGAAGCGGGTCCGCCGGGACGTCTCCAGCGCGTCACGGCTCGCGGCCGTCCGTAGCTCGCCCAGCCGGAACGCATCGACCGTGTGCGCACCGGCCGCCGTCGCCGCGACGATCTCGGCGATCCCGGAGGTGGCCGCTCCCTCGGCGAGGTAAGCGGCCCGCGCCCGGCGCAGATACCAGCGCAGGACGAACCAGATGGGCACCAGACACACGATGCCCACGGCACCGAGCAGCGGGTCGAGCACGAAGACCGCGCCGAGTACGAACAGTGCCTGCACGGTGTTGATGAGCAGTTCCGGTCCGGTGTCGCGCAGGGTGGTGCCGGCAGTGGTCACGTCGGCCGTGCCGCGCGCCGTCAGATCACCGGTGCCGGCCCGTTCCACCACGGACGCGGGCAGTGCCAGCGCCCGGTCCACGAACTCCTCGCGGACCCGGGCCAGTGTCCGCTCCCCGAACCGATGCCCCACGTACCGCGCCCAGCGCAGCAGCAACAGCTGTGCCAGCGAGCACAGCAGGATGCCCAGCGCCATCCGGTCGACGGCACTGACCCCGCCCCCGGCCCGCACCGTGTCCACGATCCGCCCGAGCAGCCAGGGTCCGGCCAGCCCCGCCCCGGCCGCCGCCGCGTTCAGCACCAGGACGCCGACGAAGGCCCGCCCGTCGGCCCACACCAGCCGCAGGGCGGCGCGGCGCACATCGACGGGCTCCGCGATCGGCAGTTGATTACTCGCCATCAACCCACGACCTCCTCGGTGGCACCCGCGTCCCGCGCCACCAGCGCCCGGTAGCCGGCCTGCTCCTCCAGCAGCCGCTGGTGGCTGCCGGTGGCCACGACCTTGCCGTCGACCAGGTAGTGCACGACGTCCACCCGGTCCAGGACGAGCGGGGAGGTGGTCGTCACCACGGTCGTACGGCCCTCGCGAGCCGTCCGCAGCCGGTCCGCCACCGTGGCCTCGGTGTGCGCGTCCAGCGCGGAGGTGGGCTCGACGGCGAGCAGCACCTCCGGGTCTGCCAGCAGTGCCCGCACCAGCCGCACACGCTGGCGCTGGCCGCCGGAGAGGTTACGGCCCTGCGCGTCGACCACCGAGTCGAGCCCGTCCGGCAGGCCCTGCACGATGTCGTCGGCCGCCGCCGCGTGCACGGCCCGCGCGATCGCCGCCTCGTCGAGGTCATCCGGCTTTCGGCATCCGGCGACCAGTTGGCGCAGTGGACCGGCGAACAGGTCGGCCTCGTGGTCGGCGACCAGGATCCGCTCACGGATCCGCGGCAGGGCGATCGCGTCCAGGCGTACGTCGTCCCAGGTGGCGTCGGAGGGCGCGTACCGGCCCAGGCGGTCGACGACGGCCGCGGCGTCGGCGGGCCGCGCCCCGGCCAGCGCGGTCAGGAGTCCGGGCAGCACCCGCACCCCCGACTCCGGGTCGTGCAACGGTGACGGCTCGGCCGGCGCGTCGGCGGTGCCGGTGTCCGGCGCGGGCTCGAGCTGGAGCAGCCGTACGACCCGGCGGGCGGCGACCACACCCCGGCTGAGCATGTAGCTGCCCTGGATCAGGAACATCACCGGCCACCCGGCCAGCACGGCGACATACCCGTACACCGACACCAGCTCGCCGATACTGAGGGTTCCCTGGGCCGCCATCCGGGCTCCCAGCCAGGTCACCACGGCGAGGAACAGCGTCGGCAGCCCCGCCCCGAGCGCCTCGATCCAGCTCGCCACCGCCCCGACCCGGTATCCCTGTGCGCGCAGCCGCTGTGAGTCCCGGCGGAAGGCGTCGGCGAACAGTGCCTTGCCGCCGAGGCCACCCAGGACGCGCAGTCCGCCCGCCAGGTCGCCGATCCGTGCGGTCAGCACGCCCTGCCGCTCGCGGTACTCCGTCTCCGTGCCCTGCAGCCGCCCGAGCAGCGGTCCGACGACCACGCCGAGCACCGGAACCCCGAGCAGTACCACCACGGCCAGCGGCACGGAGATCTGCAGCAGGAGCCCCGCGACCACGAGGTAGGCGATGACCGCGCCGACGCCCGGCCCGACGACCGTCATGGCCTGACTGATCGTCTGCACGTCGCCCACCCCGATCGTGACGACTTCCCCGGCCCCGACCCGTTCAGGCAGCGTGGCACCCAGTCGCACCGTCTGCCGGACGACGACCTTGACCGTGCGGAAGTTGGCGTCCATCCGCACTCGGGTCATCGTGCGGTGCCGCATGACGCTCAGCCAGGCGTTGAGCGCCCCGACCAGGAACAGCACCGCCGTCCACCCGGCCAGCGCTCGAGTGTCACCGGCCACCAGGCCGTCGTCGATCGCCTTGGCCATCAGATACGGCGTCGCCGCCAGCAGCACCATCCAGATGCTGCCGAGCACCGCGCCGGCGACGGACCGCCCCGGCTGCCGGGTCACCAGCCACCACAGATACCGCCAGCCGCCACGTGCGTCGGGCTCGCCGGGGTCCTCGTACGCGTCGATCATCCGTGCCAGGTCTCCGTTCACTCAGGCCAGACTGTCCCGCCACGCCCGGTGCAGATCCGCGAACCGCCCAGTGTCCGCGATCAGTTCGGCAGGGCTGCCGTCCTCGACGATGCGCCCGCCCTCCATGACGAGCACCCGGTCGGCGATCTCCACCGTAGAGAGCCGGTGGGCGATCACGACCGCCGTACGGCCCCGCAGCACCGTCTCCATCGCCCGCTGCACCGCCTGTTCGCCGGGGATGTCCAGGGAGCTGGTCGCCTCGTCGAGGATGAGCACCGCGGGGTCGGCGAGCAACGCCCGCGCGAAGGAGACGAGCTGGCGCTGCCCCGCCGAGATACGGCCGCCACGCTTGCGTACGTCCGTGTCGTAGCCCTCGGGCAGCGCGCTGATGAAGTCGTGGGCGCCGATCGCCTTCGCCGCGCGCTCGATGTCCTCACGGGTCGCCTCCGGCCGGCCGATGGCGATGTTCTCGGCGACCGTGCCGGAGAACAGGAACGCCTCCTGGGTCACCATCACCACACCGCGCCGCAGTTCGGGCATGGTGAGGTCGCGCAGATCCACGCCGTCCAGCAGCACCCGGCCGTCGGAGGGGTCGTAGAAGCGGGCCAGCAGCTTCGCGAGTGTCGACTTGCCTGCGCCCGTGGAGCCGACCACCGCGACGGTCTGCCCGGCCGGGAAGGTCAGTTCGAAGCGGGGCAGCACCTCGCCTCCGGTGCGGTAGCCGAAGCTGACGCCGTCGAAGACGACCTCGCGGCCGGGAAGCTGCGATCGCGGTGCCGGAAGCTGCCTGGGCGCCGACGGTTCGGGGACCGAGGGGGTCTGGGCGAGCAGGCCGGCGATCTTCTCCAGCGAGGCCGCCGCCGACTGGTAGGAGTTGAGGAACATGCCGAGCCGGTCGATCGGGTCGTACAGCCGGCGCAGGTACAGCACCGCCGCTGCCAGCACGCCCAGTTCCAGCGAGCCGTCCGTCACCCGGTAGGCGCCCCACAGCACGATCCCCGCGACCGCCGTGTTGGCCACCAGCCGGGAGCCGACGACATAGCGGGCCATCTCCAGCAACGCGTCGCCGTTCGTGTTCTCGTGGCGCCGGTTGAGAGTGCCGAAGGCGGCGTCGTTGGCGGCCTCCTGGCGGAAGGCGCGCACCGGCCGCATGCCGTTCATGGTCTCCACGAACTTCACGATCACCGCCGCGATCGCCGTGGACCGCTCGCGGTAGACCCGCTTCGCACGCCGCTGGTAGAGCCGCACCAGCAGATACAGCGGCCCGAAGGACGCCACGGCGACCGCGCCCAGACCCAGATCCAGCCACAGCAGCATCGCCGAGATGTAGACGAAGGACAGAATGACCGTGACGAGCTCCTGGAGCCCCTCGTCGAGCAGTTCGCGCAGCGACTCCACGTCCGTGGTGGAGCGGGAGATGAGCCGACCCGAGGTGTAGCGCTCGTGGAAGTCCACGCTGAGCGCCTGCGCGTGGCGGAAGATCCGGCCCCGCAGGTCCAGCAGGACGTCCTGGTTGACGTGGGCGGCGGCGACGATGAACGCCCACTGCAGCCCGCCGGAGGCGAGTGCGCACAGCAGATAGCCGACGGCCACCGCGATCAGCGGCCCGTGGTCGTGGTGGCGGAACGCCGGTACGGCGGTGTCGATCGCATACGCCACCAGCAGTGGCCCCGCCTGGACCGCTGCCTGCTGGAGCAGCAGCAGAAGGGTGGTGCCGGCCACACGGGCCTTCAGGGGCGCCAGCAGCGAGCGGAGCAGGGCGGCCGTGGCGCCGGGGGCAGAAGGCAGGACATCCCGGTCGAAGGGGTCGTCGGTGGACTTGGGGCGCGGCATGTCCTGAGCGTCCCCGGCGGCGGGAACGGACGTCGTGGGAGCCGTCATCGGTCGTCGTCCTCTTCTTCCTCCACGGGCCGACCCGACATGAGGTGGGCGTACTCGGCGTTGGTGCGAAGCAGTTCGTGGTGCGTGCCCACGGCCGTGATCCGGCCGCCGGAGAGCAGGGCGACCCGGTCGGCCAGCAGCACCGTGGACGGGCGGTGGGCCACGATCAGCGCGGTGGTGCCGTGGAGCACCTGGCGCAGCGCGGCCTCCACGGCCGCCTCCGTGTGCACGTCCAGCGCGGACAGCGGATCGTCCAGGACCAGGAAGCGGGGGCGGCCGACGACGGCACGGGCCAGTGCCAGACGCTGCCGCTGGCCACCGGAGAGGCTCAGGCCCTGCTCGCCCACCTGGGTCGCGGCGCCCTCGGGCAGGGCGTGCACGAAGTCGGCCTGGGCCACGGACAGCGCGCGGTTCAGATCGTCCGTGCCCGCGGTGCCGTCGGCGCCCATGAGGACGTTGTCGGCGACGCTCGCGGAGAACAGGGTGGGCTCCTCGAAGGCGACGGCGACCATCGCACGCAGTTCCTCGCGGCGCAGCTCGGCGATGTCCTGGCCGTCGAGGGTGATCCGACCCTCGGTCACCTCGTGCAGGCGGGGGATGAGCGCGGTGAGCGTCGTCTTGCCGCTGCCGGTCGCGCCGACCAGGGCCATGGACTCGCCGGGGCGGATGTGCAGGTCGACGTGGTCGAGGAGGGGCGGGGAGTCGGCGGGTGCGTCGGGGTAGCGGAAGCGGACGTTCTCGAAGCGCAGCCCCGTCCGGGAAGACGCGGCCGGTCGCGGGGCGGGGGCGCTCTCCGTCTCCGGCCGCGCGTCCATCACCTCGAAGTACCGTTCCGTCGCCGTCGCCGCCTCCTGGCTCATCGCCAGCAGGAAGCCGATCGACTCCACGGGCCACCGCAGGGCAAGTGCCGTGGAGAGGAAGGCGACCAGCGTCCCCGCCGACAGCGAACCGTCCGAGACCTGCACCGAGCCCACCACCAGCGTGGCGCCGATGGCCACCTCCGGCAGAGCCATGATGACCGCCCAGATCGCCGCCAGCAGGCGGGCCTTGCGCAGTTCCGTGCCGCGCAGTCGCCCCGACAGCTCACGGAACGCGCGCGCCTGGCTGCGGTGCCGCCCGAACCCCTTGATGATGCGGATGCCGAGCACGCTCTCCTCGACAACCGTCGTCAGGTCCCCGACCTGGTCCTGCGCCAGCCTGGCGGCGAGCGCGTACCGCTTCTCGAAGACGGCGCTCAGCGCGACCAGCGGCACGGCGGGCGCCAGCATCACCAGTCCCAGCGTCCAGTCCTGGAGCAGCATGATGACCACGCCGACGAGGATCGTCACACCGTTGACGAAGAGGAACGTCAGGGGGAAGGCGAGGAACATGCGCAGCAGCATCAGGTCGGTCGTGCCCCGGGAGAGCAACTGGCCGGACGCCCAACGGTCGTGGAAGGCGATCGGCAGTCGTTGCAGATGCCGGTAGAGGTCCGCCCGCATCTCCGCCTCGACGTGCGCCAGCGGGCGCGCCACAAGCCAACGCCGCAGCCCGAACAGCAGCGCCTCGGCGACGCCGAGCAGCAGCAGGTACAGCGCGCCCAGCCATACGCCCCCTGGGTCGCGATCGGCGACGGGGCCGTCCACCAGCCACTTCAGTACGAGCGGGATCACCAGCCCCACACAGGAGGCGATGATCGCGATGAGCGCGGCGGTGGTCAGGCGTGCGCGCACAGGCCGTACGTACGGCCACAGACGCAGCAGCGTACGGACGGCCGAACGCCCGGCCTGGTCGGTGCGGTCGGCAAGGGCCTCGGCAGAGGCAGGTGTCGTGGGCATCACCAGGGAGCCTACGGACTGCGCCTGGCATCGCCCACCGAGTTTTGGCCGGATCGCCGTGCGCCGATGGTCCTACGACCTGCGGCTTCGGCGGCCCGAGCGCCGCCGCTCGCCAGGGGTCGTAGCGCCGCATCAGCCGATCGGCCGATGCCGCTTCGAGCGCGTCGGGCGATGTGTGCCCACCCCGGTCAGAGGGACTCTGATGGCATGTCCGTCATCGAAGTCAGCGAACTGCGCAAGTCCTACGGCGGCCGGGCCGTCGTCGACGGCGTCTCCTTCGCCGTCGAGGAGGGCGAGATCTTCGGCATCCTCGGCCCGAACGGCGCCGGCAAGACCACCACCGTCGAGTGCGTCGAGGGCCTCAGGGTCCCCGACGCGGGCCGCGTGCGCGTCACCGGCCTCGACCCGATCGCCGACCACGAGCAGGTCGCCCGCGTGCTGGGTGCCCAGCTCCAGCAGAGCGAGTTGCAGGCCAAGCTCACCGTGCGCGAGGCGCTCGAGCTGTACGCGTCCTTCTATCCGCGCCCGGCCGACTGGCGGCCCCTGGCCGAACGCCTCGGCCTGGCCGAGAAGCTCACCACTCGCTTCGCCAAGCTCTCCGGCGGCCAGAAACAGCGGCTGTTCATCGCGCTCGCCCTCGTCGGCAACCCCCGGGTGGTCGTGCTGGACGAGCTGACCACCGGGCTCGACCCGCGCGCCCGCCGCGACACCTGGAAGCTCATCGAGGACGTCCGGGCGGGCGGGGTCACCGTTCTGCTCGTCACCCACTTCATGGAGGAGGCCCAGCGGCTGTGCGACCGGATCGCCGTGATCGACCGGGGCCGGATCGCCGCCCTGGACACCCCCGACGGACTGATCCGGCGCTCGGCGGGCTCCACCGTCATCAGCTTCACCCCGTCCGCACCGCTGGACGAGGGTGACCTGAGCGAACTGCCCGAACTGGCCTCCATCGCCCGCAAGGACGGCCGGCTCACGCTCTCCGGGTCCGACGCGACCGTCAACGCCGTCATCACCCTCCTCGCCCGCCACCACATCACCGCCCACCAACTCCGCGTTACCGACGCCACGCTCGACGACGCGTTCCTGGACCTGACGGAGGCCGTGTCATGAGCAGCGCCCTGCTGAACCCCGGTGTACTGCGCACCGAACTCCGCCTCTTCCGCCGCGAGCCCGGCGCCACCTTCTGGGTCCTGCTGTTCCCCACCCTGCTGCTGGTGATCCTCGGCTCCATCCCGTCCTTCCGGCACTCCGACCACTCCCTCGGGGGCCTGCGGCCCATCGACGCCTATGTGCCGGTCGCCGTGCTGATCGGGTTGATCACCAGTGGGGTGCAGGGCATGCCGCAGAGCCTCACCGGTTACCGCGAGCGGGGCATCCTGCGCCGGATGTCCACCACTCCGGTCCGGCCCGCCGCCCTGCTGACCGCGCAGATGCTGGTGTTCGGGGCCGCGGCCCTGGTCTCGGCGCTGCTCGCACTCGCCGTCGGGCGGCTCGTCTTCGACGTGACCCTGCCCCGGCAGCCGTTCGGCTACGCCGTCGCCCTGCTGCTGTCCGTACTCGTCGCGCTCGCCCTGGGCGCGGTGATCTCGGCGCTGTCCCGCACCACGAAGATCGCGGGCGCGATCGGATCCGCGGTGTTCTTCCCGATGATGTTCTGCGCGGGCGTGTGGCTGCCGGTGCAGGCCATGCCCCACACCCTCGCCCGGATCGTCGGCTACACCCCCTTCGGCGCCGCCGCACAGGCCCTCAACCAGGCTGCCGCCGGCGACTGGCCGGGCTGGTCCCACCTGGGCGTGCCGGCCGCCTGGGCGGTGCTGCTGACCCGTGTCGCCGCGCGCTGGTTCCGCTGGGAATGAGCGTGCCGTGCGGGACACTGGCGCCATGACGAGCGTCGAGTGGAATCCACGCCGGGCCACCTTCGCCGACTGGGGGCCGTACGCCCTGCTCGGCGTGGGCGTCCTGACGGCGGCCGGCTCGGCCGGGGTGGTCGGCATGGGCCGGGACGAGACCGGCCAGGCCTGCGCACTGGTCGCCGCCGCCCTGGTCCTGGAAGTGGGCCGGGCGCGGGTGATGCGGAAGCGGCCGGAGCGCAGCGGGACGAGCGCCTGCCTCTACTTCGGCCGCTGGGCGATCGCGTTCGTTCTCACCTGGCTCAACCCCTTCTTCGCCTTCTACGCCGTCACCAACTACTACACGGCCGCCGCTCAGTTACCCCGCCGACTGGTGCTGCCCGGTCTCTTCCTGACGGCGATCACCATGGCCGGCAGTGAGATCGGCGGCATGCCGCCCCACGGGCTGGTCATGTGGCTCGGCTTCGCCGTGGTGCTCGGGGTCAACGTCGGCATGGTCGCCCTCTTCACCCGGTTCGCCGAGCAGGAGCAGACCCGTGCCGTCGCCCAGGCCGACACCATCGCCGAACTCGAACGCACCAACACGGCGTTGCAGCAGGCCCTCGACGAGAACGCCGCCCTGCACGCCCAACTCCTCGTCCAGGCACGCGAGGCAGGGGTCGCCGACGAACGCCGGCGGCTGGCCGCCGAGATCCACGACACCCTCGCCCAAGGCCTGACCGGCATCATCGCCCAGCTTCAGGTGGTCGCGAACGCCTCCGACCTGGCCACCGCCCGCGTCCACCTGGAGAGCGCCTCCACACTGGCCCGCCACAGCCTCGGCGAGGCCCGCCGCTCCGTCCACAACCTCGCCCCCGTCGCCCTCGCCGTCGACGGCCTGCCCGAGGCGCTGAAGAAGACAGTCGCCGAATGGGGCGAACGCACCCAGGTACGTGCCGACTTCACCGTCACGGGCACCGCCGAGCACCTGCATGACGAGGTCTCGGCGACGCTTCTGCGCATCGCCCAGGAAGCCCTGTCGAACGTGGCCCGGCACGCCCACGCCTCCCGCGTCGGCGTCACCCTGTCCTTCATGGGCGCCGAGGTCACCCTCGACATCCGCGACGACGGCCGCGGCTTCGACCCCCTCGCCGTTCCCGCCCGCAGCCGCGCGGGCGGCTTCGGACTGGATGGGATGCACGCCCGCGCCGAACGCATCGCGGGCTCCTTCACCGTCGAGTCCGAACCCGGCCACGGCACGGCGATCTCGGCTCGCGTACCGTTGGTGCGCCATGACGGATGACATGCCCCGACACCCAGCGATCTCGCTCCTCATCGTCGACGACCATCCCGTCGTCCGGGACGGCCTGCGCGGCATGTTCGAGTCCGCTGCCGGATTCACCGTCCTCGGCGAGGCGGCGGGTGGTGTCGAGGCGGTGGCGAAGGCCGCCGTGCTGGACCCGGACGTGGTCCTGATGGATCTGCGCATGCCGGGCGGCTCCGGCGTGGACGCAATAAGGGAACTGACCCGCCGCGGCGCCCGCGCCAAGGTGCTCGTCCTGACCACCTACGACACCGACTCCGACACGCTGCCCGCGATCGAGGCGGGCGCGACCGGCTACCTTCTCAAGGATGCCCCGCGCGACGAGCTGTTCACCGCCGTCCGCGCCGCCGCCGAGGGCCGCAGCGTCCTCTCCCCGGCCGTGGCCTCACGACTGGTCTCCGCCGTCCGCGCCCCCGCCCCCCGCAACGAACCGCTTTCGGCACGTGAGCGCGAGGTGCTGGCACTGGTCGCCAAGGGCACCTCCAACCGGGAGATCGCGCGCGAGCTGTTCATCAGCGAGGCCACCGTGAAGACCCATCTCACCCACCTGTACGCCAAGCTCGGCGTCAACGACCGCGCCGCGGCGGTCGCGGTGGCCTACGACCGGGGGATCCTCGGCTGACACAACCGTTGCCTGCCAGGACACCGGGCGGTCAGCCGGTCACCTTCAGCAGCAGCACCGACCGTTCCGGCACCGTGATCGGCCCGCCCGACCGGTGCGTCACACCCGGCGCGTCCGCCTGCTCCTCCCGCGAGGTGTCCACGATCACCTCGTACCCTTCCGCCCACGGCGGCCCCGGCAGTACGAAACCCACGGGGCGCTCCCCGGCGTGCAGGACGGCCAGGAAGCTGTCGTCGAGGACGGGGGCTCCGCGCTCGTCGTGGCCGGGGATGTCCCGGCCGGACAAGTACATCCCCAACGTGGCCGCCGGCGCGTACCAGTCCGCTTCCGTCATCTCCGAGCCGCGCGGGGTGAACCAGGCCAGGTCCCGCAGCCCGTCCGCCGACTGTGCCCGTCCGGAGAAGAACGCCCGGCGGCGCAGCACGGGGTGGCGGCGGCGCAGCGCGATCAGACGGGAGGTGAGGTCGAACAGAGCCCGCCAGCCCGGCTCCCGCAGCAGAGTCCAGTCCAGCCAGCCGATCTCGTTGTCCTGACAGTAGGCGTTGTTGTTGCCGCGTTGGGTGCGGCCCATCTCGTCACCCGCCACCAGCATCGGTACGCCTGTGGACAGCAGCAGTGTGGTCAGCAGGTTCCGCTGCTGCCTGCGCCGCAGCGCCCGTATCCGTTCGTCACCGGTGTCACCCTCCGTCCCGCAGTTCCAGGAGCGGTTGTCGTCCGTGCCGTCCCGGTTGCCCTCGCCGTTGGCCTCGTTGTGCTTGCGGTCGTAACTCACCAGGTCCCGGAGCGTGAAACCGTCGTGCGCCGTCACGTGGTTGACGGAGGCGTACGGGCGGCGGCCGCCCCAGGCGTACAGGTCGCTGGAGCCCGACAGGCGGTAGCCCATCTCCCGTACGTCCGGCAGCGCGTGGCGCCAGAAGTCCCGCACGGCGTTGCGGTAGCGGTCGTTCCACTCGGCCCACAGCGGCGGGAAGGCACCCACCTGGTAGCCGCCCGCGCCCACGTCCCACGGCTCGGCGATGAGCTTGACCCTGCGCAGTACCGGGTCCTGCGCGATGACGGCGAGGAACGGGGAGAGCATGTCCACGTCGTGCATGGAGCGGGTCAGCGCGGCGGCCAGGTCGAAGCGGAAGCCGTCCACGCCCATCTCCGTCACCCAGTAGCGCAGTGAGTCGGTGATCAGGCGCAGCACCTGGGGCTGGACCACGTGCAGCGTGTTGCCGCAGCCCGTGTAGTCCGCGTACCGGCGCGCGTCCGACCGCAGACGGTAGTAGCCGCGGTTGTCGATCCCCTTCAACGACAGCGTCGGACCCAACTCGCCCGCTTCCGCCGTGTGGTTGTAGACCACGTCGAGAATCACCTCGATCCCGGCCGTATGCAGCGCCCGAACCATCCGCTTGAACTCGCCGACCTGCTGACCGGCGGTGCCGCAGGACGCGTAGGCCGCGTGCGGGGCGAAGTAGCCGACCGAGTTGTAGCCCCAGTAGTTCCTCAGTCCCCGCCCGAGCAGATGGTCCTCGTGCGCGAACTGGTGCACCGGCAGCAACTCCACCGCCGTCACGCCGAGTCGCACCAGATGCTCGATCGCCGCCGGGTGGGCCAGACCCGCGTACGTACCGCGCAGCCGCTCCGGGATGTCCGGGTGCTGCCGGGTGAAGCCGCCCACGTGCAGCTCGTAGATGACCGAGTCCGCCCAGGGCGTCTTCGGGCGCTGGTCCTGCGACCAGTCGTCGTCATCGTGTACCACGACGCCCTTGGGGACGTACGGCGCCGAGTCCCGCTCGTCGCGCACGGTGTCCGCCACATGCTGCTGTGGCCAGTCCCGTACATGCCCGTACACCTCCGGCGGCAGCGCGAAGTCGCCGTCCACCGCGCGCGCGTACGGATCGAGGAGCAGCTTCGCCGGGTTCCAGCGCGCGCCGGTCCACGGGTCCCAGCGGCCGTGCACCCGGTAGCCGTAGCGTTGACCGGGCAGCACGTCCGGCACGAAACCGTGCCATATCTCGTGTGTCAGTTCGGTGAGCGGTACGCGGGTCTCGCGGCTGTCGGCGCCCGGTCCGTCGAACAAGCACAGCTCGACCGCCTCCGCACCGCCCGCCCACAGGGCGAAGTTGGTGCCCGCGACCCCGTCCGGACCAGAGCGGAAGCGCGCCCCGAGCGGGGTGGGCGTGCCCGGCCACACGGGCACGGCAGGCACCGGGCGGCGCCTGCCGTTGAGCACGGGGGCCCAGCGCCCGGACCGTGCCCCGCCCGCCCGCTCCTCCTGCACTGCCTCCTGCTCGGCTGCGCTCGACACCTGTGGGCCTCCCGCGGCTCGTGGAACGACGCGAACATGGCGCGCGGTGTCCCGGCCGCGGCCCCCCGTCGCGTCGTCCTCCCCACTGTTCTGCCCAGAGCGTGCCGCGCACTCACGTTTCCCAGGAGGGGCCGCACGGTCGGCACAAGGGGTGTACAGGGGCACGCCGGTGGTGCGCCCGGCGTACCCCTGTACACCTGTCGCGCGGCTCAAGTTGGGACTGAAATGTGACAGTCACGGGGAGGCTTCGTGCCGTGGCGTGTGATTCATTTGTCGCCATGCGCGCGCGAGTCGCGCTGGAGTGCGGGCCTCACCAGGCCGTGCGAGGGGAGACGGGAACGTTGAACGGGCGACCGATATCGGGGGCGTCGGTTGATGCGCGCGAGAGAGTGGCGCGGGGGAGCTTTGACCGGCGAGGGGGGCGTGGACGCAAGGGGCTGTCGGCACTGGTACTCGGGGCGCTCCTGGTCACCGCCACCGCGTGCGGCGGGGGTGGGGGTTCCGGCCCTGGGTCCGGTGACACGAAGGGCAAGGGCTCCGGTACGGCCGGGACCAAGCAGTCGCAGGCAGTCGTCACGATCGCTCCGAAGAACGGCGCCGAGGCCGTGGGCACCAACGGCGCCCTCAAGGTGACGGCCGCCAAGGGCAAGTTGACCGAGGTCAAGGTCGAGGACGCCAAGGGCCGCGAGGTCGCCGGGGCGATAACCGACGGGGGTGCCACCTGGACGCCCTCGACCCACCTGGCCGCGGCCACCACGTACAAGGTCCGCGCGGTCGCCAAGGACTCCGCGGGTCTCACCTCCGCCGAGGAGTCCTCTTTCACCACCCTGACTCCGAAGAACACCTTCGTCGGCAACTACGCGCCGGAGAACGGTTCCACGGTCGGTGTGGGCATGCCGTTCTCGGTCCGTTTCACCCGGGGCATCACCCACCCCGAGGACGTCGAGAAGGCCATCACCATCAAGACCGAGCCGGCCGTCGAGGTCCGTGGCCACTGGTTCGGCAACGACCGCCTGGACTTCCGCCCGAAGGAGTACTGGAAGCCCGGCACCAAGGTCACCGTGAACCTCAACCTCGACGGCGTCGAGGGCCGTCCCGACGTCTACGGCAAGCAGACCCGGACGGTGAACTTCACCATCGGCCGCAGCCAGGTCTCCACCGTCGACGCCAAGACCCACAAGATGGTGGTGAGGCGCGACGGGCAGGTCGTCAAGACCATCCCGATCACCACCGGCAAGCCCGGCTACGACACCTGGAACGGCCAGATGGTCATCAGCGAGCGCCTCACCGTGACCCGGATGAACGGCGAGACCGTCGGCTACGGTGGCGAGTACGACATCAAGGACGTGCCGCACGCCCAGCGTCTGACCGACTCCGGCACCTTCATCCACGGCAACTACTGGGGCGGCGGCGTCTTCGGCAACGTCAACTCCAGCCACGGCTGCGTCGGCCTGAGCGATGTGCGCGGCGGTTACAGCAAGTCGGTTGCGGGCGCCTGGTTCTTCAATAACTCGATCACCGGTGACGTCGTCATCGTCAAGAACTCCCGCGACAGGACGGTCGCGCCCGACAACGGGCTGAACGGCTGGAACATGCCCTGGGAAGAGTGGATCAAGTAGGAACGGTTCACCAACGGGCCCGGCGTGCCGCTGTGAGCGAGCACACCGGGCCCGATCGCGTTAGTGCCCGTTAACCTTCCTGCCATGACTGTGCATCTCGAAGTCGCCGAAGGCGTGGGTACGATCCGCCTGGACCGCCCGCCCATGAACGCGCTGGACGTCGCCACCCAGGACCGCCTCAAGGAACTCGCCGAGGAGGTCACGCGCCGCGAGGACGTGCGCGCCGTGGTCATCTACGGCGGGGAGAAGGTGTTCGCGGCGGGCGCGGACATCAAGGAGATGCAGGGCATGGACCACGCCGCGATGGTCGTGCGCTCCCGCGCCCTGCAGGACTCCTTCACCGCCGTGGCCCGCATCCCCAAGCCGGTCGTCGCCGCCGTCACCGGCTACGCCCTGGGCGGCGGCTGCGAGTTGGCGCTGTGTGCCGACTACCGCTTCGCCGCCGAGAACGCGAAGCTGGGGCAGCCGGAAATCCTGCTCGGTCTGATCCCGGGCGCGGGAGGCACCCAGCGGCTGGCGCGCCTGATCGGCCCCTCCAAGGCCAAGGACCTGATCTTCACGGGCCGGATGGTGAAGGCGGACGAGGCGCTGACGCTGGGCCTGGTCGACCGGGTGGTACCGGCCGAGGAGGTGTACGCCGAGGCGCACGCCTGGGCCGCGAGGCTCGCCCAGGGGCCGGCGATCGCGCTGCGCGCCGCCAAGGAGGCGATCGACGCGGGGCTGGAGACGGACATCGAGACCGGTCTCACCGTGGAACGGAACTGGTTCGCGGGCCTGTTCGCCACGGAGGACCGGGAGCGCGGCATGCGCAGCTTCGTGGAGGAGGGGCCCGGCAAGGCGAAGTTCGTCTGAGCCGACGGACCTGAGGATCTGCTCAGGAAATATACCGTGATCCACTTGCAGTTGACGCGACGTCTCACCCGTTGTCCCTCGAAGGGGCGGTTCACGGGAACCTCAGGGAACCCCTGAGTCCGTCGCCTCGATGCGGTCCGGAATGCGCCCCCAACTGGCCTGTTTGTGCAGGTCAGTTGGGGTGCGACGCTGCTCACCTTGCTTCTGGCATATGCCAATCGAATGTCGCGGAATGCGCTGTTCCGGGGGCGGTTTTCTTCCGTAACGCCTCCATGCGGCACCTTGGGCGGTCATCATGGGGGGCATGGCGGGGCTGGAGGGTGTCGAACAACCGCGGCGGTACGGGAGTGCGACCGCGGCGCGCTGGTCACCTGCGATCGAGGATGAACAGGCGCTCAGAGCACTGGAGTTGCTCGGCAGTCCCGCTGACGCGGAGGTGTCCCTGCCGTCCCGTCCGGAGTCGGCGGCCACCGCACGCCGGCTCGCCCAGGTCGTCATCCTGCGCCAGTGGGGGCTGTCCCCGAAGCTGGCCGAGGACGCGGTCCTGCTCGTCTCCGAACTCGTCGGCAACGCCGTCCGGCACACCGGCGCCCGGGTCTTCGGGCTGCGCATGCGTCACCGACGGGGCTGGATCCGCGTCGAGGTGCGCGACCCCTCCCGTGGGCTGCCCTGTCTGATGCCGGTCCAGGAGATGGACGTGAGCGGTCGCGGTCTCTTCCTCGTCGACAAGCTCGCCGACCGCTGGGGTGTCGACCTGCTGCCGCGTGGCAAGACGGCCTGGTTCGAAATGCGGATCGCCGACCGCTGACCAGGCCCTCGTCGGGCATCCGGGCCGCCGGTCCGTCAGGGCTCCTGGTACTCCACGGACAAGGCGCCGATCCTCGCCGCCCGTGACCCGTGACCCGTACCCCGGAGCCCACCGGGACCCGCCGTCGGGCCGCAAACCCCTCGCTCGCGACCCTTACCCTCTCTTCACGGCCAAATCGCCGGTTTTCACCCCAGTGCGTCCTTAAATGGTGAGAGTGACCACGCCCGTCCCTCCCCCTGAGACCGGCCCCGGCGCCCGCGCGATGCCCGACCGCCGCTCGGCGCTGCGCGCGGGCGCCGGGCTGGCCGCCGCCGGTGCCCTCGCCACCGCCTGCTCCTCCGGCAGCTCCCACGACCGGCCTGGAGCCGGCACCAGCGGCCCCCCGCGCCCCCCGGCCGGCTCGCCCGCCCCGGGCACCCAGGTCGCCGCGCCCGCACCCCGCGCCCTCCCGCAGCAGCCCGCACAGATCACCCACGGCCCCCGCAACCGCTCCCGGGTGGCCCTCACCTTCCACGGACAGGGCAATCCCTCCTTCGCCAGGTCGATCCTCGACACGGCCGAGAAGGCGGGCGCGAAGATCACCGTGCTCGCGGTCGGCACCTGGCTCGACGAACATCCCGAACTCGCCCGCCGCATCCTCGACGGCGGTCACGACCTCGGCAACCACACCCTGCACCACATCGGCATCAACACCCTCTCCGAGACGGACGCGTTCGCCGAGATCCAGGGATGCGCCGACCGGCTGCGAAAGCTGACCGGTTCCATCGGCACCTGGTTCCGCCCCTCCCGAGCCCCGCGCGCCACCCCGCTCGTCGAACGGCTGGCCCGTCGCGCCGGCTACCCGCACGTCCTGTCGTACGACGTCGACTCGCTCGACTACACCTCGCCGGGCGCCCCCGCGATCACCCGCAAGGTCATCGGCGAGATCCGCGGCGGATCCGTGGTGAGCCTGCACTTCGGTTATGCGGACACGATCGCCGCCCTCCCCGCCCTCCTGCACGAACTCGACCACCGCGGTCTCACCGCGGTGACCACCACGGAGCTGCTGAGCTGATGCACCCCACCACCCTCGCGCGCGTACTGATCGCCGGCGCCGCCCTCACCGCGCTCGCCGGCTGCAGCAGCGGAACCCCCAAGGACAAGGCCACCGCCTCCACGTCCCCCAGCGCCACCGCCGAGCCGCAGACCGTCGACGGCCTGCCGGGCATGCCGCCGGTACTCGACCCGAAGGACGTCTACGCCGCCGACCGACCGGGCCGACTCTCCCCGGTGGTCAAGGACTTCCCGTCCCTCGTCTACGTCCCCAACACCAACTCCAACACGGTGTCGGTCATCGACCCGAAGACGTACAAGGTCATCAAGACGATCCCGGTCGGCGTCCAGCCCCAGCACGTCGTGCCGTCCTGGGACCTGAAGACGCTGTGGGTCAACAACGACAAGGGCAACAGCCTCACCCCCATCGACCCGAAGACCGGCGAGGCGGGCAAGCCCGTCGACGTGCACGACCCGTACAACCTGTACTTCACGCCGAACGGCAAGTACGCGGTCGTGATGGCCTCCCTCGACCGTCAGCTCGTCTTCCGCGACGCGCACACCATGAAGGTCGCGAAGGCCGTGCCGTCGAGCTGCTACGGCGTCAACCACGCCGACTTCTCGCTCGACGGCCGCTACTTCATCGTCTCCTGCGAGTTCAGCGGCGAACTGCTCAAGGTCGACACCGAGAAGATGAAGGTGATCGGCAAGCAGAAGCTGCCGTTCCACGGCGCCATGCCGCAGGACGTGAAGGTCTCCCCGAACGGCAAGAAGTTCTACATCGCCGACATGATGGCCGACGGCCTGTGGGTCGTGGACGGCGACGCCTTCGGCAAGCCGGGCTTCCTCGCCACGGGCAGGGGAGCGCACGGCCTCTACGTCAGCCGCGACTCGCGCGAGATGTACATCTCCAACCGTGGCGAGGGCACCATCTCCGTCTTCGACTTCCCACAGAACCGGCTGGTCAAGAAGTGGCGGCTGCCGAACGGCGGCAGCCCGGACATGGGCGGCGTCTCCTCGGACGGCAAGGTGCTGTGGCTGTCGGGCCGCTACAACGCCGAGGTGTACGCGATCGACACCGCGACCGGCCGGCAGCTCGCCCGCATCAAGGTGGGCAGCGGCCCGCACGGCCTCGCGGTCTACCCGCAGCCGGGCCGCTACTCGCTCGGCCACACGGGCATCTTCCGCTGAGGCAAAGGCGGTTGCCAACACGCCGCCGTACGAGTGAGGATCCACGGCCCGTCGGCGCGCAGCCACGAGGGTGCTCCCATGACCACAACTCGCCTGCGTCGACGGGCCGTCATGCTCGCCGCGTCCCTGGCGGCGGTCCTCGCCACGACCGCCGCCACCACTCCGGCCCACCCCGTGGCGGCCAAGAAGGCCGCGACCGCCTGCCCCCAGTTCTTCGACCCGCTCACGGCAGCCGCCGACCACCACGTGGACCTCGGCCGTATCTCCCCGCGCCCGGTCTGGCGCACGACCTGCGGCACGCTCTACCGCAGCGACAGCCGCCCGCCGACGACCATCTTCGCCGAGGGTTTCCACCCCAGGGACGTCGTGGGCGGCCAGTACGACCTGGAGAAGTACGTCCTGGTCAACCAGCCCTCGCCGTATGTGTCGACATCGTACGACCACGACCTGTACAAGACCTGGTACAAGTCGGGCTACAACTACTACATCGACGCCCCCGGCGGCATCGACGTCAACAAGACCATCGGCGACACCCACAAATGGGCCGACCAGGTCGAGGTCGCCTTCCCCGGCGGCATCGCGCGCCAGTACGTCATCGGGGTCTGCCCGGTCGACAAGGCCACCAAGACGGAGAAGATGAGCGACTGCGAGAGCAACCCGAACTACCTGCCGTGGCACTGAGGCCCGTGGCTCAGGCCGCGATGAGCAGGGCCTCCGAGCCCACCGGCCGGTAACCGGCCGCCTGGAACGCCCGCAGGCTGCGGGCGTTCCCCGGGGCGACCTGGGCCCAGACCGGTTCGGCGGCGAGATGCCGGGCCGCCGAGACGAGCGCCCGCCCCAGCCCCCGATGCCGGGCCTCCTCCTCCACCTCCACGGCTACCTCCAGCCGCCCGGCGATCCCGCGCCCGAGGACGAGCACACCGCCGTCGGCGACCCACACCCGGACGTCGTCCCGGCGCCCGCGGGCCCGGACGACCCGGGGATGGCCGGGATCCTCGATCTCGCTCAGGGGCAGCGGCGGCCCGCCGGGCAGCGGGGCGGCGACGGAGAGCAGGTCGATGGTGTCGTTCGCCCGGCCCGTCCGGTCCATGAAAGCGGCCAGGAACCGTGGGTTCATCGTCGCGGAGAGCGCGTCGCAGTCGAGGGAACCGAGCATCTTGCGCACCCACCGGGGGTCCTCGTCCGTGAAGACGACGGAGTGCGCGGTGAAGGCGAGGACCCCGGCGTCGCGGTGCGCATGCTGACGCACGACCGTCGTACCGCCGTCCGCCGGGGGGAAGACCCCGCGGGCCGCCGCGTCCAGGATCTCCCGCAGACTGTCGGGCATGAGTCGTCACTCCTCCGGCTTGAGTCTCCGCTCGCTGGAAGGCCCAGACTCCCAGACATGATCGACGACGGCACCGACCTGTTCACGATCGGCGAACCGGCCCGCGCGACCGGACTGACCGTGCGCACCATCCGCGCCGAGGTCGGGCGCTGCTGCGGATGTCCGGGCGTGGCCCGATCCCTCCACTTGCCGCCCCGGGTTCCGGCCGCCGGCCGACTGCCACCCCGGACGGCCGCCACCGCTCCATGTCCCTCCGTTCGCCACAGTACGGAATAGCGCACCCGGCCTGTGGGTTGGTGCTGCTCGCAAGGCGGTTCCCGGACACCGACCCACGGAAGGGCGAGGCCAGTCATGAAGATCGGCATCATCGGCGCGGGCAACATCGGCGGCAATCTCACCCGGCGGCTCACGGCCCTCGGCCATGAGGTCTCCGTCGCCAATTCCCGCGGCCCGCACACACTCACCGCGCTGGCCGAGGAGACGGGCGCGACCGCCGTCACGGTCGGGGAGGCAGCCCGTGGTGCCGAGGTCGTGGTGATCACGATCCCGGTGAAGGCGGTGCCGGACCTGCCGTCCGGTGTGCTGGACGGCGCGGCGAAGGGTGTCGCCGTGATCGACACCGGCAACTACTACCCCAAGGAGCGGGACGGACGCATCGCGGAGATCGAGGACGCGGGCCTGACCGAGAGCCGCTGGACCGAACGACAGATCGGCCACCCGGTGGTCAAGGCGTTCAACGGCACCTACGCCCAGGACCTCCTGGAGCGCCCCCGTCCGGTCGGCGACCCCGATCGCATGGCGGTTCCGGTGGCTGGTGACGACGAGACGGCCAAGGCGAAGGTCCGGGCCCTGATCGACGAACTCGGCTTCGACACGGTGGACGCCGGCGGCATCGACGACTCCTGGCGCCAGCAGCCCGCCACCCCCGTCTACGGCCTGCGGGCGGGAGCCGCGGCTGTCGAGAAGGCGCTGATGGAGGCGTCACCCGAGCGGACGGCGGCCTTCCGCGGGTAGGACCGGCCGCCTCAGACCCTCTCCAGAGGCAGGTGCGGCCCGTCGGGCAACTCGATCCCCACCGGGTCGCCGGGCCGCACCACACCCCCGGTCACGACGACGCCCATGATCCCGGCCATGAACCGTGGCTTGCCGTCCTCGTCCTGCCTGACGACCTGCTTCAACAGCCCCTTTTGGAAGCCGTCGATCTGGGCGCAGGGATTCCGCAGCCCCGTGACCTCCACGACGGCCTCGTCCCCGAGGTGCAGCAGGGTTCCCCGGGGCAGGCCGAGCAGATCGATCCCCCGGGTGGTGACGTTCTCCCCGAGCTGCCCGGCGGCCACCTCGAACCCGGCCTGCCGCACCTCGTCGAACAGTTCCTCGTGGATGAGGTGCACCTGCCGCAGATTCGGCTGCGTGGGGTCCTTCCGTATCCGGGACCGGTGCTTGACCGTCACTCCGGCGTGCACGTCCCCCTCCACGCCGAGCCCCGTGAGCAGTCGGATGCTCTCCCTGTTCGGCTTGGTGAACGTGTACGCCTCGTTGCTGCTGACCGCGCTGACCGTCCCGCCCATGCTGTGGTGTTCCCTTCTTCCGTACGACTGCCGTTCAGTCACCGTTCGAGAGTAGACGCGGCTCGCTCAGCCGCCCACGGCCCACTCCCGCAGCGCGGCCTTGGTGGAGAAGTGCGCGACATCCTTGTCCACGGGGTCGGAGGTGTACTGGTGGAACCGCCACGCCGCCTTGATGCGGGGGTTGCCCGCAGGGACGTAGTCGGCGATCCACAGGCCGTCGCCGGCGTACGAGGTGGTGTCGACGTTGAGCCAGAAGTTGCGGTTGGTGTAGAGGATCACGCGGTGGTGGGGGCGGAGCTTCTTCACCGCACGAATGAAGCGGTCCTTCTCGGCGTTGCTCGCGTGTGTGCCGTCGCCCGTGGTCTCCCAGTCCACCGCCAGCAGGTCGCCCGCCTTCTCAGGAGCCTTGGCGACGAAGTGCTCGGCCTGGGCCGTGAGATTGCCGGGCCACAGGAAGTGGTAGAAGCCGACCACACAGCCGGCGTCCCGGGCGGTCTTCACCTGGGCGGTGAGTTTGGGGTTCACATACGTATGCCCCTCCGTCGCCTTGATGAAGACGAAGGAGAGTCCGTCCGTGTCGTAGGCCGACGACTGGTACGCACTGACGTCGATGCCTCGCAGCATGGCTGTACTCCCTGAAGTGTTCGTGGGGGTAAGGAGGTTGAGCCTGTTACGCCTTGCACGGTTGATACCCCGTGAGGGCGCCGCGCAGCCTTCGCCGGCTGTCGAACTGAGAACCGGGCCGACTTCGCGGGCCGATCCGAGTCAGGTCCGCGTCGCGCGCAGCGCCGCGTGCTGCAGGGCTGCGAATCCGCCGACCGTGACGGCCTGCAGCGGGATCCACACTGCGCCCGCCGTTGTCGGCGACAGCCAGGCGACGAGTGCGATCAGGCTGACCACGGCCCAGACCGCGTTCGCCTCGACGACGGCACGGACCGGCAGCACCGGCGGGTTCTTGCGCGAGGCGAGGACTCCGACGCCCGCGCCGTAGAGCGCGAGGAAGGCGCCGAGTCCCAGCAGCAGCCCCTGGTTCATGCCGAGGAACCGGCCGAGCGGCCCGGAGGCGGCTAGATAGGCGAGTCCGTTGCCGGTGGTGGTGACCGCGTCGAGGGCGAGGAAGCGGCGCAGCATGGTCTGCGGGTCGGAGGTGCGGGCCAGAGCGGACAGCTGAAGAGCGGACATGACGGATCGGCCTCCGTGGGCGTCGGGGTTCCGTGGGAACGGTCTGCCAGGGCCCCGACCGGGGTTCGCCGGTCCGAGGCCTGGTAGGGATCACCTTGCCCGGCGGGCTTCGGATGGTCGATTACGTCAGAGGTAATGCGCGTACGCCTCCGGTCACACGCAACCGTCGGCGCTTCCCTCAGCACTCGATGATGTTGACCGCCAGCCCGCCCCGAGCCGTCTCCTTGTACTTCACGCTCATGTCAGCCACTTTTGATCAAGACGCTGACCTGGTGTTTTGGCGCGGCAAACGCGGCTCGCGTGGCGTCGGGGATTTTTCGGGGACTTCTTGCGGACGCTTACCTACAAGGTATCCTGCGGCGCTCGACGACCGTTGGGCAGGGCGGAATCGCAAACGGTGTTGACGTCCGGGAAGCATTCGCCCGAGCCGACGAACCGGCGCATTCGTAATGCGTAGGTCTCGGGTTCGAATCCCGAAGGCGGCTCCGAGAAACCCCAGGCCAGATAGTCGCTGACCTGGGGTTTTGTGTTGCTCGGGGCGTGACGCGTCACATGGCTGGGTTGCCGAGACATTGCTTGCGTGAGCGATGCGTGAGCGGAGCCGCTCAGGAACTTACTTCTCGGGCGTTCGGCGCTTGGTCTTCTTGTCGGCCTTGGCCTGGGCTTTCGCCTCGTTCTTCGGCTTGCCTCCCTTGCCCTTGCTGGCGTTCTTCGCCGCGGCTTTCTTGGCCTTCTCCTTCTTCGCGGCCTTGCGGGCCGCCTTCTCTGCCTCGGCTTTGCGCTGAAGCGGGACCAGCTTCGCCGTCGCCTCGGCGGCGCTCCTGCCGACCTGGGGCAGGACGCTCTGGTAGATGTCCCGCGTGATCCGGGTGTCGCTGTGCCCGAGCGTGTCCGACACGATCTTGATATCGATGTCGGCGGCCAGCATGAGCGTTGCCGCGCCGTGGCGCAGATCGTGCAGCCGGATCGGCGGGAGGCTGGAAGCGGCGACGAGGCGCTCGAAGAGGTCGGTCACCTTGCCCGGATGGAGCCAGGAGCCGTCTTCCTGAGTGAAGACGTGGCCGGTCTCGACCCAGGCCGAGTCCCACTCCTTGCGGTCCGCGTCCTGCCGCTCGCGGTGCCGCTTCAGGACGTCGACGGTGTCGTCGTCGAGCGCGACCACGCGGTAGCCGCTGTCGGTCTTGGGATCGGATGCCTCGATCTCCCAGCCGTCCTGCACGAGTTGGGAGGAGACGGTGAGGGAGTGGGTGTCGAGGTTGGTCTCCGACCACGGCTGTCCGCATGCCTCGCCACGGCGCAGGCCGCGGAAGGCGATCAGGTGCCACATCGCGTACAGCCGGTCCTCGGCGACGAAGTCGAGGAAGGCGCCGGTCTGCTGGGGCGTCCAGACCATCACGGGCGACGGTTTCTCGCCCGTCTGCTCCCACTTGGCGACCCGCTCGTCCGTCCACACGAGCGCCTTCGGCTTGCGCACGGGATCGATCTCGATGTGGGCTGCCGGGTTGAACGTGATGATCTGCTGCCCGATCGCGTCGTTCAGGGCCGCGCGGAGGGTGGCCCTGACGTGCTGGCGTGTGGCGGGGCCGGTGATGCGACGGAAGGGCGGCATCTCGTCGATCGCGGCCTTCATCGACTTGCGGCGAGCGCGGTTGTCCACGCCCTTCCACGGGACGGTCGCCAGCTCGTCGATCGCGGCTCGCCGCTGGGCGTTGTCCTCCAGGATCTGGGCGTTGGCGTCGCGGATGTCCGTGAACATCTCGCTGAGGTGGCTGACGCGCAGCCGGTCCAGGCGGCGGTTTCCGATACGCGGCTTCAAGTGCACGCGGATGTCGGTCTCGTAGCGGTTGAGGCCGGACTTGCGTATGCGCTTGCCGGCCAGCCACCGGTCGAGCCACTCGCTCACCGTCAGGCTGCCGATGAGATCCTGGCCGGCGTTGAGACGCCGCCTGGTCTCCTCGACGTCGGGCAGAGGCGACCGCTCACGGCTGACCTCCGCCAGCATCTCGGCGATGAGTTCCGTGCCCTCGGGGTCGTCCGACTCGGCCAGTCCGAGGAGGGCGCGGACGTGGTCGAGGTCGGCCTGGGCGGCCTTGAGGCTGCCGTACCCGCCACGGGCGAAGGAGCGTCGACTGCCGTCCTCACGGGGCGAGAGTTCCTAGCGTATGGAGTAGGTGCAGTGGTTCCTGCTGTTGCGCTTGGGGCAGGAGGTGCCGAGTTCCTTGCCGGTCTTCGGGTCGCGGCAGGAGCAGCGGCGGTAGGTGGAGCCCTTCAAAGATCATTCTCCTCGGTGGTGTCGGGGTCGGTTCCGGGTGAGTCGATCGCGGCGGCAAGGTCGGGCCACAGGGAGGGGGGCGTGACGCCCTCTTCCCGGATGAAGGCGCGGATCCTGCGCAGACGGCTCTCGGCGTCGTCGGCCGCCTCGGCGGCACGAGCCTGGGTGCGGAGGGCCTCGGCTTTCCGGTCGGTGTTCGGGGCGGTCTCGGCGTGGTAGCGCGCGTACTCCTCGTCGCGCCGTGCGTTCCGCAGTTGCTCCTCGGCTGCGTGGTGGGCGCGGAAGTAGCGGAGCATGTCGTCGTCCGCGCCGAGATCGGTCTCCTCCCCGGTGAACCAGTGCAGGGCGTTCAGGGTGGAGGTGGGGTGCTGGAGCGGGAGCCGCTGCACGTCGTCGACGTAGCCGACGGGATAGATGAGACAGATGGGCGGGGTGTTCAGCGCTTCGGCCAGGACCATGACGTCGACCAGGGGCAGGTTGGAGCGGCGCCCGGACTCCATGTTGGCGATCACGTTGCGGGGGATCGGGTGGCCGATCTCGTCGCACTTGTCGGCCAAGTCCTGTGCGCTCCAACCGAGTTCCTTCCGTCGTCTGCGGACCTCGCCGGCCACGGTGGCCATGACCTGGTCCACCCACTCGAGGACGTCGTCCTCGTCGTCGGCCTTCTCATATCCATGGTCGCTACGACGCTGTGTCATGTAGACACAGTAGCTCGCCTAGCGTTGATTCCATGACCTGGAGACGGGCGCGATGGCCGCGTTCGCCGAGGGCTCAGCCATGGATGGAGCGCGCATGCGCGAGAACGAAGAGGGTGGCCGAGCGAAAGGGATGAGCCGCGCGGAGCTTCTGGAGCTTCCTGCCGCCGTTGACCTGGAGATAGGCAACCGGGCTCTTGGGCTGGGGCGGAGTAAGGGGTACGAGCTTGCCAAGCGTGGCCAGTACCCGTGCAAGGTGCTGCGACTCGGCAACGCCTACCGGGTGGTGACGGCAGACCTGTTGGCCCTGCTGGGCCTGGCAGTGTGAGGGGGCGCGTACGTATCAGACGCTTCTGTGCTGAGCTGACACAGAAACGCTGGACTGTGGCGCGGCGTGAACGTACTGTCCGTGGTCGCTCGCGGTGCCGTGACGCCCGCGAGGAGAGGGAGAGCCTCCGGCGGTGCAACGCCGGAGGCCCCAAGACTCCCCAGCAATCCCATGAGAACCGACCCGGCGGCAGGGGCGTGCAAGCCCGACACCGCCAGACGAGGAGCCGCCCAGTGGAACCCGAGAACCCCGAGTCCTATTCCGCCCCCGCCCGAGTTGCCTGGCCTGCCACGGCCATCCCCGGCCAGCCCGGCGCCCACGTGCGTGCCGCGCAGGCCGACAGCGCCGCGGCGGCACCGAGCGACGGTACGGCCGCCCGCACCGCCGACGAGGCGGATGCGGCGAGCGGACTGGAGGTCATACCCGACGCGGAGCCGACGGCTGGCTCGAAGCTGCTGGACGAACTGCGTGCCCAGATAGCCCAGTTCGTGATCCCGCCCTCACCAGAGGCGCTGGACGCGATCACTTTGTGGGTGGTGGCGACGCATCTCCAGCCCGCGTGGCAGCATGCCCCGCGCCTGGCGGTGGTGGGGCCGGCGAAGCGCTGCGGCAAGTCGCGGCTGCTGGACGTGCTGACCGAGACGGTTCACGATCCGATGCTGACCATCAACACCACACCGGCGGCCATCTTCCGCTCGATCAGCGAGGAGGAGCCGCCGACGCTGCTGGTGGACGAAGCCGACACCATCTTCGGCCCCAAGATGGCGGAGAAGAACGAGGAGACGCGCGGCCTGCTCAACGCCGGCCATCAGCGCGGCCGGTACGTCACCCGGGTCGTAGGCAACGACCACACCCCGCACAAGTTCGCCACCTTCGCGATGGCGGCCATCGCGGGAATCGGTGACCTGCCCGACACGGTCATGGATCGGTCGGTGGTGATCCGCATGCGGCGCCGGGCTGAGGGAGAGAAGGTCAAGCCCTTCCGCTCCCGCCGCGACATCCCGGCCCTGCACGAGCTGCGCGACCGCATCCACGCGTGGGCCAGGCCGCTGCTGGAGGACGCCGCGAACCTGGAGCCGGACATGCCGGTCGAAGACCGCGCCGCCGACACGTGGGAGCCCCTGGTGATCGTCGCCGACCTGGCAGGCGGTCGCTGGCCCCGGCTGGCGCGGGTCGCCTGCGCGCGGATGGTCGCCGCCGAAGTGGCGGCCGAGGAGGACCATCCCAGTGGTGCGCGAATTCTCGCCGACATCCGCCGGGTCTTCTTCGCCCAGCGTGAGGTGGACAGCCTGTCCACGGAGGAACTCCTCCACCACCTGCGCCAAGACCCCGAAGCCCCATGGGCGGAGCGGGGACGCGACGGGCTTACGGCCCGAGAGCTCGGCAGGATGCTGCGCGACTTCGACATTCGGCCCGGCAACGTGCGCATGGCCGACCGGACACAGCGCAAGGGCTACATGCGCAACAAGTTCCTCGACGCCTGGCGGCGGTACTGCCCAACCGTCCATCCCGTCGACGCCGAACCCACTCGCGGCGAAGACTGAACCCCACCCCCTGGTTGCCGTACTTGCCGTCCCTGCCGTGATCTCGCAGGTCAGACCGCACACGGGTAAGACGTCAGCCAGGGGCAAGACGGCAACGCAATCGTCTCCCGGCACGTTTCCCACCGGGCGACGCCGCCCAGATCCGTCTTGCCCCGTCCCCGGCGTCCATGCCGTATCGCCGCAGTTCACAGCCCTGTCTGCCGGGACGGACCGCGCAACGCAGCCGTCCCGGCAAGGGACACACCGACCTGAGGCAGGGCCCGCCCCGAACACACCGCGCTCCTGTCCCGACTCGGGACAAGACGCCAGTGATGATCGCCGAGACGGCACTTCGAGAGCGCTGCCGTCCCGCCCTGACCTGCACTTGCAACGGCCGAGACGGCAAAGACGCCGCACACCGCTACCCCCAGGAGTCTTCCGCTTGACCACCCCGCCGCTCACGCAAGCACCGCAGCCGCAAGACGACGCCCCCGGCGAAGGGCAGCCGAAGAAGAAGGCTGACGCCGAGCAGTTCGCGCTCGGCGCGGCAGGCATCGTCATCGTCGCCCTGACCGCCGGAGCGTTCTGGCTCTCCTACGCGCACCTGGCTGACGTCGCCGGCCAGCACGGGCTCGGAGCGTCGCCCATCCGCCGCTGGGCCTGGCCCGCCACCCTGGACGCGTTCATCGTTGCGGGTGAGCTGCTCATGCTGCGCGCCGCTCTGCGCCGCGCCACCGACCCGTGGGCGATCGCCGTGACTGCCGTCGGATCGTTCGGCTCCATAGCGCTGAACGTTGCCGGGGTCAGCGGCACCGGCAACGCCCGCACCGTCCCGTTCCTCGACTACGTGGTCGCCGCAGTTCCTCCGGCCGCCGCGATGGTGGCCTTCGGCGTCCTCATGCGACAGATCCACCAGCTCGTCGCACCGTCCGACGATCACCCGGACACCGGTTCCGTACAGGCGCAGGAGCTATCGGTCGGCGGCTTCAGCCACAGCCCTATGCCAGCCGTCGCTTCCGACAGTCCGCATGCCTCCGGTACTGAGCGGACGGAACCTGCGTCCCAGGTACCGGAGAGCAAGTCGAGCGGTGGCCGTCCACCGAAGGCGACCATCGCGGAACTGGCGGATATCGGCCGGGCCACCGGTCACCAGCACGGCAAACTCACTCGCGGCCTGCTCCGGGCGGCCGTTAAGGACCGCGACCTGACGATCGGCAGTGAGCGGCAGACCGAGGTGATGGAGCTTCTTCGGCCGGAACTCGAAGCTGCCGGGATCGAGGTCTCCAGGCGTTGACAGCGACCTGCCTGGGTGACCGGAACCCTTCCCGTCACCCAGGCTCTGGCCAGCCGCCCCGCCCGTTTCCACACCTGTGGACAACACGACGACCACACCGGGCAGGTACCTTCGCCGCGCCTGCCCAGCCGTACCTGGAGCATCTTCCTTGACGCACGACCAGCACCTGCCTGAAGACACCCCCGCTGAGCCGCTTACGTCGCCGGATTCCCCTACGCTGCTGGGGCGTTTGCGGCGGGCGTTCGGACGGACGGCCCCTGGCGGAGCCAGTAGTACCCCGAGTCCGACTCAAGGCCGGTCTTCGGGGGTCTCCGCCCCAGGGGTGGCGGAGACGGCCCAGCGCCAGGGGGCGCCGGGCCAGGAGGTCGGGGCCGAGGGCGGCCCCGACCTGGACACGCTCCACGCTGCCCAGCAGCAGATCCTCTGCCCCGCACCCACCGCCCTGGTGGCTGCTGGCGAGCGAACAGTGCAGAGCGTCCAGCCGACGATCCGCCGTTTCACCGGAACCAAGCGGATTGCTCGCATCGGACCACTGAGGTTCACCGGCGACGAGCAAGCCGACCTCCAGGAGGCCGCTGTCGAGCACGGCTACAAGGGGGAATCCGGCTTCGCCGCGGACATCGTCCTCGCCTTCATCACCGGTCGGTTCACCGCGAACCTGCCGCTGTCCGAAGACCGCCGCCGCACCCACATGTTCCGAGCCCAGGTTCTGCGCGAGCTCAACCGCATCGGCGTCAACGTCAACCAGATCGCCCGCGCCCTCAACAGCGACCTCACCCCGCCCGACATCCGCCGGCGCCTTGACGAGCTGCACCGCCTGCTGGAGCTGATCGCCGAGGCCCTGCGTGAACCGGCAGACGCCAGGAAGGACGAGGCCGAGTGATCGCCGCCATCAAACCGGCCGGGGCCAACACCCGTGGCCTACTCGCCTACCTCTACGGCCCCGGCCGCCATGACGAGCACACCGACCCGCACATCGTCGCCGGCTTCGCCATGCTTGGCATGCCGGACCCCGGCCGTGACCAGGACGCCACCCTCACCCAGCTCGCCCGCTACCTTGACGAGCCCGTGCGCCTCCGGAACAGCGAGTTCGGCAAGAAGGTCACCGATCACATCTGGCACTGCCCCGTCCGCGCCGCTCCCGAAGACCGCCACCTCTCCGACACCGAGTGGGGCGAGATCGCCCAGCGGATAGTCGAAGCCGCAGGCATCGCCGCGCCCGGCGACGATCTCGGCTGCCGGTGGATCGCCGTACGCCACGCCGACGACCACATCCACATCCTCGCGACCACCTTCCGCGAAGACGGCCGCCGCCCCAAGCTCCACGACAGCGGCATCCGCGTCGGCGACGCCTGCCGCCATATCGAGACCGACTACGGCCTACGGCAACTGAAGAAGGGCGACCGCACCGCCGCCCGTCGGCCCACCCAGGCCGAGATGCACAAGGCCCAGCGCCTCGGCTGGCAGCAGACCAGCCGCGACTGGCTCCAGGACCGCATCCGCGCCGCCATCCCCCACGCCAGCAGCGCTGAGGAAGTCTTCGCCTATCTCGAAGCCGATGGCATCGCGATCAAACCCCGCCGCGGACCGTCCGGAGACCTCCTCGGCTACGCTGCCGGCCGCCCCGGCGACCTCAACAAGGACGGCGAACAGATCTTCCACCCCGGCGGAAAGATCGCCCCCGACCTCACCCTCCCCAAGCTCAAGGCCCGCCTCGAAACCACCGCGCCGGAGGAACACCCCACCGCCCGCCGCGACCAACCTGCCACCCCCTGGCACCAGGCAACCGACGCCCTCGACATCCTTCACACCGGCATGGCCGACGACACCCACGCCCAGGCCCACATCACCGCCCTCGGCGAACTCATCGAAGCCACCGCCCAGAAAGTCCCCGCCCAGCTTCGGGCGGAACTGCGAGCGGCCTCACGAGCGTTCACCCGCGCTCAGCGCTCCCAGATCCGAGCCGAGAACCAGGCCGCCCACACCCTGCGCAAAGCCGCCCGCGACATCGCCCACACCGCCACCGGCTCCGACGGCAGCGCTCTCGCGGCTCTGCTCGCAGCCCTCGTCTGGGCCACAATCGTCGCCGCCCGCTGGCACGAAGCGAAGAGCCACGCCCACCAGGCCGAAGCCGCCCGCCAGACCCTCCGCCACCTCCAGGCCGGCGCCGACCGAGCCCTCACGCCCGTCCTCGACAGCCTCGCCACCCGTCAACCGAGCGACCAGGCCCGCCGGACCCTTGCCCACGATGTCCGCGCCGCCATCCCCGACCACGCCGGCCGCATCCTCACTGACCCCGCCTGGCCGGCCCTCGCCACCGTCCTCGCCGACGCTGAGGCGGGCGGCCATCAACCCCACCAGCTCCTCAAGGAGGCTGCTGCCCAACGCGAGTTGACCACCGCCCGCCAACCCGCCCGCGTGCTGATCAGCCGTATCCAGCACACCGGCCGCAACCCGATACCCAATCGGCGCGCTGAAGCCGCTCGCCGCCGTACCACCATCAACGGCGCCTCGGTCGCCGGTGAGCAGATTCGAAGTATGCGCGCAGGCACAGCGCCCAAGCAGTCTATGGACCAGCAGGTGGTGCGACCCCGCCGCTAGCGAGGCCCATGTGCCGAGCGCGCCCGAGTAACGGGCCTGCCTGGCGTGGGGGTTACACGCCCTGAGACTTGAACCGCCATACCGCGTGCTCCAGCCCACCTGGTTCGTGCCCGAGAGCGGCTGCTGCTTCCTCGTATGAGGCTCGGAGCTTCTCGTAATGAAGTTCCGTGACACCGGCATCCGCAGCGAAGGCCCGCAGGTGCACATCCACGGCGACCTGCGATCTGCCGACAAGGTTGCCGATGTAGTCGAGGCTCTTCGGTCCCACTCCCTTGACCTTGCGTAGAGCGGCCCGATTGTCTTGGTGGTCGAGCCACGCACGAAGGTCGGATCGGGTATCGACACCGCTCGAAGCCAGCAGATCAGTAACGGCGTGGGCTGTCGCAACCTTCCTGGGACTCTTGAAGCTCATCGCGACGGCGAGATCTTCCGTCGCGAGCCGTCCTCGAAAGCCACGGACCGTGGCGGCGTCAGGCCATGCGGATTGGAGTCGAAGAAGGCGCGGCCGGAGGGTCAGCTCGTACTTACAGCGCGCGTGGAAGCTGGCATCGCAGATGACGGCGCCCATGTGCATCCACCCACCTGGCGGGTGGAACGGCCCGTCGCCGAGGACAGACCGAACGTGGGCAGTGAGCCGCTGAGCGGGGCTGAGCATGGCCATGGACCAATGCTGGCGCGCCGGTCTGACAATCGGGGCTGGAACGAACACATCGAATGTTCGGAGGAGAGAACGGAGGCGCTGGCGGCCGACGTCGCCTCCTTGGTGCCCTGCATCGCGGCCTCGCAGGTACGAGCTGGCTCCCAGGAGCTGCCCAGGGAACTGCCCGCCGCTGACGAGTAGGCGTACCACCGGAGACCCGCCCTGGCCACGGGGCTCATGCCGCGGGGGACGGCAGGCTCTTCCGTGACCAGGGCGGGGGCCTAACCGCGGCGGAGGAACCTGCTCTGGCCGCGGTGCCTGCCCGTACGCCGGGCCGAAGGCGGCCCTGAGGTGGTGGCCTCGTTCGGCTGGTCAGGGTGAGCGGGTTCGTCCCTGCTGAGTAGGGACTCCCAGACACGTCCCTGAAGCTCGCGGATGCAGGACCCGCACGCGTACATGGGAGCCTGGGCGCCGGCGACGCTCGCGGGGCCGATCCACAGGACGCGTGTCCAGCGCCGGCCGCAGTAGAGCCAGCAGAACCCGTCGACCCATTTGTTGCCGTCGTCCGTGGCCGCTGGTGCCGGTAGTCCGCCTCGGGCGAATTCGGCGATCCCGGGGATCACCCTGTGCTGTAAGGCGATTTCCGTCAGCATGGTTCGTCCGCTTCCTTGATCAACGGCCCTGGGCCGCCGAGGAAGCGCTCTCCCGCTTATCGGCGTCGGAGAACAGCAGGGTGGGCTCGGCGAGGATGTCGCGGCCGGCCTCCCTCTTGTAGATCTCGTCGACGCTGCCGAACCGGGCCTCGGAGTAGTCGAGTTCCAGGAGATCGGCGGCCTGCCGGACGGACGCTTCGTCGGGCCCCTCGATCTCCAGGAACGTGGGGAGGTCGGGCCAGGTGTCGAGGTCGAAGGCGACCTCTCCCAGGCGCCATTCCTCGCGGTAGTTCTCCTGGTAGCGGACCTCGGTGAGGCCCACCCGGCGGAGGATCTCGGCCATGGCGTGCAGGTCGGCGACCTCGGTCTCGATCTCCTTGGTGCCGTCGATCGTCGTGGCGTCGGTGACCTGCTTGAGCGTGAGCGTCGAGCGGGTGCCCTCGTCCCGCAGACGGAGCCACGCCCCTCCGTCGAGGGAGTCGTTCTCGAAGATCTTGCGGGTGAGGAGGGTGCGGGGGAGCGCCTGGACGGCGCCGAGGGCGGCCAGCTTGGCCTGCAGTGCGGCGACATCGACGGCCAGGAACTTCGCCTCGTACTCGTGCTTCATGTGTCCTTCTCTCAGAAACGGTCGGTGAGGGTGCACGTGCGGGCTGCCAGGAGCAGGCCCATGCGATGGGTGTGGTCGTGCGGCTGGCCGACGTGGGCCCGTTCGGTGAACTCGTTCGTGCGCAGGGTGAGCAGGACATCCCAGTCACCGAGGAAGTGACGGTGCAGGCGCTCGGGAGACGTGTAGTGCTCCACCAAGTGGTGGCGCTTTTCGACGGGCATCATGAACTCCGCACCGAACACACCGCCCGGCCGGACCAGGCGTTGCATGCGGTAGACGAACTCGGCAAGCGGGCGGTGGTGGTTGGCACTGTAGTGCCACGAGCAGCTCGTCCAGACCGCCTCGCACCGCACGTCCAGAGGTTCCCCCGCAAGGAAGTCCTCTTCGATCACCTGCACCCGGGCATGCAGTTCCTCCAGCTTCAGCCGGTCGATCAGGCCCATGGCGTGCACCTCGCTGTCACCCGGGAGGCGGACCTCACCTCCATGCACGGCAAGCGCGTCGCGTTCGATCGCTACTACGCGGTACCCAGCGGCTGCCAGAGGCAGGACGAACTTGCCGTCGCTCGCACCGACGACCGCGATGGCGGCGTCAGGGGCAACGCGTTCCCGCAGAGTGGCGAGGAACTGAGGGAAGAAGGTAAGGGTGTGCTCCCACAGGCTCTGTGTCTGCATGGGAGTGCGCTCCTTGCGTATCGGCGGCGGTGAGCACGCGGAGGACCTCTTCGGGGGTGAGCCCCGTGGTGTCGATGCGATGCATCGGGAACGAGGCGTAGGCATCCGCCACTCGGTCCGTGACGGTTTCCATCAGCGCGTCCCATCGCGATGTCGGCTTGTTCCGCGCTGCGAGGCGGCGCCGGCGTTCGTCGTCGGCGCAGACGAGGTGGTAGGTGACGGGCGTGGGCAGCCAGGCCGGCAGAGTGACGCCGAGCTGGGCGCCCAGCGCGCGGTGGCTGGAGAGGCACCGGGCGAAGTAGCTTTCCACGACGACCGGGACGCCACCTCTGAGGTGGTGCTGAATCTCTTCGGCTGCTGTGAACAGTGCGGAGAGGTAGAGGCACATCCGCGCTTCGACGTTCGTCCGCCTGTCCACCTCGCGCCTGAGGGGCTGGTACAAGGCAGGAACGGTGGGAACAAGGACAGCCTGGCGGGCGGCGGCGAGCATCGGTGCGATGGTCGACTTCCCGGTGCCGCGTAAGCCCTCCAGGCTCTCGAATGCCGGGTGATCAGGCACGGGCGTACACCACGTCCGGTACCGGGCGCGTGATTTCGTCGGTGGCGGAGGGCCTGTGGACGATGCGGTTCGCGGTCTTCTCGTACCAGAACGCGTGGGAGTCCTTGCCCACCGCCTTGCAGGACATGGTGAGCGCTCCGCGGGGGTCGGCCTCGATCCGGTCGATCTCGCGAGGCCCGCCGGACGGTGCGCAGACCTCGGGAGCGCCGTGCTCGGAGAGGTCCTCGTCGACGATCACTTCAAGCGGCAGCTCGGTTTCCGCGAGCTGTTCGCGGAGCCGGCCGTAGGCGGCCGTGTCGGTGACCAGCAGCTCGGGATGGTCGGCGGCGTTGCCGACGGGCCGCAGATGGTGGAGCTTCAGCTGCCGGACTCCGAGGTGGGCCAAGACGCGGGCGAGGGGGAGTACCTCACCGATGTTCCGCGAGGTCACGGTCATGGTCGCGCCGGTTGAAACACCGAGTTCCCGTGCCAGGCCGAGCGAGTGGAGAGCGCTCTGGTAGCTACCGCGCTTGCGGATGCCGTCGTTGGTCGAGCCGACACCCTCCAGGGAGACCCGGAGCAAGTCCAGATGCGGAGCGATCTCGGTCAGGCGGCGCTCGATGCGGTACCCGTTGGTGCAGATCTCGACGCGCTGGCCCAGTTCCTGCTTGGCGTGCCGGACGACCCGGGGGAGATCCCGGTGGACGAACGGTTCCCCGCCGAGGAGGGTGACGGCCTCCGTGCCGTATTCGTCTCGCATCAGGTTGAGAAGGCCGACGGCTTCCTCGGCGGTGAAGGCGTCGGCGTACTGAAGCCGCTTGCCGTGGAAGCAGTGCAGGCACGTGAAGTTGCAGCGGTACAGCAGCTGCAGGTACAGCATCCGGATCTTCCTGATCCCGGTGACTTCCCCGATCACTTGGGCTCCTTCGGCTGACTGCCTGGTGGGAGCCCTGATAGTGGCTTCTTGCCCCGGGACCTCGTCACCGCGTTCAGGGACGCTCCGAGGACGTCCCGGGACGTTTTCAGTGGCCTGCGAAGGACTCCAGGATGCCTAGAACGCGCTTCGTGTCCGACAGGTCGAGCAGGACTTCAGCAGCGCCGGCGGCGGTCAGCTCCTCCGGCCTGTGGATGCCGGAGGCGACGGCGACGATCCCGGAGCCCGTGGTCAGGGCCGCTTCCACGTCGCGCGGGGTGTCCCCCACCAGGACGGTGGGAACGTCAGCCGGAACGCCGCGAAGCCGCTGCACGCGCTCGCGGGCCACAGCGACCAGCTGGGGACGGAGCTCGGCGTCCGCTCCGTAGGCGCCCACCGGGAGGTCCAGCAGCGAGTCGAGACCGAACGCGGACAGCTTCACACGGGCGTTGGCGGCGATGTTGCCGGTCAGGACGGAGGAGACCCACCCGCTCTGCGCGGAGGCGGCCTTCAGCACCTCATGGACGCCAGGCAAGGCGGTCCCACGCCTGCGGAGATCATCCAGCCTCGCTTCGCCCGCCTGGGCGAGCGCGGTTTCGATGGCGTGCCAGCCAGGTACGGGCAGCTCCTCACGCACGAACATGTCGCGCATGATCAGCCGATCCGTACGCCCCTCGGTACGCGCCGGCTCCGTAGGCTCCCGCCCCGAGAGCGCCGAGAAGGCAGCGGCGTAGATCTCCTTGCTCACCCCCGCGTTCTCGATGAGGGTGTGGTCGATGTCCCACAGGACGATGAGCTCCATGGCGTCAGAGTAGGCAGTCCGCGGGGTTGCGCTTCAGCAACTACGTCCCAAAACGTCCTTGCGTGATCATGCGCTGCACCGATTCGATGGCTGCTGTGAACGACCGACTGCGCACTGTGCTCGGCCAACGTGGCGTCTCGCCCGAGTCTCTTGCCGAGGTCTGCGAGGTGGATCCCAAAACGGTGAGTCGGTGGCTGGGCGGGCGGATTCCCCATGCCCGGCACCGCTTCAGCGTTGCGCGACACCTGCGCGTGGAAGAGACCTTCCTCTGGCCCACGCCTTCAGAGCGCCCCGGCCGACTGCGTGACGGGTTAGGCCCCGAGCTGGTCGGCACCTACCAGAACCGGGCCAGCGTGCCCAGGGACGTCTGGCTCTCGCTGCTACGAGAAGCTCAGCAGGAGATCAGCGTCCTCGTCTTCTCCGGCACGTTCTTCGCCCAGTCCAACCCCCACGTCGCCAAGATGCTCTCCGAACGCGCCTCCGAGGGCGTCCGGGTGCGCCTGTGCTTCGGCGACCCGGACGGTCAGGCAGTCTCCATCCGAGGCCGCGAGGAGGGAATCGGCGACACCCTGGCCGCCAAGATCCGCGCCTCGCTGACGTACTACCGCCCGCTGCTGGGCGAGGCCGGGTGCGCCGTACGGCTCCACGACACCACGCTCTACACGTCCATGTTCCGCTACGACGACAACCTGCTCGTCAACCCCCACATCTGGGGACAGCCGGCCAGCGCCAACCCCCTCCTCCACCTCAAGAGGGCAGACGGCGCAGGGTGGTTCGATAGCTACGCTCAAAGCTTCGATGCCGTCTGGGCCGCTGCGCGGTCGTGGGCACCCGACCAGGAGAGGACCGCCGACCATGGGCAGGACTGAGTACTACAACGACCCGACCGCCCCGAAGGCAAACACCCTCATCCCGGCCAGTAACCTGCTCGTCGTCGACGAGACCGGCGCCATCCTCCTCCAGCGCCGCAGGGACACCGGACAGTGGGCACTCCCAGGCGGAGCCCAGGACATCGGCGAGACCGCGGCCGAGTGCGCTGTGCGCGAGTGCCTGGAGGAGACCGGCATCATCGCCGAGATCACCGGATTCCTCGGCGTCTACACCAACCCGAACCACATCGTCGCCTACACCGACGGTGAGATCCGCCAGCAGTACGAGAACACCTACATCGGCCGCCCCGTCGGCGGAGCGCCCACGATCAACGACGAGGCCGACGGGGTCCGCTTCGTCCAGCCGGCCGACTTCGACGCGTACGACATCCACCCCAGCATGCGCCAGCAGATCGGCGACTACCTGGCAGGCACCTATCCCTACCTCGGCTGAGCCGCAAGCGCCGCCTCGATCCTCTCCACGGAAGAGAGGATTTCCGGCGCCGCACGGCGGATGAATCGGCCGACCACACTGTCCGCGCCATAGCGGCCGACGATCTCCGCGATCCGCTCCGGCGCAGTGGTCCGGCCGCCGTCGGGTGTCGTCGTCATGTCGCAGTACACGAGAGCGTCCACCAGCAGCGGCTCCTCCAGCAAGGGGAACTCCGACGCCAACTCGTCCCGCAGGCCACGCTCCTCGGCCTCCAACAGGGCGAAGGAGTGGTTCGCGACCAGCCGCACGAGCCGCTCGTCGGCCCCGTGCTCGTCACGAAGAAACCTTGCCCCGTCCAGCGGGTGGAAACCCGTCACGGCCAGCCGGGGTGCGTACCCGACATCGTGAAGAACGGCTGCTGCCTGGAGCAGCTCGACGTCGTTCAGGACCCGGCCGATCTCAAATGCACGGACCGCCACTCCTTGGCTGTGCGCCCACCGCCGAGGAAGCGCCACGTCGAGCTCCGCCTTCGAGACCTGCCATGCCCAGTCCACCGACACCGTGTCCATGGCCGACTATGTGCCCAGCACACGGGTCGTCCAGTCTCCTCATACGCCGGTCTCCCGTGATGAGGCGCGGAGTCGATGCTGAGCGAGCGCGATACCGCCCTACTGATCCGAAGGAATAGAGGTCGACGAACGGCGACGCGCCGGGCGGTGCCGGTCGCGGCACCGCCCACCAGTGCGTCTGTCATTTTCGGAAGAACGGGCCCTTCCGCGCTGCCCGGACCGAAAGGGCCTACGGCCGACCCGAGCCCAGGGCGGTATCTGTGTCCTGGCCGCCCCAGCCGTCGCTGGTGCGCCAGAGCAGGCGGACGCCGTAGACGTCGAGCAGGGCCTCGGCGGACCAGTCCTCGGCCGGCGGCTCGGTGAGGACCAGGTAGAGACGGTCGGTGGGGGCGGCCAGGGTGTGGTTGATCTCCAGGAGGCGGGCGGCACCCGAGCGGAGGTCGGTGTAGGCGGATTGGCCGGAGCCGAGGATCTCGTAAAGGAAGTCACCATCCTCGGCCGAGCGGCTGACATCAACGACTTGAGATGACGTCGCCTGTGCGTCGGCCTCGAACAGGGCCGACATCAGGGCGTGGCGCACCGCTTCGTGCTTCTTGCACGTGCGGTCGGCGGTCGCGGTGGTCTCCAGCGCGTGCAGAAGATTCGTCGTGGAAGGCGTCGTTACGGCGGTGTCCTCGGCGGATGCCATGGGCTCGGCTGCTTCCTGCTCGGGCTGCGGTGCGGAGGGGGCGGGTGCGGTCTCGGCTGCCGGTTCGGTCGAGGTGGTCATGCGGTCTTTGAGCGTCTCCCGGGCCTGGGCCAGGGAGGGGGACCAGCCCGTTCGCGCCAGGTCCTCGCGGAGACGACTCGCGTCCAGGCTGTCGTCCTTGAGGGCGCGGTTGGTTTCGGCGGCGAGGTCACGCAAGAGATTCAGACGCTGTCTGTCGGGTGAGCCGAGCACTCGTCGTACGTCCACCCAGTCCGCCTGGTCGCGGCGGAGTACGCGGTTGGCCATGCCCTTGAGCTCGGAGAGCCGCTCACGGGCGTTCTCCGGTACGGCGACGCCATCGGCGGTCAGTTCGTCGAACACGCCGAGCGCAGCCAGGTAGCGCTCGGCCATCTTCGCCGAGATGGGCTGGCGTCCACGCTGGTCCGTCGTGAGCAGGCAGTGGTTCCTCTCCTGCGCGAAGACCCAGCAGTCCAGCTTCTCGCCGGGGCGGGGCGGAGTCGATCCGTGGCGGACGGTCAGGATCAGCGGGACCTTGACCGGCGGGGAGAGCGCTTTGACCTTGTAGCGGCCGCCTGTACCCCGGTCGAGGACGCGGACACGAATGTCGGTGCCGATCTCGGGGACGTCAGCGGCCGCCATCGACGGCTCGGTGGCGGTGGTTCCAAGTTCGGGAGTATCGGTGGTGTCCATGAGGGCGTCCGGGAGCGGGGAGGTGTGCAGGACGGTCAGGCTCTGGGTGCTTCGGGTGAGGGCGACGTAGAGCTGGCGCAGCCCGGCCGGTCCGCGGTCGGCGATGGTGGCAGGTTCGACGACGAGGACGTGGTCGTACTCCATGCCCTTCGCGTGGGCGGCGGCGAGAACGGACACGGTGGCACGGTGCTCTTCGGTGAGGCCGGCGGTCTGGTCGAGATGACGGTTGATCTCGTCGAGCCAGCCGGAGTCGTCGGGGACGATGACGGCTACGCGGCGCAGGGTGTGTCCGTCGCTGGTGCCGACGAGCCGGATCGTCTGACTGACTGTCTCGTCGAGCAGCGTCCACGGTTCGGCTGCCAGAGTCCGGACGCTGTCGGCGCCCGCTTCGCGCACCGCCCGCGGGTAGGGGAGCGAGGGGGCGATCGCGCGAGCCAGAGGCGCGACGAACTCCATGATTTCTGCCGGTACGCGGTAACTGGTGTTCAGTTCGGCGACGTGCCAGTCGCCGTGGTCGGACAGCAGAGTGCCGAGGCGGTCCCAGTCGGCGTAGGCATGCGGACCTGTGGCCTGGGCGAGATCGCCGAGTACGGTCATGGAGCCGTTGACCGCGATGCGTCGGCGCAGTGAGCGCGCCTGCATGGGGGTCAGGTCCTGGGCCTCGTCGACGACGATGTGCCCGTAGCGTTGTGGAGTCTCTCCGGTGATGAGGTAGCGCAGCTCTTCCAGGCAGACGCGGTCGTCGAGGGTCCAGAGGTCGCTGTCCGCCGTCGCTGCTCTTGGGCGGTGAAGGGCTGCCTGCTCCTTCGTGTCGAGGATGCCGTCGGCGCAGGTGCGCAGAAGTTCGGGAGAGTCGTAGAGGCTTCGGAGGGACTCTCTGTCACCGGGCGACTGCCAGACGCGTTCGATCAGCCGCTCGACCTGGCGGTTGCGTTCCAGGTCCCGGCGGATCGTGTCGCCTTGGCTGCGGCGTGGGGCCAGAGCAACGAGTTCCTGGAGCAGTCGGTCCACCAGCAGACTGCGGAAGCGGTTGCGGCGTTCCCGGTAGGAGCCGTCGCCCTCGCGTGCTTCCTGAAGAAGGACGAGAACCTCGGAACGCGGGATACGCAGAGTGGTACTGCCGGCGGTGACCGCGAGTTCGGGCTTGGCGTCCTTGTACGTGGGCGTAGTGGTGAATTCGTCGATCGCGTCGGGACGGCACTCGTGTTCCACGCGCCGGCGCAGGACGGCGGCCATGCGGTCGTCGGACTTGACCAGCCGTGCACGTGGGGTGTCGGCGCCGAGGACCTCGCCGTCCCAGAGGCGGTTCATCTGAACCGCGTTGATGTTGCGGGTGCCGAGGGTCGGCAGGACTTGGCCGACGTAGTCGAGGAAGCGCTCGTGCGGGCCGATGACGAGGATGTCCTGCGCTTTGAAGTGCTCGTTGTTGACGAGCCACGTCACGCGGTGCAGGCCGACCGCGGACTTTCCGGTGCCCGGGCCGCCCTGCACGACAAGGATGTCGGCGGGAGAACCGGTGACCAGATCCATCTGATCGCGGCGGATGGTCTCGACGATGTCCCGCATGCGGCCACTGCGGGAGCGCTGGAGCTCACGCAGGAGGAAGTCGTCGAGCGGCTGTCGTCTCTGCCGATGGAGGTGGGCGATGTCGGACGGGGTAGGGGCCGGCGGCACCATCGGCGTCTCAGACGCCGCGACCTTGGAATCGTCCTGGACCTCGGCCACGGGCTCGGTGTCGTCGAGGACAGGCGGCGCGGTGGGGGAAGCGACGGAGATCTCATCGACGTACTCTTCGACGACGTTCTTCGCGCAGCGCAACTGTCTCCGCAGGAGCACTTCACCTGGTGCCTCGGGCAGGGCCTTCGCCCACTTCTCCGCTACCGGCGCGGTCCACAGCACGACGACAGTCTCGCGGGTCTCCACGTCGGAAACGGCACGGCGGCCGACATAGAAGGTGTCCGGCTCCTCACCGGGCTCGACGTCGACGCGGCTGACGACCAGCGATGCGTCGCCGAGACCGGCGTACTCCGCGGCCTTTGCTTCGGCGTCGTTCTGGTTGGCGACGCTGTCCTTGCCACTGGCGGATGCTGTGGCGATCGAGCCGCCGCTCAGTTCGGCCAGCCGCTTCTCGTAGCAGTCGTAGGCGCGGTCCACCGCCTTCTGCTCTTCGGCGATGATCTCGTCACGCATGGTGGTGCTCACGTACGTCCCCTCCCTCGCGGCGCCCCGAGAGACGCCGCGCGCCGGGCATATGCCCAGCCCCCGGCAAAAGACTTATCAGACACATGGGCTGGCTGTGAATATCTGGTCAACTGGGCAATTTCCGTACCAGTTCGCCGACTTCCGCACGCCATCTGTGGACCTGGTCCCTGCTGGGCCCGATCTCGTATTGGTGGTAGTGACAACCGAGGCAGAGGTGCGACCAGACGGCGTTGGCCCTGCGGGCGATCGGCGCGGCGGTGTAGCAGCGCAGGCAGAGCATCTTCGCCCGCGTGGTGATGCTGGCCAGTCCCGGCACCGCAGCGTCGAGCGTACGGTCGACCGCGATCTCCAGGGCGGTCCGCAGCGCGAGGGAGGCTCCACGGTGCCGACCAGCCGCCGAGGCTTCGACGCTGAGGTCAGAGAGCAGCTGGTCGGCTGTCAGCAGCAGCTCGTCGATCGAAGTACTCGCGGCGCCGGTCACTTTGCCACCTCCGTCTTGCGTACCCTCTGCGCGAGCTCGCTGATCTCGGTCACGAAGCGTTGAGCGTCGGCGATGCGGGTTCCCGTGGCGTGGGCACCGCTCTGACACTGCTTGAGGAGGTCCACTGCACGTGGGCCGCAACGGGTGCGGAGCTCCCGGTAGACATCGCCGGTACGGCCGATGTCGCCGAAGAAGGCCAGCGCGGCCATCTTCATGAGCTTGTCCGCGTCGGCCACGGCGAACTGCAGATCGTGCTCGGAGCCCCCGGAGCGGAGGTGCTGGACCCAGGCCGCCTCGACGAAGGCGTTCTCCAGCGCGATCCGGCACAATGCGGGCAGCACGTGGGTGCGGGCCGCCTCCGGAAGATTGTCGGTGCTGGCGAGAGCCCTGGCATCCGCGATCGCCTGGCGGATCGGGTCGGTCACCGCCTTGACGTTCACCTTGGACGCCTTGCCCCGCTCGACCTCGAACACCGTGACCGGCAGTTCCTGGGTTGTGAAAGCGCGCTGGAGCCGGGTGTCGTGGGTGAACACGACCACCTGCCGGTGTTCGCCGAGCTCGTGCAGGACCTGGGCGAGCCCGTTGACCTTCGCGGGATCCATGGACTGCACGGGGTCATCGATGACGATGAAACCGAACGGGCTGTCGGCGGTGGCCGCACGGGGCAAGAACAAGGACAGCGCGAGAGAGTGCTGCTCTCCCTGGCTCATGACGCTCAGCGCCGAAGCCTCCTCCCCGTCGACGGTGACGTCCATGACGAGCTTGCGGACGTTGGCCCTTTCGCTGCCCTGGAGGCTCACCGACTGGAGGTCGATGTCGCTTTCCTGGCGAAGCTTCTCCCAGATCCGCTGGGAGTGACCGGTGAAGCCCTCCATACGCCTCTCCCGCAGCTCGGCGGTGAGTGCCTTGACCCAGGAGCGGGCTTTCTTGACGTGGCCCAGCCGGGGTTCGGCGTCCGCCGCCGCGCGGGCCTTCTCCGTCCAGGTCGCCAGGCGAGTGACGAGCTGACGCCACCGCTCGTCTCGCTTCTCCAGCTCCCTGACGGCGTTGTCTTTCACAGCGGCGCAGGCGTCGGCCAGGGTCAGGGCGGTGTCGTGGATGCGCTGAACGAGCTGGGCCGGATCGCTGATCGTCCGGCAGGCGAGCCAGGCGTTCCACGGATCGGTCAGCGCGGCCGGGATCCGCTGAGGCGTCTCGATGAGGTTCTGAGCCGCCCGTGCCGCCGACCGCAGTTCGCTGCGCGCGTCCTCGGCGGTCTTCGCCTCCTGCCGGAGCAAGGCGATCTGGGCGTCGGCGTCGGCGGCCCATGCCGCGTCGAGGACCCGTTCCGTGCCGCAGACCGGGCAGGACTCCTCGTCGGGGTGACGGTTGTTGTGGGCCAGGGCCCTCTCCAGGAGGCCGGCGCGCTGCAACGCCTCCTCGGCACCGGTCAGGCGCACGTCCTCGACTCCGGCGAGCGCCTCGCGCAGACGGTCCACCGCAGCCCCGACCTGCTCCAGGTCAGGTCCCCGCATGTCGACCGCGGCACGCAGTTCGGCGAGGAGACCGTCGTCGTCGGCGGGCAGGCCCGCCACAAGTCCGTCAAGCGCCTCGAAGTCGGGCCGCTCCTTCGTCTCGATGGCCACGAGCGCCTGAACCGCTCGTTCATCGTCCTCGAGTGCGTACAGCGCGGCCTTGATCTCCGGCAGCTCGTTCATTGCCGCCTTGACGGCGTCCCTCAAGGCCTTCTCCTGTTGCCCGAGGTGGTTGTACGCGGAGCTGAGGTGCCCCAGTCCCAAGATCGTGGCGATGGAGTCGTACATCTGGGAGGGCTTGCCGCTGATCATGCGGCCGAGGTCGACGTACGACAGGAAGGGACGGTAGTCCGTCAGGGCCTGCTTCCAATCCGTCTGGTCGAGGGGGACCGTGCCGTGTCCGGGGCGCCGGAACGTGCCTGCGCAGTCGGTGACGCCGTGGCCGGTCCAGGTGCGGCTGAGCGTGCTCCGGCCGCTGTCGCCCTCGACGGCCAGCTTGACCTCGATCTCCGTCTTGGCACCGTCGTGCAGGTTGCGCCAGTTACTGGTGCGCGTCGCGTCCTGTCCGTGCCAGCGCATGTTCGTGCCGGTGAACGCCGTCTCGATGGCTTCGGCGATGCTGGACTTGCCCGAGCCGTTGCGGCCCACGACGAGCGTGACACCCGGCCGGGGGCTCAGGTTCAGCCAGGTTCGGGGGCCGATGCCGCGGAAACCTTCCACAGAGACGGAGTCGAGGTAGATCCGGCTCATGGGTGCGTTCCCCGGGGTCTGCGCGCTGCCGAGTGCCTGGGTCAGGAGCGCCCTCACGGGTTCGCCGAGGGGTGCGGCGGCCAGACGTGCCTCCACCAGGTCGGCGAGCGGTACGGACTCGGCGGCAGGGGCCTGTGGGGCGGGGGGCGCGGAAGAGGATGCGGCAGGCTCGTTCTGTTCCGAACTGGTCATGGGAGTGCTCCTTGATCCGGTACTTGACTGGGAAGTGGCGCAACAGTTGTGCTGCGGGGGCGCCGGGTTATCCGCTTGCGTCGGTTCCGATGAGCCCGACACCCAGAGATGTCCGAGATGACGAAGCCGACAGAGGCGGCGGCCGGTCGCCGATGACATGCGCGCGTCGCACGCACGCCGGTGGGCGGTTTCCCGTCAGCGGTCAGCGGCCGAGGGTGTAATCGAGGCCGTCTGTTCGAAGGGCGGCCTCTGTCCGCATGAGAGCGCCGTGACGGGATACCTCTGAGGCGGTCGGGGAAGGAGACTCCTCGACGTCAGCGGACCTTCTGCCAGTCCTGGCAGCCGCTGGTCTTGAAGTACTCGCCCTTGTTGACGGTGACGCGGCCCTGCCCCTGGATGTTGTCGTTGGCGATGATCGCGTCGAACTCGCCGGAGGCGTTCTTCAAGCGCGCCCAGTAGCAGTTGGGGATGACGCTGTCCTTCGCCGGGCCGGAGGTCCGGTAGGTGCCGGCCTGGATGTCCTCGCCCACGAGGTACTGGCCTTCGCCCGAGAAGCTGCTCGGGGGGCCGGACTTCTTCACCGGCTTCGGCTTCGCGGTGACCGTCGCCTTGACCGTCTCGGTGACGGTCACCGCCGGCTTCGGTTCGCCCGCGGCGGGCTTGGTGACCGTGGCGGCCGGGACCGGACTCGAGGAGCCCGCCGTAGCGCCGGGCTCTCCGCCGCCACCGATCGCGGCACCGAAGATCAGCGCGACGAGCGCCGTCGCGCCGTGGGTGAGCCAGACCTTGCGCCGCGAGGGGGTGCGCCCGACGGGCGGCAGACCCGGCACGGGCGGCTGGGTGAACGTGTGCGGCGTCGGCTGCGAAGGCACCGTTGCCCAGCCGGGGCCGGCGCCCATGCCTTCCGACGGCTGGTGGGCGGGCGGCATCGAGGACATGTCAGTCATGGGGAGACCTCCGGATCGCGACTGCGGCGAGCACCGGGTCTCGGTGCGCCGAACGAGCACCAGAGTGAGACCGGAAGGCTCGGAAATCCTTTGGAGATACTGATAACTGGGGTTATCAGCCTTCTCCTCCTCCGGCTTTCCCCTTCGCTGTAGGGTTCTGCCTGCCTCGGGGCCAGCTGACCGGCCGGCGAGGATGCGCCGAACGGGACCGGTACGGAAAGGGGAGTGGCGCGAGTGACCAGTACACGCGAAGAGGCCGTGTCGCCCATCGTGCCCGAGCCACCGGCCTGGCGGATCACGTATGCGGAAATCGCCACCCTTGCCCAGGTGCGCCGGCCCGTCCCCACCACCTGGAGCCGTAGGCACCCCGACTTTCCCGCTCCCGTCGCCCACGAGGAAGGGCGGCCCTTGTTCGACGCCCGCGCGGTCGTCGACTGGCTGATGGCGACGGGCCGCGGCAACGCCGATCCCCGCCATCTGCGGGCCGAACTGGCCCTGCACACCCTCGCCGCCTGGCGGACGCCGGCCCTATCCGCCCCCGTCCTGGTAGGGGCGCTGACCGCGCTGATCTGCCTGCGTCGGCAACTCGACGCTTCCCTCTCGGGCCAGAGCTGGGACGCGATTCTCGTCCAAGCCGACGAACTCGACCCCCAGGACACTTACGTGTCGGCCGAGTTGAAGGCCATCCCGGAGCCGGATCGCATCGGCCCCGAGCTGGCCGCGTTGGCCGACGAGCTGACCGAGGCCGCCTACACCCCCGCCGAGGCTTTCGACTGGGTCCTGGAGGCCCGCCGCCGCCTCGGCTCCCACGACCTGGCCGCCGACGAGCCCACCCCGGCGGTGGCACGCGCCCTAGCTGCCCTTTCCGGCGTCGACACCCTCGACGAAGGCTCCGTCGTCGCCACCCCGTACGCCTGCTCCGGCGACGTGCTCGCCGCCCTGCACGCCCGGGCCGCCGAGGACTCCGGGCACACCTACCTTGCCGCCGACCCCGATCCGGTGCGGGCCCGCCTGGTCCGCCGCCGGATGCTCGTCCGAGGCGTTAACGAGTTCGACCTCGGCGTCACCGAGGGGGAGGACCTGCCTGCCGATGACTGGGGATACCCCCATCTGCTGGTCTCTGTCCTCCCCTACGAACCGGCGGAGAACCGCAGTCCGCAGGCCGTGCTGGAGCAGGTGCAGGCACTGACCGACTACCTTGGGGAAGGTTCGACCGCCATCGTCCTCGGCCCCGCCGACGTGCTCGTCCGTCCGTTCCCCCGGCACAGTGAGGCTGACCGTCTGCGCCGGTCCTTCCTCCGGGACGGTTTACTCAAGGCCGCAGTGAGTCTGCCCGACGGCGCGTTCCCCTACCGTCCCGGCTACCGCACCGCCCTCTGGGTACTGGCCCGCACCTCGGCGGAACATCGCACGGGCCTGGTCCTCCTCGCCGACTACTCCGCGCAGTCGCTCACCGACACAGTCCTTGACACGCTCGCTGAGGACATCGCCATCTGGCGCGCCGCACCCTGGCGCGGCGACCGCCGCCACGAACCCCGCCACGCGGTGATCGTCCCCGCAAAGGACCTCGACGACCGGCCGGGCGCCGCCTTCACCACCCAGCACCGCCCTTCCGTGGCCCGCTACACCCGCGGCGTCATCGAGCGTCCGGTCCGCATCAGCGCCCTGGAACAGCGTCTGACAGAGCTGCAAGAGCAGGCCCGGCAGCGCGCCGACCTGCGCACGGCACTGAGCACCCAGGCCGTACTGCGCCCCGACGACCAACCCGTGCGGCGCACCACCGTCCGCCGGCTCCTCGACGACCGGCGCCTGCGCCGACGCCCCGGGCACCGTTTCGCCGACGAACATCTCACGGCAGACGGCCACTACACCGTGCTCACCCCCGACGAGGTCCTCGGCATCACACGCCCGGGCGGACGCCGCATCGACCGCGGAGTCCTCCTCACCGGCTACGAACACGCCCTGTTCACCGAGCCGGGCGACATCGTCGTCACCACGAGCCCCCGCTTCGGCACCTACGTCGACGAAGCGGGCCTGTCCCTGGTGGCAGCCCCGGCCCGTATCCTCCGCGTCCACCCCGACGCCGACCCACCGGTGCTACCACGGGTACTCGCGGCACTGCTACGAGCGGCCGCCGCCGAGTACGCGCGCACCAGCGGCGCGGTGCGGGCCTCGCGCGGCATCGAAGACCTCCTCATCCCCGACCTGAGCAGGCGCGAGGCCGAGCGCTTCGACTCCGTGCTCGCGGAGATCGAGACCCGCACGCACCTCCTGCGGGAGCAGTCCGCCGCTCTCGACGACCTGGTCCGCCTCACCGCCGCCGGCATCGCCGACGGCACGCTCACCCTCCAGAACCTCCCCGGAACCGACGACTGAAGGAGACGTTCCGTCCCATGCCACCCCGCAAAAAGACCGCTGCCGATCAGGCATCGCTGTTCAGTGCCTCCACCGCCAAGGAGATCCAGGACATCCTCTGGAAGGCCGCCGACAAGCTGCGCGGCTCCATCGACGCCGCGCAGTACAAGGAGTTCGTCCTCGGCTTGATCTTTCTGAAGTACGTCTCCGACGCCTTCGACGAGCGCCGCTCCCAGCTCGCCGCGGAACTCGCCGATGACGGCATCACCGAGGACCGGATGGACGACTTCCTGGAGGACCGGGACGAGTACACCGGCGCCCACGTCTTCTGGGTACCGGAGACCGCCCGTTGGACGTGGATCGCCACCCACGCCAAGAGCCAGGGTGTCGGCAAGCTCCTCGACGACGCGATGGACGCCGTCATGCGCGAGAACGCCTCGCTTACGGGAGTCCTGCCGAAGATCTTCAACCGCGACAACGTCGACCAGAAGCGCCTCGGCGAACTGGTCGACCTCATCAGCGACGCCCGCTTCGGCAGCAGCGGCGACAAGCCCGCGCAGGACGTGCTGGGCGAGGTGTACGAGTACTTCCTCGGCAACTTCGCGCGCGCGGAGGGCAAGCGGGGCGGTGAGTTCTACACGCCGCAGTCCGTCGTCCGGCTGATCGTGGAGATCCTGGAGCCGTACGAAGGGCGAGTTTACGACCCGGCGTGCGGCTCGGGCGGCATGTTCGTCCAGGCGGCCAAGTTCATCGAGGCGCATGCCGGGCGCGCCCACAAGGCCGACATCTCGGTCTTCGGCCAGGAACTCAACGAGCGCACCTGGCGCCTGGGCAAGATGAACCTCGCCATCCACGGCATCGACGGCAACCTTGCCCCCCGCTGGGGCGACACCTTCGCCGACGACAAGCACCCCGACCTCAAGGCCGACTTCGTCATGGCCAACCCCCCGTTCAACATCAAGGACTGGGCGAGGGACGAGGGCGACCCGAGGTGGAGGTACGGCGTACCGCCGAAGGGCAACGCCAACTACGCCTGGCTCCAGCACATGATCGCCAAGCTGGGCGAGCGGGGTACTGCCGGCATCGTCCTGGCCAACGGGTCCATGAGCTCCCAGCAGAGCGGAGAGGGCGAGATCCGCCAGGCGCTGGTGGAGGCTGACCTGGTGGCCTGCATGGTCGCGATGCCCTCCCAGCTGTTCCGCACAACGCAAATCCCGGCTTGCCTGTGGTTCCTGGCCAAGGACAAGACCCCGCAGGGAGCGAAGCGCCTGGACGACCGGCGCGGCGAGATCCTGTTCATCGACGCCCGGAACATGGGCGAGATGGTGGACCGGACGGAGCGTGTGCTGACGGAGGCAGACCTCGCGAAGATCGCCGGCGTCTATCACGCGTGGCGGGGAACGGCGTCGGCCCGTGAGGCGGGGCTTACATACGCGGATGAGGCTGGGTTCTGCTTCTCGGCCGACCTCGCGACGGTCCGGGAACACGGGTACGTGCTGACGCCGGGGCGGTACGTGGGAGCTGTGGAGGCGGAGGAAGAGGGGGCGGAGGCGGTGGCGGAGCGGATCGCTGTGCTGACGGAGGAGTTGTACGGGCTGTTCGACAGGTCGGCGGAGCTGGAGAAGACGGTTCGGGAGCAGTTGGGGAGGGTCGATGTCTGAGCTTGTGCTGGGTGACTCCCTGGAGCTCCTGGTTGACAACCGAGGGAAGAACCCTCCGTTCGTACCCTCAGGAATCCCAGTTCTGTCTGCCAAGGCTATCAAGAACAGCAAAATTGCGTTCAAGGAAGCCCGTTATATCTCCTGGGAAACTTACCGGCAGTGGATGCCGAAGCCGCTCAGGACAGATGACGTTATCCTTACGTCCGAAGCGCCACTCGGTGAGGTTGCACTTGTTACCGGCGATGAGCCGTTGGCAATTGCGCAACGTCTCTACGCGCTTCGAGGTAAGTCTGGGGTACTCGATAGTCGGTATTTGTACTATGCGCTGCAGTCTGATGCAGTGCAAACTGACTTGCAGAACCGGGCGAGCGGAACGACGGTTTCCGGTATCCGCCAGCCCGAACTCTTGAAGGTGCGCATCCCTAACCCTGGGTACGAGAAACAGAAAGTTATTGCAGCTGCACTCGGGGCGCTGGATGACAAGATCGCCATCAACGAGCGCATCGCGACCACAGCGGACACGCTAGCAGTCGCACTCTTCCATCGAGCCATGGGGGCATACCCTGCCGGATTCACAGAGCGTCCGCTATCGGGCACGGCGGAATTCGTCAACGGTCGTGCGTTCACTAAGGGTGCCACCGGTACTGGCCGCATGGTGGTACGGATCGCAGAGATTAACAGCGGTCCAGGGGCTTCTACCGTGTACAACGATATCGATGTGCCTGAGAAGCACCTGGCCAAGCCTGGTGATGTGCTGTTTGCCTGGTCGGGTTCGCTGACGGTGGCGCGCTGGTTCCGGCCCGAGGCAATTATCAACCAGCACATCTTCAAATGTGTCCCGAAGAGCGGGTATCCGCAGTGGCTAATCAGTCACCTTGTCCACAGGAAGATTGATGAGTTCCGCGCCATTGCTGCGGACAAGGCGACGACCATGGGCCACATCCAGCGCAAGCACTTGGATGAAGTGGTGCCTGTTCCGGACCACGATGTTCTGCGGCTACTGAACGCCGAGATTGGCCCTCTCTGGGACCGCGCTCTGCTTGCGGAGCAGGAAAACCTGACCCTAGCCAACCTCCGCGAGACCCTTCTCCCCAAGCTCATGTCCGGCCGCCTTCGCGTCAAAGACGCCGAGAAGATTGTCGAGGACCACACATGACGCACGACGACGAGAGCGGAAGCAGAAGAAGCCCGAACCACCGCCCCCTGGAAGCCGACTGGGAGTTGCTCGCCCTCGACGAGCTCGCCGAGTTGGCCTGGCTGCCGGCGTCCGGTAACGAGTTCGCCCCCGGCTCCGGGCACCGTAAGTCGTGGGACGACCTGATCCTCTACACCGACCTCCGCGAGGCGATCGAGCGGCTCAACCCCGAGCTGCCTCCGGACGCCGTACGCGACGCTATCGCCGCCGCGGCGACCCCAGAGTCGCAGGACACGTACGAGGAGAACCGCACCGCCCACGGTTACCTGACGACCGGCATCCGCTCCGTCGTCTACACCGACGCCTTCGGCGCCGAGCACAACCCGACCGTCCGCCTCGTCGACCTGGCGGACCCGGACGGGAACACGTACCGCGCGCTGAACCAGGTCACCGTCGTCGACGGCGAGAAGCGACGCCGCTTCGACGTCGTTCTGTACGTCAACGGACTCCCGCTCGCCGTATTGGAGTTGAAGCGCGCCGGCGACGAGAGCGCCACGCTGCAGGACGCGCACTCCCAGGTCGCCCGGTATGTGAAGGAGTTCCCGACCGCCTTCCGCTACAACGCGGTGGTGCTGCTCTCCGACGGCATCACGGCGAAGTACGGCACGCCCTTCACCCCGTACGAGCACTTCGCGCCGTGGAACACGGACGAGTTCGGGGCCCGCGTCGACCCGTTCGCCGCGGACGGCAACGGGGTGGCCGATTCGGGCCAGAACCTGGCGCTGCACGGGCTGTTCACCCAGACCCGGTTTCTCTCCCTGTGCCGGTCCTTCATCAACTTTGTGCCGTCCAAGCAGATGAAGCGCATCGCGAAGCCGCACCAGTACTTCGCGGTGACCCGGGCTGCGGAGAAGGTGCGGGAGGCGGCAGCCGGTGACGGGAAGGCCGGTGTCGTCTGGCACACGCAAGGCTCTGGCAAGTCAGAGGAGATGGTACTCACCACGGCGATGGTGATGAGCGACCCGGCCCTGCTGAACCCGACCGTCGTCGTCATCACCGACCGCAACGACCTCGACGACCAGCTGTACTCCACCTTCCTGGAGAGTGAGATCCTTCCGGGCACGCCCCTCCAGGTCGCGACCCGGGCCAAGCTGCGGGAGGAGCTCGCGGCCAAACGGACCGGCGGCATCCTCTTCACCACTCTTCAGAAGTTCGGTAAGACCAAGGAGGAGAAGGAGTCGGGGGCCGACCACCCACTGCTCTCCGACCGGCGCAACATCGTGGTCGTCGTCGACGAGGCCCACCGCAGCCACTACGACAACCTCGACGGCTACGCCCGCCACCTCCGCGACGCCCTCCCGCACGCCACGCTCCTCGCCTTCACCGGAACGCCGATCTCCGAGGCCGACCGCAACACCCGCCAAGTCTTCGGCGGTTACATCGACATCTATGACCTCAAGAGGGCCGCCGACGACGGCGCGACGGTCAAGGTCTTCCACGAGGGCCGGGTCATCAAGCTCGTCCTCGGTAAAGACGTCGACCCGACGAAGATCGACGAGGAGGCCGACCGCATCACCGACGGCCTCGACGACACCGAACGCCGCCGGGTTGAGACGGCCGTCGCCACGATGAATGCCATGTACGGCTTGCCGGCCCGTGTCAGGGATCTCGCCGAGGACCTGGTGGCGCACTGGGAGGAGCGGCGCGACCGGATGCGGCCGTTCGTCGGGGTCTCCGAGAAGGGCGGGGCGGCCGGCAAGGCGATGGTCGTCTGCGCGACCCGCGAGATCTGTGTCCGGGTCTACGACGCCCTGCGCGAGCTGCGGCCGGAGTGGCACAGCGACGAGCCGTCCAAGGGTGCGATGAAGATCGTCTTCTCCTCGAACTCCCGCAAGGACGAGGACCACCTGCTCGCCCACGCGCTGCCCGACGGCCAGCGCAAGGCGGTGATCAACCGCGCCAAGGACCCCGACGACGAGCTGGAGCTGCTCATCGTCAACAACATGCTGCTGACCGGCTTCGACGCCCCGCCGGTCCACACCATGTACCTCGACCGTCCGCTCAAGGGCGCCAACCTGATGCAGGCCCTCGCCCGGGTCAACCGCCGCTTCCGCGGCAAGGAGGACGGTCTGCTCGTCGGCTACGCGCCGCTGACGGAGAACCTGCAGAAGGCGATCGCCGAGTACACAGACGCCGACCAAGAGGACCGCACCCTCGGTCAGGACCTCGACCGCGCGCTGGATGAGCTGCGCAACGAATACGACATCCTCAGCGACATCCTGCGCGGCTTCAACTGGCGTGCGCGACTTGAACAGCCGACTGCGAAGGCGTTCGTCAACGCCGCCGGCGGGGCCGCCGAGTACCTGCGGAACCCGCGCACCCCCGGCAACGACCCGGAGAAGCTCGACGGCCCCCGCCAGACCGTCGGCCGGCGCTTTCGCGAGCACTCCCACCGCCTGGAGCGCTTCTACGCGCTGACCGCCAGCGCCACGAACATCGGCGAGCGTTTCCCGGACCACCCGACCTGGCGTCGAGATGTCCAGTTCTTCGTCGAGGTCCGCGCCTACATGGCCAAGCTCGACGCGGCGGACCGCGAGGCGCGTGGCCTGCCCGTCGCCCGCGACGTCGAGCTGTACCTCGCCCAGCTGACCTCGTCCGTGGTCGAGACCGGCGGGATATCGGACCTGTTCGCCGAGGCCGGCCTGGAGATGGCCGACCTGACGCACCTCAATGACGCGCTCGTCGCAAAGCTCCAAGGCAGCGACACCCCGCACCTCGCGGCGGAGGCGCTGCGGCGGCTCATCGAGCAGAAGATGCGCGAGGTTACGCGTCACAACATCGTCCGCCGCACCGCCTTCTCCGACCGTCTGCAGGACCTCATGATCCGGTACACGCGGCAGCAGTACACGAGTGCCGAACTCATCGCGAAGCTTGTCGAGATGGCCAAGGAAGTGGTCGAAGACGCCAGACGCGGCGAGAAGTTCGACCCGCCGTTGAACTGGCGCGAGCTCGCCTTCTACGACGCTGTGGCCGAGCACGACTCGGCGCAGGAACTCATGGGCGATGAGATCCTGGCGAGCATCGCGCGCGACCTCGTTGCGGAGGTCCAGAAGAAACTCAAGCCCGACTGGATCGCCCGCGAGCCGGTCCGCGCTGGTCTCCGTAGCGCCATCAAGCGCCTGCTGGCTCGCCACGGCTACCCGCCGGACCGTCGTGCGGAGGCGGTGAACCTGGTCCTGAAGCAGATGGAGCACTTCGCCGACGAGTGGGCCACCACCGGTATGCCGGACAGCTGAGCCGCGCGGCCGCGTTGGTGCAAGAGCAGTGCACCCACATCCCGACCGGGTCGGGGCCGAGGTCTCCCGCCTTTGGAAGACCTCGGCCGCGGCCCGGCGATCACTCTGCGAACTCCGACCACCTTCGACGGCGAGAAGCCACTTCAGGAGCGGACCATGGACAACGAGATTCAGCTGATCAGCGACGGGGATGGGCTGACAGTCATGGGGAGCGCGAAGGATGTCGAAAACTTCCTCGCTTCGGAGGGACTGCCGTCCAAGAGCCTCGGACCGCGATGGTACAAGTCCGTCTTCGCCACGGGTGCTGCAGTCGCCGAGGCAGGATCGGAGATCGCCGCCAACTCCGCTCACTGGGTGAAGCTGACCCCGAAATCGGCGCTGCTTCTCAAGAAGTATGGCCTGAGGGAGAGCGCGAAGACGGGGCTCAGCACGGGTGTGCTGAAGGGGCAGAAGGGTCAGATCAAGGGATTCCTCGAGTTCGCGCACGCGCCCCGATCGCTCCTGTCCAACCCGGCGACTCTTGCCAACGCCGGGAAGTTCATGGCGCAGGTTGCGATGCAACAGACCATGGACGAGATCACTGACTATCTCGCCGCGATCGACAAGAAGGTCGACGACGTACTGCGTGCCCAGAAGGACGCTGTGTTGGCCCGCATGATCGGAGTGGGCTTCGTGATCGAGGAGGCCATGACCATCCGAGAGAAGCGGGGCAGGGTCGACGAGGTCACCTGGTCGAAGGTGCACGCCGCGCCGGCGACGATCGCGGAGACGCAGGCGTACGCGCTGCGTCAACTCGACGCGCTCGCGGAGAACATGGAGCGTCAGACCAAGATCGGCGATCTCGCCACGATGGTCAAGGAGGCTGAGGGCATCATTCGAGAATGGCTCGCCGTTCTCGCTCGCTGTTTCCAGTTGCAGGACGCGATCGCCGTACTCGAACTCGACAGGGTGCTGGACGCGTCCCCCGATGAGCTCAACGGGCATCGCCTCGGCCTGAAGGCCGCCCGGCAGGGCCGGCTGGAGCACATCTCGCGGAGCACCGAAACTCTGCTGGCCAGGATGAACGCCGCTGCTGGCGTGGCCAACGCGAAGGTGTTGCTGCACCCGACCACATCCCCGGCTGTAGTCCAGTCGAGCAACCAGGTCGCGACCGGCGTCCATGACTTTCACGTGCGGCTCGGAATCGAGTCCGGTGGCGACTCATCTGAGGCGAGGCGATGGACGGAAGCTGCCCTGGAGGTGAGGGACAGAGCGTTGGAAAAAGGAGTAAATGGTGTTGGTGCTGCCCGAAGCCTGGGCAACGAGACCCTCGACCGGGCCAACTCGGTGAAGAACAAGCTCTCCAGCGGTATCGCCGAGCGAGCGCGTCGTCTGCGCGGGAACGACGAGCAAGGCGAGAAGAAGACTGAGTGAGCGCCGACCATCCTGGTATGCCGGACGACTAACGCACCCTCCTGCCGGCTCTGCACCAGAAGGATCACCGTCCGGCCGTGAGCCGGGTGGTCGGCATGGCTTCCCGCCGCGTCGGGCATGCGGCGGGAGACGTCACTCGTCTAGCGTGGCCAGTAGGCTGGCGGTGAGACGGACGGGTCCACACGCTCGAAGCGGTGCTTGCTCACCGGGTTCAAGCCCTTGATGTGAATCAGCTGCTGTGTGTCTGCTTCGTTGAGCTCGCCGATGATCAGGGGCATGGCTGCTACCGCCGCGCCCATAGCCAGGCCCAGACCGGCCATGCCCTTGTGCGCCTGGCTGAAGCGGATGTGGTGCATGCCCGACTTCTTGATGGCCTCTGTCTCCGACGGATCCTCCAGCTGTCGGGCGTCCCTGGTCAGGAAGATGTCGAGACCTTTTCTCGCAGCATCGGGGAGAAGCGCGAGATCCTTTTTGCCCGCCCACTTGATCTCGCTGACGTGCTTGACCTCATGACCGGGCAGGATCCGTCTGAGCATCTCCAGCACCTGGACGGGGACGTTCTCGTCGATGAGGATCCGCATCAGGCAGCGCGCGCTCCCGTGCTGTAGCTGTCCACGTAGAGCGCGAAGGAAGCAGCGTCACGTGCTGCGTCAGCGGTGACGCCGGGGTAGTAGTCGGCGATCCCCTCCGGCGGGATGCCGTCCTCGATCAGCTCCGCGACGGTGTCGAAGGGGATCCTCGTGCCCGTGATCACGGGCTGTCCGCCCTGGGTCTCGGGGTCGACAGTGACGTGCTGCTTCGGCTGGAGCAGGTGGGGGACGACGACGCCGGCTCTGGGAGCGAACTCCTGGAGGATGTTGGCCATGGTGGCGATCACCCGTTGGCCAGGGCGTTTGACCAGATCGGTGCCGTGGTCATCGTGGCCTGCGAGGACGATCGAGTCGCCCTCGGCCACCAGGGAGTAACTGGACAGGTGCTCGACCTCCCCGATTTTTTTCAGGGTGGCCAGGGCTACGCGGATCTTCTGGAGTGACACGTCCTGGCGAAGGTGGGCGAACGCGCGCAGCGCGAGTACGTCGCGGAAGGAGTACAGGGCCGGCCTGGCTGCCAGCTCGGGCTGAAGGATCGGCCCGTTGCCACGGTCCTGCCTCCACGTGCGCAGTTGTCCGACCGTCGCTCCCGAGAGGGCGGCAGCCATGCGGGTCGAGTAGGCCATCCGCTGCCTCCCATCCTGGTCGCGTGCTGTGGGGTGCCATCATCCCAGTTCTCCGAGTGGGAACGCTACAGAACGACGAGAGCCCAGATGCTCCAGATCTTCTGCGGCGAAGCGGTGAAACGTCCAGCGTGCGTGAGCCGTGCGTGAGCGGACAGGGTGGCACGGGCCGGACCGGACGAGCACGTGCCTCTCGGTCGCACGCCGCTGACCAGCAAAAACAGGACCCAGTGCCACGGCTTGGCATCTACCGTCACGATCTCGCAAGCTCTCGTAATGCGTAGGTCTCGGGTTCGAATCCCGAAAGCGGCTCAGAGGAAGGCCAGGTCAGGCGCTGTCTGACCTGGCCTTTTGCGGCCTCACATAGTGCGGGCGGCTGTTGGGCCGTCAGCCCTTCTTGGTTGCCTTCTTGGCTTTGCCCCTCTTCTTCCCCTTGGCCTCCGCCTTCTCGGCCCCATTGACCTTCTTGGCGGCCTTGCGGGCCTGCTCCTTCTGCTCCCTTCCGCTGAAGCGGGACCAGCTTGGCGGTGGCTTCGGCGGCGCTCTTGCCGACGTGGGGGGCCACGCTCTGGTAGATGTCGCGCGTGATCCGGGTGTCGCTGTGCCCGAGTGTGTCTGACACGACCTGGATGTCGATGCCAGCAGCCAGCATGAGCGTGGCGGAGGTCGTGCAGCCGGATCGGCGGCAGGCCGGAGGCGGCAACGGGGCGTTCGAAGAGATCGGTGACCTTGTCGGGGTGGAGCCATAAGTCTCGGGTTCGCGCCCCGAAGGCTTGGTCCGTCGGTCAGGTCTGGTTCATGACCATGTGAGGGTCGCTGCATTCCACGTGAGGGTGACGGCGTCGCCGTTGAGAAGTTTGTCTCCGAAGGCGGTGACTTGCCGGACGACGTCGATGAAGCGTTCGGGGTAGCCGGTTGCGGCGGGGCCTTGTCGGCGGCGCCAGGCGGTGTAGGAGGCCTGGCGGCGCTCGCCGAGGTCGGTGATGGTAGCGCTGAGGGGTTTCAGGGTGATGTCGCGGTGTGCGGCGGTGGCGGTCAGCGCTGTGGTGAGTTCTTGGCCGTCGAGGTCGTTGAGGGTGAGCAGGCGGTAGAGGTCGCCGTAGTCGCGGTCGCGAGTGTTGAGGTCGCCGAGTGAGACGGCAGTGGAGAGTTTTTCGGCGATCACGGTGGCGAGTGGGTAGCCGAGGAGTTGGAAGCTTTCCGCCGTGAGTTGCTGTGGATAGTCGACGATCCGGGGACCGGGGGTGACGGGGTCTCCGAAGCTGACATCCAGTTGGAGCTTGAGTCGCGCTCGGGCGATGGAGGCGGCCATGGACAGGCGTAGGCCGTGGTACTCGTCCTCCTCGCGGATGGGAACCGTCTTGAGCGTCGTGGGATCGAATACGACTCCGTCGTCGACCTCGGTGGCGGCGATGGCCGCGATCCTGTGGATGATCTCGGTTTCGTCGCCTGGGAACGAGCGGCCGAGGATGTCGATGTCGCGGGTCATTCGACGCGCGCCGAACTGGGCGAGCAACAGGCCGCCCTTGAGGATGAAGTGTTCACGGCCAAGGGGGGATAAGGCCAAGCGGTAGAGGAACCGTTCGAGGACATACTCGACCATGACCTCGTCCGTGGACCGGCTGTTGCGGCGGGCCAAGTTGCGCAGGTCGTTGTAGACGCGGCCAGCGGTGGTGTCGCGGGTGGGGTTGGCCATCAGGCGAGCACCGCCTCTACGGCGGGGCGGACGGCGGAGAGAGCACCCAACTCGCGCGCTATGTGCTGGAGTTCGCTGACCCCGCCACGTCCGCTCCGGCGCAAGTAGCGGCCGAGTGCGGACAAGGCGAGGGTCTCGCCGATGCGGCTGCGGTGGCGCATGGCGTCGACGACGCTGCGGGCTGCGTTGTACACGGGAATGGTCTCTCCCGGGGCCGCTTCGAACCGTTCGACGCCGAGGGCGAAGGTTTTCGAGGTGTACTGCGCCACCACGGTCGGCGGGTAGGAAATCGTGGGGCGGCGTGTACCGCGTGGCACGGCGATGTGTACTGCTGCGGGGATGTCGTCGATCAGCTCATGCAGAGCTAGGGCGGACTCGCCGCACACGACGGCGCGAGGGGCCCGTACGCACACGGCCAGGAGATCGGCGTGCGCCGTCTCTGGGGCGCCTGCCCGCCGGTACACCCCGCGGGACAGTTCGTCGATCTCCCCTTCCGTGACCAAGTGCGCCAGATCGCGAGGGGAGAGCAGGGCTTGACGCGCCTGCGCCGTCGTGAACGTGGGGGAGAGGCCGACCAGCCGCTGCTCCAAGCGTGAGTTTCCCGCAGCACTCATGTATCGAATGGTACCCGTCGGATGTCCTTCGGGGATCGATTTGATACATCCGGGCGGCCGCTGACGGTCAGGGCGGATCCGAACAGTGACTGAGGGGTCTGAAACCCCAGGTCAGACGCTCATCCCGCGTGATTTCCCGGGGACTTTTCGGGGACTTTCAAGTCTGTCCCGGGGGCTTTCCGGGGACTTTCCGTCGCGTAAGCAGGGAAGGACCTGACAGCGCTGAAAGATGCAAACACGCTGGTCAGGGTCTATTTCCCTAGCACTCGATGATGTTGACCGCCAGCCCGCCCCGAGCCGTCTCCTTGTACTTCACCGACATGTCCGCGCCGGTCTCCTTCATCGTCTTGATGACCTTGTCGAGGGAGACCATGTGCGAACCGTCTCCGCGCATCGCCATCCGCGCCGCCGTGACCGCCTTGACCGCGGCCATGCCGTTGCGTTCGATGCACGGGATCTGCACCAGACCGCCGACCGGGTCGCAGGTCAGGCCGAGGTTGTGCTCCATGCCGATCTCGGCCGCGTTCTCCACCTGCTCGGGCGTGCCACCCAGCACCTCGGCGAGCGCGCCCGCCGCCATCGAGCAGGCCGAGCCGACCTCGCCCTGGCAGCCGACCTCCGCGCCGGAGATGGACGCGTTCTCCTTGAAGAGCATGCCGATCGCGCCTGCGGCGAGCAGGAAGCGGACCACCCCGTCCTCGTCCGCGCCCGGCACGAAGTTGATGTAGTAGTGCAGGACCGCCGGGATGATGCCCGCGGCGCCGTTCGTCGGGGCCGTGACCACGCGGCCACCGGCGGCGTTCTCCTCGTTCACAGCCATCGCGTAGAGCGTGATCCACTCCATCGCGCGGGCCGTCGGGTCGCCCTCGGCGCGCAGCTGGCGCGCGGTGACGGCCGCGCGGCGGCGCACCTTCAGGCCGCCGGGCAGGATGCCCTCCCGGGACATGCCCCGCGCCACGCACGCCTGCATGACCCGCCAGATCTCCAGCAGCCCGGTCCGGATCTCCTCCTCCGTGCGCCAGGCCAGCTCGTTCTCCAGCATCAGCGAGGAGATCGACAGACCCGTCTCCTTCGTCAGGCGCAGCAGCTCGTCGCCCGTGCGGAAGGGGTACTTCAGGATCGTGTCGTCCAGCTTGATGCGGTCCGCGCCCACCGCCTCCTCGTCGACGACGAAGCCGCCGCCCACCGAGTAGTACGTCTTGGACAGCAACTCGGCTCCGTCGGCACCGTAGGCCCACAGCGTCATGCCGTTCGCGTGGTACGGGAGGGTCTCACGGCGGTGCAGGATCAGGTCCGCGTCGAAGTCGAAGGCGATCTCGTGCTCGCCGAGGAGACGGATCCGGCCCGACTCCTTGATCGTCTGCACTTGGGTGTCCGCCGTCTCCACGTCCACCGTCCGCGGCGAGGCGCCCTCCAGGCCGAGCAGCACGGCCTTCGGTGTGCCGTGGCCGTGTCCGGTCGCGCCCAGCGAGCCGTACAGCTCGACACGCAGGGAGGTCACGGAGCCCAGCAGCTCCTCGTTGCGCAGTCGGCGGGCGAACATACGGGCCGCGCGCATCGGGCCGACCGTGTGGGAGCTTGACGGGCCGATGCCGATCGAGAACAGGTCGAAGACCGAGACGGCCACAAAGACTCCTCAATACGGGGGGTGGGGCTGGGGCGGGCACCGCGCTCACGGTGAGTGCGGGTGCGGTGTGCGCGGTGCCGCCACGGGGATGAACTACTTCGTCAGACCGGGGTACAGCGGGTGCTTGTCGGCCAGGGCCTTCACTCGGGCCTTCAGCGCCTCGGCGTCGCAGGACGGCTTCAGCGCCTCGGCGATGACGTCCGCGACCTCGGCGAAGTCCTCGGCCGTGAAGCCGCGGGTCGCCAGGGCCGGCGTGCCGATCCGCAGGCCCGACGTGACCATCGGGGGGCGCGGGTCGTTCGGGACGGCGTTGCGGTTGACGGTGATGCCGACCTCGTGCAGGCGGTCCTCGGCCTGCTGGCCGTCCAGCTCGGAGTCGCGCAGGTCGACCAGGACGAGGTGCACGTCCGTGCCGCCGGACAGCACGTTGACGCCGGCCTCGCGGGCGTCCGGCGCGGTCAGCCGCTCGGCGAGGATCTTCGCGCCCTCGACCGTACGGCGCTGGCGCTCCTTGAACTCCTCCGAGGCGGCGACCTTGAAGGAGACCGCCTTGGCCGCGATCACGTGCTCCAGGGGGCCGCCCTGGAAGCCCGGGAAGACCGACGAGTTCAGCTTCTTCGCGAAGTCCTTCCTCGCCAGGATGATGCCACCGCGCGGGCCGCCCAGCGTCTTGTGGGTGGTGGAGGTGACCACGTCCGCGTGCTCGACCGGGTTCGGGTGGAGACCGGCCGCGACGAGACCCGCGAAGTGCGCCATGTCGACCCACAGGTACGCCTCGACCTCGTCCGCGATCCGGCGGAACTCGGCGAAGTCCAGCTGCCGCGGGTACGCCGACCAGCCTGCGATGATCACCTTCGGCCGGTGCTCCTTGGCCAGCCGCTCGACCTCGGCCATGTCGACCAGACCGGTGTCGTCCACGTGGTAGGCGACCACGTTGAACTGCTTGCCGGAGAAGTTCAGCCGCATTCCGTGCGTCAGATGGCCGCCGTGCGCCAGGTCCAGGCCGAGGATGGTGTCGCCGGGCTGGGCCAGGGCGAACAGCGCGGCCTGGTTGGCGGAGGCACCCGAGTGCGGCTGCACGTTGGCGTACTCGGCGCCGAACAGCGCCTTGACCCGGTCGATCGCGATCTGCTCGGTGACGTCGACGTGCTCACAGCCGCCGTAGTAGCGGCGGCCCGGGTAGCCCTCGGCGTACTTGTTGGTGAGGACCGAGCCCTGGGCCTCCATGACCGCGACCGGAGCGAAGTTCTCCGAGGCGATCATCTCGAGGGTGGACTGCTGACGGTGCAGCTCGGCGTCGACGGCGGCGGCGACGTCCGGGTCGAGCTCGTGCAGGGGCGTGTTCAGAGGCGACATGTGTCCTACGACTCCTCAGCCGGCGATGTGGGCGTCGTACTCGTCGGCGGAGAGCAGGTCGGCCGGCTCCTCCGCGACGCGTACCTTGAACAGCCAGCCGCCCTCGAACGGGGCGGAGTTCACCAGTGACGGGTCGTCCACGACGTCCTGGTTGGTCTCGGTGACCTCGCCGGTGACCGGGCAGTAGAGGTCGCTGACCGACTTGGTCGACTCCAGTTCGCCGCAGGTCTCGCCCGCGGTCACCGTGTCACCGACCTCCGGGAGCTGGACGAACACGACATCGCCGAGCGCGTTGGCCGCGTGCTCCGTGATACCGACCGTCGCGACGCCGTCCTCGACGGCCGACAGCCACTCGTGTTCCTTGCTGTAGCGCAGCTGCTGGGGGTTGCTCATGACCTGAATTCTCCTGTACGCGGGGGAGTGCTGGTGAATGGGGGATTACTGGAGACGCTGTGTGAGCGGGCGAGGACGTGGGCGGTGTGTGCGGTGTCACGTCCGGCCCGCTCCCGGTTGTCTACTTCTGGCGCTTGTAGAACGGCAGCGCCACGACCTCGTACGGCTCGTGCTTGCCCCGGATGTCCACCCCGACCCCGGGCGTGCCCGGTGCCGCGTGCGTGGCGTCGACGTACGCCATCGCGATCGGCCTGCCCAGCGTGGGGGAGGGGGCGCCGGAGGTGACCTCGCCGACCGGCTCGCCGCCGACGACGACCGCGTACCCGGCCCGCGGCACGCGGCGACCCTCGGCGACCAGGCCGACCAGGACGCGCGGCGGGTTCTCCGCGGCCCGGTCAGCGGCCTCACGCAGCGCCTCCCGACCCACGAAGTCGCCCTCCTTGGCGAACTTCACGACCCGGCCGAGCCCGGCGTCGAACGGCGTCAGGGACGTGCCCAGCTCGTTCCCGTACAGCGGCATGCCCGCCTCCAGGCGCAGGGTGTCCCGGCAGGACAGCCCGCAGGGGACGAGTCCCGCGGGCGTACCCGCGTCGGTCAGCGCCTGCCACAGCTTCTCGGCGTCGGACGGGGCCACGAACAGCTCGAAGCCGTCCTCGCCCGTGTACCCGGTGCGCGCGATGAGCGCGGGGACGCCCGCGACCGTGCCGGGCAGACCGGCGTAGTACTTGAGGCCGTCCAGGTCGGCGTCGGTCAGGGACTTCAGGATGCCGGGGGACTCGGGGCCCTGGATGGCGATCAGCGCGTAGGCGTCCCGGTCGTCGCGCACCTCGGCGTCGAAGCCGGCGGAACGCTCCACGAGCGCGTCGAGCACGAGCTGGGCGTTGGAGGCGTTGGCCACGACCATGTACTCCTGCTCCCGCAGTCGGTACACGATCAGGTCGTCGAGGATCCCGCCGTCCTCCTGGCAGATCATGGTGTAGCGGGCCCGGCCGACGCCCACGGAGGCGAGGTCGCCGACCAGTGCGTAGTTGAGGAGGCGGTCCGCCTCGGGACCGGTCACCGCGATCTCCCCCATGTGGGAGAGGTCGAAGAGGCCCGCCCTCGTACGGACGGCGACGTGCTCGTCACGCTCGGAGCCGTACCGCAGCGGCATGTCCCAGCCGGCGAAGTCGGTCATCGTCGCGCCCAGCGAACGATGCAGGGCATCGAGCGCGGTACGGCGCAGGGGGCTACTGCTCATCGGTGCTGCTCCCAAGGATGTGCGGTCCCCCGCGCGAGCGAAGCCGAGCGTGGGAGAGGGCGAGGTCGTTCCTCCCCATCTGTCATCGGAACCTGAGAGGTTCGCCATGACGTCGCGAGCGGAGTCGTCACGGCTTGCACCTTGGGTGGAGCCACCGTAGCGCGGCTCGCTTTTCAGATGTGCCTCGCCCGCGCGGTATCAGGGGCCTGAGAGATTCAAGGGAGGGACTTGCTCCTTCGGCGCCCGGACGCATGTGCGTACCCGGAACTCTCCCGCGCGGATTCAAGCGGCCGGTATGCAGTTGGCGCGCACATCATTGCACGCGTCGCCCGATCATGGCAGGTCGCATCTGTAACCGACCCGTGGCCGTATGTGCACGGAATCCCAGGACATCATGCATTACCTTCTCTTTACGTTCCGCGGGGAGGCGGCTCCTGATTCCAGGCTCCTGATCCCAAGGGAGGTCGATCACGGTGAAGACCACCTCGGCGTGTGCGACGGGGGGCGTCGCGATGCCCGAGCAGCCCGCAGTCCCCCTCTGCGACGCCTGCGGGCCGCCGTGCGCGGCCGTGGTCCGCGACCTGCGCGGACGTGCGGGCCACAGCCCGCACGCACTGACCTTCGCCGCCCGGGACCTCGTCGTGGTCACCGGTCTGCCCGGCAGCGGCAAGTCCACGCTCATACGACGCGCCGTACCAGGGGTCAGTGTCGACTCCCAGGACACCCGCGACCGCTGGGACTCGCGATGTGCCCGATTCCTGCCCTACGCGGTCTACCGCCCGGTCGTCCGCCTCGCCCACTACGCCGGGCTGCGCCGGGCCCTGCGCGCCGACACCGGAGTCGTCGTGCACGACTGCGGTACGCAGGCCTGGGTGCGCGCCTGGCTGGCCCGGGAGGCCCGCCGCCGCGGCGGCACGCTCCATCTGCTCTTACTCGACGTCACCCCGGACACGGCCCTGGCGAGCCAAGGGGAACGCGGCCGCGGCGTCTCGCGGTACGCGTTCCAGCGGCACCGCAGGGCCAACCGCCGCCTGCTGCGCGCCATGGAGCGGGGCGACCTGCCGGAGGGTTGTGGCTCGGCGATCCTGCTCGACCGGGACGCGGCGAACGTACTGCGCCGGATCGACTTCGCGGGGTGACCGGTCGTTCGCGCGCACCCGTTAGCCTTTTCCACCTCAGCAGCGTTCTCGGCAGGCGGTAGGCAGATGGACTTCCCGGCGGACCTTCCCGCGGACTTCCCGGCACAGGCGCACCCCCATCCGCACGGCGGATGGCCGGGTAACGAGTTGGAGGAGGTGCTCTCCGCCTCGCTCGGCGTTCCCTCGGCCGGTGGCCGGATCGTGGAGGTCCTCGGCCGTAGCTTCGTGTGGGTGCCGCTGCCGAGCGGCGGCGGACCCAGCAGCGGTCCCCTCGACCTGCCCACGCTGGAGATCGACGGGCAGGCGTACGTCCCCGTCTTCAGCTCGGAGGAGCAGTTCCGCCAGGTCGTCGGCAGTCACATGGCGTACGCGATCGCGCCCGCCGTCGAGTTCGCCCGCGGGCTGCCCCCGCAGGTCGGTATCGCGCTCAACCCGGACGGCGTGGTCGGTGTGCCGCTCCCGCCGGACGCGGTGGCCGAGTTGTGCCGGGCCGGGCAAAGCCCGCTGGACGGGCCCGTGAGCGGCGGCCGCGTCCGTCTCTTCGAGCCCGACTGGCAGGACGATCCGGTGGACTTCCTCGCCGCCGCGTCGGCCGAGTTCGCGACGACCGGTGTCGTGCTCACCGCACGCCGCTGCATGGCGGCTGTCGAGACCGCTGACCCCGTGATGTTCATCGGCGTCGAACTCTCCTCCGCGGAGGGCGACATACGCACCCTTGCGTTGGACGCGCTCGGCCGCGCGCTGGGCAAGGTGCCGGTCGGGACACCCGTGAACATGGTGTTCCTCGATGTGGCCCAGGACCCGGTGGGGGAGTGGCTGCGCGAACAGGTGCGGCCGTTCTACCAGCACGGTTACTGAACCATCGTCGCTCGCGCGGGCCGGAGGCCTCAGGGTCGACGCGTGTCAAGTCGCTGTCAGTATGGCGCCGTAACCTGGTTACATGGGCCGACGGGCGGCGTTCAGCTCCAGTCGGTAGCCAGTCGGTAGCCAGTCGGTATCCGGTCGGGATCCCGCCCGCGGCGACGCCGCGGTGGGGCGCAATGTCCGCCGGACGTGGAGAATGGCCCGGTCGGGGTGGTGCGGCCGGAGTCCGCGCGCAACGCACCGGAGGTATCCGCCGGGGTTGTCAGTTTTGCCATGAAGGGGTGGTAGCGGGTGAGTGCGTCGGGCACGGCCGCGGCCGATGGGGACTCCCGTGGTCGAACGCAGTCGAGACCTTGGGGAAAGGTCGAGCAGATGCTGAGCCAGGTGACGCCCGGGCGTTACGACGCCTACGAGGCGCTGCTCCGTACGCTCGCGACCCCGTCGTCCGGCCAGGTCTGGATGCTGCTCTGGCACGGCCAGGCCGGCTCACCCGACGCCCAGTACGGAAACATGGAGGTGGACGGGCACGCCTACGCGCCCTGCGTCACCTCCGCCCAGGAACTCTCCGCAAGCGGCTGGAACCGGTCGTACGAGGTGGTCGACGTCCTCGACGTGGCCCGCACCCTCTACCCGGACCACTACGGCCTGTGGCTGAACCCGCATGCGCCGGGCGGCGGCGTCGGCATCCCCTGGCTGGACCTGCGCCGTATCGCCACCGGTCTGGAGCGTCAGCCCGCCGGACCGCTGCGGCTCACCGAACCGGCCATCGAGATCCCGCAGTTCTACGCCCTCCTCACGCAGAACGCGCACCGTACGTCCGCCGTGCGCTCGCTGCGCCGCGCCTGGGTGCAGCCCGCGCTCGGCGCACCGTATCTGGCGATCGGCCTGGACGTGTACGACACCTCGCCGCCCGCCGTCGACTCGGTGCGCGCGATGATGCAGCAGTCCGTTGTCGCCGTCCCCGAGGGGCTGCCGGTGTCGACGGTCGCGATGTCAGACGCGTACGACCCGGTCGCGATGTGGCTGCGCGCCAAAGCCCGTCCCTTCTACGACCGGGAGGCCCACGTGGCCCCGGCGCCGGCACCGGCGGCGGGCGGTTACGGCTTTCCACCGGCGTACGACCGCTACTGATACTCCGTCAACTCCCGTCTGTGAGCGGGTGAGTACCTGGTGACCTTCTTCGCGCAGAGATGATGGGGAAGGTCCTCCCTCATCTGATGTGTCCCAGTTGGCATACGTCCGACCCCCGTTACCCACTGTTCGGATAACGGAACACACCAGCCCGCATCACGTTTACGCATCCATTCATCGTCAAGCCTGGCAGCGGATCGCCAGTGCATTGAAGACTCCCCATTCAAGGGGGCTCGCCCCTGTGTACGACGGACTGAACCACGCCGCTACAGCGGCAAGTGTGGGCCGGTCACCGCCGGTTGAGAGGGGTCCCTGCCACGATGACGGCACCATTGCACGACACGACTGCGGAAGCGGAACCAACCGCGCCGGTCGATGCCGCCGCGAGCGACGGAGGTCGCAAGGTCGAGGGTCGGTCGCTGAAGCAGATCGCCTGGAACCGTCTCAAGCGGGACAAGGTTGCCCTGAGCGGTGGCATCGTTGTCGTCTTCCTGATTCTGGTGGCGGTCTTCGCTCCGCTCATCGTGAGCCTGCTCGGCCACCCGCCGAACGAGTTCCACCAGAACGAACTGGACCCCTTGACCAACCTGCCCAAGGGTTCGCTCGGCGGTGTCAGCGGCGACTACCTGTTCGGCGTCGAGCCGAACAAGGGCCGCGACGTGTTCAGCCGCATCGTCTACGGTGCCCGGATCTCCCTGCTCGTGGCGTTCCTCGCGGCGCTCGTCGCGGTCGCGTTCGGCACCCTGTTCGGCATCATCGCCGGCTACTTCGGCGGCTGGGTCGACGCGCTGATCAGCCGTGTGATGGACCTGCTGCTCTCCTTCCCGCAGCTTCTCTTCATCATCTCCCTGGTCTCGGTGCTCCCCGACGACATGCTGGGCCTGACCGGCAGTGGGGTGCGCATCGCGGTCCTCGTCCTGGTCATCGGCTTCTTCGGCTGGCCCTACATCGGACGTATCGTCCGAGGACAGACGCTCTCCCTGCGAGAGCGTGAATACGTGGAAGCGGCACGGTCGTTGGGCGGCGGCTCGCGGCACATCCTCTTCCGTGAACTGCTGCCGAACCTGGTGGCCCCCATCACCGTCTACGCGACGCTGATGATCCCGACGAACATCCTCACGGAGGCGGCGCTCAGCTTCCTCGGCGCCGGTGTCCGGCCGCCGACGGCGTCCTGGGGAGGCATGCTCCGCGACGCGCTCGGGACCTACGAGCACGACCCGATGTTCATGGTCTTCCCGGGTGTGACGATCTTCGTCACCGTCCTCGCGTTCAACCTCTTCGGCGACGGTCTGCGTGACGCGCTCGACCCCAAGGGCACCCGGTAGAGCCGGACGCCACCACAGCCCAACCGATTGCACAAGAATCGCCCCTGTCGCCCCGTCAGGTGGCTCGACTCCATGGTCTTCCGGCAACTGTCCGGGGCCGCGATCTCGGAGGTCACGAGAAAATGCCCAATGGTTCCTCGAAGCGACGGCTCGCCGCCGGCGCCGCCCTCGTGGTCGCGGCGCTGGTGACGACCACGGCGTGCGGGGGTGGCGACGACAACGAGTCCAAGGGCTCGTCGAAGGGCGCGGGCTTCGACGCCGCGTACAACAAGGTCGCCAACCCTTCCACGAAGAAGGGAGGCACGCTGAGGATGGTCGGCAAGCAGGACCTGGACTCCGCCGACCCGCAGCGCGCCTACTACGGCATGGCGTGGGACTTCATGCGCTTCTACACGCGCCAGCTGGTCAGCTACGCGCCGAAGCCGGGCGCCGCGTCGACCGAGCTGGTCGGCGACCTCGCCACCGCCCCCGGCAAGATCAGCGACGGCGGCAAGACGTACACGTACACGCTGCGCGACGGCATCACCTGGGAGGACGGCTCGCCGATCACCTCCAAGGACGTCAAGTACGGCATCGAGCGCATCTGGGCGGATGACGTCATCACCGGCGGTCCGGTCTACCTGAAGCAGAACCTCGACCCGAAGGGCGAGTACAAGGGCCCGTACAAGGACAAGTCGAAGGACAAGCTCGGCCTCAAGGCGATCGAGACGCCCGACGACAAGACCATCGTCTTCCGCCTGCCCAAGCCCAACGGTGACTTCGAGCAGTTCCTCGCCATGCCGGGCGGCTCGCCGGTGAAGCAGGAGAAGGACACGGCTGCCAAGTACACCCAGCGTCCGTTCTCCTCGGGCCCGTACAAGTTCGAGACGTACAAGCCCGGCAAGAAGATCGTCCTGGTCCGCAACACCAACTGGAAGAAGGCTTCGGACCCGATCCGCGCCGCGCTTCCGGACAAGGTCGACGTGACGATCTCCGCCAACCTGGAGGAGAACGACAAGCGCCTGATGGCCGGCGACTACGACGTCGACCTCAACGGCACCGGCATGACCCAGTCGGGCCGCGTCACCGCCCTCCAGGACCACAAGGCCAACGTCGACAACATGCGGACCTCTTTCGTCCGTTACGTCGCCCTGGTCCACACCGCCAAGCCGCTCGACAACGTCCACTGCCGCAAGGCCGTGTTCTACGCGACGGACTTCGCCAGCCTCCAGCAGGTGCGCGGCGGCGAGGTCGCCGGTGGCTCGATCGCCAACTCCGCTCTGCCGGCCTCCATCAAGGGCCACAGCGACTACGACCCGTACGGTGTCCTCGCCCGTAAGGGCAAGGCGGACGTGGCCAAGGCCAAGGAAGAGCTGAAGGCCTGCGGCAAGCCGGACGGCTTCTCCACCAAGCTCACCGCCCGTAACAACAACCCGGGCGAGGTCGACACCGCCGAGGCGCTGCAGGAGCAGCTCGGCAAGGCCGGCATCAAGGTCGAGGTGAACCCGCTGGACGGCGCCGAGATCTCGTCGATCACCGGTTCGCCGAAGGTCGTCAAGGAGCGCGGCTACGGCATGACGATGAGCGGTTGGGGCCCGGACTTCCCGTCCGGCCAGGGCTTCGGCCAGCCGCTGTGGGACAGCCGGTTCATTGCCGAGACCGGTAACTACAACGAGTCCCAGATCAAGGACCCGAAGATCGACGGCCTGTTCGACAAGGCGATCGCCGAGACCGACGCCGACAAGGCCGGCAAGATCTACGAGGAGCTCGACCACCGGATCCTCGACCAGGCCGACTGGATGCCCTTCATCTACGAGAAGAACATCACCTGGCGTGGCTCGCGTCTGACCAACGCCTACATGGCCGACGCCTACAACGGCCGTTACGACTACGTCTCTCTCGGCGTCGTCAAGTAATAACGCCCCTGCCGGGCAACGGAGTTGCTCCGTTGCCCGGCCCCTCAGCTCAGCCGCCGAAACCCGCCAGTCCGAAGGGCAGGTGATGGCCCCGGGCGATGGTCACGGACCCCCACAAGGAGTTCGTGGCCACCGTCGGGCCGCGCACAGTGCTTGCTTATCTCATCCGGCGCCTGTTCGCCGTAGTCATCATGGTGCTCGTCGTACTGCTCGCGACGTTCACCATCTTCTTCATGCTGCCCAAATGGGCGGGTCAGGACGTCGCCGTCCTCTTCGCCGGCAAGGCAACCGGAGCCGAGCAGCTCGCTGGCATCCGGGTAAAGCTCGGTCTGGACGAGCCCGTGCTCGTCCAGTTCTGGGACTTCATCAAGGGCATCCCGATGGGGCGCGACTACGCCAACGGCAATGACGTGACCCACTGCTCCGCCCCTTGCTTCGGGTACTCCTTCCGTACGGAGGTACCCGTCTGGACCACCCTCAAGGACGCGCTGCCCATCACCGGTGCGCTCGCCGCCGGCGCCTGCGTCCTGTGGCTCGCCGCCGGTGTCGCCGCCGGTGTGGTCTCCGCTCTCAAGCGGGGCACCATCTGGGACCGCGCCGCGATGACCACCGCCCTCGGTGGTGTCTCGCTCCCGGTCTTCTTCACCGGCATGGTCGCGATGGGCATCTTCGTGCACAACCTCGGCCTGGTGCACATCGCCGACAGTCTCTCCACCGACGACTCGGCGGGCACCTGGTTCCAGACGCTGATCCTGCCGTGGATCGTGCTCGCCTTCCTCAACGCCGCGATGTACGCCCGTCTCACCCGCGCCACCATGCTGGAGATCCTGGGCGAGGACTACATCCGTACCGCGCGCGCCAAGGGCCTCGGTGAGCCCGCCGTCATCACCCGGCACGCCCTGCGCTCCGCGATGACGCCGATCCTCACCGTCTTCGGACTCGACCTCGGCGTGCTGCTCGGCGGCGCCGTGCTCACGGAGTCCACGTTCAACCTGCCGGGCCTCGGCCTCGCGGCGGTCCAGGCCATCACCAACAAGGACCTGCCCGTGATCCTCGGCGTCACGCTCTTCGCGGCCCTCGCGATCGCCGTCGCCAACCTCGTCGTGGACCTTCTGTACGCCGTCATCGACCCACGAGTGAGGCTGGGATGACCGAACTGCACAACGCCGGCGCGGCGGTCGGAGAACCCGTCGCGTCCGGTGCCCCCAACGCCTTCCTCGAGGTCCGCGACCTCAAGGTGCACTTCCCGACCGACGACGGCATGGTCAAGTCCGTCGACGGGCTCTCGTTCAAGCTGGAGAAGGGCCGCACGCTCGGTATCGTCGGCGAGTCCGGATCCGGCAAGTCCGTGACGTCGCTCGGCATCCTGGGCCTGCACACGGCCGGTCAGTACGGCCGGCGCCGCGCGCAGATCAGCGGCGAGATCTGGTTGGACGGCACCGAGCTGCTCTCCGCCGACCCGGACAAGGTGCGCAAGCTGCGCGGCCGCGAGATGGCGATGATCTTCCAGGACCCGCTGTCCGCGCTGCACCCGTACTACACGATCGGCAAGCAGATCGTGGAGGCCTACCGGGTCCACCACGACGTCGACAAGAAGACCGCCCGCAAGCGCGCCATCGAGATGCTCGACCGGGTCGGAATTCCCCAGCCGGACAAGCGGGTCGACGCCTACCCGCACGAGTTCTCCGGCGGTATGCGCCAGCGCGCGATGATCGCCATGGCTCTGGTGAACAACCCCGAGCTACTCATCGCCGACGAGCCGACCACGGCCCTCGACGTGACGGTCCAGGCGCAGATCCTCGATCTGCTCCGCGACCTGCAGAAGGAGTTCGGCTCGGCCATCATCATGATCACGCACGACCTCGGTGTCGTCGCGGAGATGGCCGACGAGTTGCTCGTCATGTACGGCGGCCGCTGCGTCGAGCGCGGCCCCGCCGCCGAGGTCTTCACCAAGCCTGAACACCCCTACACCTGGGGGCTGTTGGGCTCGATGCCGCGCATCGACCGGGAGCAGACCGAGCGGCTCACGCCGGTCAAGGGCTCCCCGCCCAGCCTCATCAATCTGCCGAGCGGCTGCGCCTTCAACCCGCGCTGCCCGTACGCGGACATCCCCAAGGACAACATCACCCGCCGCGAGCGCCCCGAACTGCGCGAGGTCGGCTCCGGGCACTTCTCTGCCTGCCACATGTCGGCCGAGGAGCGGGAGCGGATCTGGAACGAAGAGATTGCGCCGAAGCTGTGACGGACGCCAAAGGACCCGAGATGACGATCCCTCAGCAGGCGTCGGAATCGCCGGCGACCTCTCCTGAGCCCGCCAAGGGCGAAACTCTGCTCAAGGTCGATGGCCTGGTCAAGCACTTCCCGATCAGGAAGGGCCTGTTCAAACGGCAGGTCGCGGCGGTGCAGGCGGTGGACGGCCTGACCTTCGACGTACGAGCGGGGGAGACCCTGGGCGTCGTGGGAGAGTCAGGCTGCGGCAAGTCGACCATGGGCCGACTGATCACACGGCTGCTCGAGCCGACCTCCGGGAAGATCGAGTTCGAGGGCACGGACATCACGCACCTCGGTGTGGGCGGGATGCGCCCGCTGCGCCGCGATGTACAGATGATCTTCCAGGACCCCTACTCGTCGCTGAACCCGCGCCACAACATCGGCACGATCGTCGGCGCGCCGTTCCGGCTGCAGGGCGTCAAGCCCGAGGGCGGGGTCAAGAAGACGGTCCAGGAGCTCCTGGAGCGCGTCGGCCTCAACCCGGAGCACTACAACCGCTACCCGCACGAGTTCTCCGGCGGCCAGCGCCAGCGCATCGGCATCGCCCGCGCGCTCGCGCTCAAGCCGAAGCTGGTCGTGGCGGACGAGCCGGTCTCCGCGCTGGACGTGTCTATCCAGGCGCAGGTCGTCAACCTCCTCGACGACCTCCAGCAGGAACTGGGCCTGACGTACGTGATCATCGCGCACGACCTCTCGGTCGTCCGGCACGTCTCGGACCGGATCGCGGTGATGTACCTCGGCAAGATCATGGAGCTGGCCGACCGCGACTCGCTGTACCGGGCGCCGATGCACCCGTACACCAAGGCGCTGATGTCGGCGGTCCCGATCCCGGACCCGAAGCGGAAGAACGTCAAGAGCGAGCGCATCCTGCTCAGGGGCGACGTCCCCTCGCCGATCGCACCGCCGAGCGGCTGCCGCTTCCACACCCGGTGCTGGAAGGCGACGGAGATCTGCAAGACGACCGAGCCCGTGCTGGTGGAGCTCAGGCCGGGTCAGCGGGTCGCCTGTCACCACCCGGAGAACTTCGAGGACCAGGCACCGCAGGACACTGTCCTGCTGTCGGCCGCGAAGGAGGCGGCCGAGCTGGTGGCGGACGAGGTTCTGGCGCAGTCGGCGGAGACGTCGGCGGCGGTCGCGGCCGAGGTGGAAGCCGAGTCCGAGAAGAAGCCTGCCGCTGCCGAGGACAAGCCCGCCGCTTCAGAGGACAAGCCCGCCGCTTCGGAGGACAAGCCCGCCGCTTCGGAGGACAAGCCCGCCGCTTCGGCCGGGACGCCTGCCGCTTCCGAGGAGGGCGCGGCTTCGGAGGACGCGGCCACCGCCTCCGAGGAGACGACGGAGGCCACCGGATCCTCCGACGCGTCCGAGTCGTCCCGCTCCACCGAGTCCTGAACCAACTCCCAGGACTCACCGTTCGACAGTGAGGGAGGCCATCGCCACCGCGGCGGCCTCCCTCGCGGTGTCTGCTGGGCATTCCCGGCCATTCGCAGCCTTGGCCTTGCTTTGTAAGGCGCACGCCTTGCGATAGGTGAGAATGTGAGGGTGTTCCAGCAATTGTTCAGCCCTTCCGTCCAGCACACGCTCGATATCGTCGGAATCTTCGTCTTCGCGATCTCCGGCGCGCTGCTGGCCGTGCGCAAGAACTTCGACGTCTTCGGCATAGCCGTGCTCGCCGAGGTCACCGCGCTGGGCGGCGGGCTGTTCCGGGACCTGGTCATCGGCGCCCGGCCGTCCGCCTTCACGGACCTCGGCTACTTCCTGGCCCCGCTGCTGGCCACCGTCCTGGTCTTCTTCCTCCACCCGGAGGTGGAGCGCATCCAGGGGGCGGTCAACGCCTTCGACGCGGCCGGCCTCGGCCTGTTCTGCGTCTCCGGCACGACGAAGGCGCACGACTACGGACTCGGCCTCACCTCGTCCGCCGTCCTGGGCATGGCCACGGCCGTGGGCGGCGGTGTGCTGCGCGACATACTCGCCAACGAGGTGCCTTCGCTGCTGCGCTGGGACCGCGACCTGTATGCGGTGCCCGCGATCGTCGGCGCCGCGATGGTCGCGCTCTGTATCCGCTACGAGGCGCTGACCCCGCTCACCTCCGGGCTCGCGGTCGTCACTGCTTTCGTACTGCGCCTGCTCGCGATGCGCTTCCACTGGCGAGCGCCGCGCGCCTGGAACCGGCGTTCCAATGTGGCCGAGGAAGACTTCCCGTCGCCTGACCTGTCAGCTGCCGGCTGAGCCAGGTGAACACCGTGGGGATCTGCGGCCGCCACAGGGCCATGCTGTGGCCGCCGGCGCTGCGCGGGATCAGCACCGCGCGCACCACCGTCGGAGGCCTGGCGATCTGCTGCAGCGCCGCGGCCGCCTGGTAGCCGTCGTCGTACTCGCCGGAGAGATAGAGCGAGATCCGGGGCGGGGTGCGGTAGCCCTTCAGCAGGAAGTAGGGATTGTTCTGCCGACGCAGCCGGATGCTCCGCGCGGCGAGCGAGCTGCGTTCGCCTATCGGGTCGTTGTAGCCGGACAGGCTGATCGCGGCCCGGTAGCGGTCGGGGTGCGCGACCACGAGTTTCGCCGCGCAGTGCGCACCCGCGGAGTAGCCGGCGACGGCCCAGCCGCCCGGCGTGGACTCGGCGCGGAAGTTGTCCGTCACCATCTTGGGCACATCGATGCTGAGCCAGCTGTCGGCGTTCACGGCGCCCGAGATGTTCGCGCAGCCCGTGTCGACCCTGGCGATGAGATTGGTGCGCGGTGCCACCAGGATGAACGGTGCCACCTGCCCGCTCTTCATCAGCGGTAGCAGTTGGCTGTGCACCTTCAGGGATCCGAACCACGCCTTCGCCGAACCGGGATAGCCCGACAGCAACTCCACGACCGGGAACTTCTTGTTCCGGTAGGCGGGGTCGTCGTACTGCGGGGGCAGCCAGACGTAGACCTCGGCGTCGACGCCCGACACCCGGCCCTTGAGCTGGGTGACGCGCACCCCGCCGGCCGCGTGCATGCTCGGCCCGTCGGCCTGCGTGAAGGTCTGCCTGACCTTCGGCAGGGCCTTTATCTGGATCCCGCCGGTGCCGTCCTTGCCGAGGTCGGCCGCCTGCTGCACATGGTTTCCCGTGCCCAGCAGGTCGGCCCAGTTGTCGTACAGGCTGTTGGCGTCGTTGACCATGACGAAGACCAGAGTGACCGCGGTGACCTGGGTGAACAGCAGCATCAGCACGCGGACGGCGTGGCGTACGACCATCGGGCCGCGGATCCGGGACCACAGGATCAGCGGCAGGATGAGGGCGACCGCCACCAGGGCGACCGACGTGAAGAGGAACGGCGTTCCGGTGAGGCTCATCGGCTGTGCGGTTCTTCCTGTGAACGGACGGGTAGAGCTGTATGTCCTTTGAGAGGGATTCCATCGGCGTTCGGTCGCGGACGAGTGCGGACACTTACCAAGAAATTGCCAGAATCATGGTTATGGGGGGGCGGAAACCCGGCCCTGGTGGTTCAGCGGGACGTCCCGTCGGCGGAATCACAAAAGCTACTGCTGGGTAATTTCGTGTTGTACTGTTCGGGCATGTCAGAAGCAGATACCGCACAGGCCGCGCGCGCCACGATCGGCGACAGTGAGTTCGACCGCGACACCGCGGTCACCCTCCGCGAACCCGGCCTCTACGACATCGACCTCTCGGCCGGCTGGACGATCATCAACGCGGTGAACGGTGGCTATCTGCTGGCTGTCCTCGGTCGCGCCCTCGCGGACGCCCTGCCGCACTCCGACCCGTTCACGATCTCCGCGCACTACCTCACCGCGTCCCAGCCGGGCCCCGCGGTGGTCCGTACGGACGTCGTGCGCACCGGCCGTACCCTCTCCACCGGTCAGGCGTCCCTCTTCCAGTGCGACGACGAGGGCCGCGAGGTCGAAAGGATCCGGGTCCTCGCTTCCTACGGCGAGCTGGACTCCCTGCCCGACGACGTCCGTACAAGCGCGAAGCCGCCCACCTTCCCGCCCATGGAGCACTGCTTCGGCCCCGAGGACGCTCCGACGCCGCTGCCCGGCAGCTCGGCCATCACCGAACGGCTGATGCTCAAGCTCGACCCCGCCACGCTGGGCTGGGTGCTCGGGTCGCCTTCCGGGAAGGGCGAGATGAGGGCCTGGTTCGGGCTCGCCGACGGCCGTGACGCGGACCCGCTCTCGCTGCTCCTCGCGGTGGACGCGCTGCCGCCCACCGCCTTCGAACTCGGGCTCTCCGGCTGGGTGCCGACCGTTGAGCTGACCGTGCATGTGCGGTCGCGTCCGGCACCCGGCCCGCTGCGGGTGTCGATCACCACGCGCAACCTCGCCGGCGGCTTCCTGGAGGAGGACGCCGAGGTGTGGGACAGCACGGACCGCCTGGTCGCCCAGTCCCGCCAGCTGGCGAGGGTCAGGCTGGGTTGAACCGCACGAGGTGCGGGGGTGAAACGTGGGCGGCGCGCTCGGTGAACGAACGCGCCGCCCATGGCCGTTTGCCGGGGTGAGGTGCCCGTCCGGTCAGTCCTTCCAGTGGTGGCGGCCGATGCCGATCAGCCGAAGCCGCTGGGTCGCCACCCGGGCCACCCGGTCCCGTTCCTCGGGGGACGCCTCCAGCGTCTCCAGGAACTGGGACGCCGTCATCAGCATCTGGTCGACGTACAGACCGGCCAGCATCAGCAGATCCTCCTCGCCCCACCCCTCGGACTCGGGGTCCTCGGCCAGCGCGACCTTCACCTCCTCGGCGAACCGCACCAGTTGCAGCCGGATCGCCTCCCGCACCGGCTGGACACCGCCGTGCCGCTCGCGCGCGATGAACCGTACGTGCGCCGGGTACGCGTCGACATGGCCGGCGATCAAGTCGACGGCGCGGGCGCTGCGTTCGTCACTGTTCCCGGTCGCGGAGACCGTGGACCCGATCATCGGATGGAGGCTGCCGAGAGCCTCCTCGACCAGTTCGACACCGAGGTCCGCGATCGAGGGGAAGTGCCGGTAGAAGGCGGTCGGGGCGACGCCGACCGCGCGGGTGACCTCGCGCAGACCCAGGCTGCTCAGGCTCTGCTCCTCCAGCAGGCCCAACGCGGCGTCCAGGAGCGCCTGTCGGGTCTTCTGCTTCTGGGCCTGCCGGAGCCCGAGGGTGTGACTCATGCCATGCAGTTAACAACTGTTCTCCGGAATTGGAAAGGCGTCGGAAGCGTTAGACTCATCAGTCAGTGAACACTTGTAGCCACAGGCGTTCACCGAAGTGCCAGAAGGACATCTCGGAGGGGGATTCCGTCCCATGCTGTTCCTCGTCGCCGCGCTCCTGCTGCTGGGCACCGTGCTGGGCACCGTGGCCCAGGCCCCGCTCTCCTTCACCCTCGTCTCCGCCGCCGTCATCGGCGTGTGGCTGGTGGTCTTCGCGGTCCGCGAGCGGCACGGACGCCAGCGGCACACGTCGGCCAACTGACCTGGTCCACGGCCACCGGCCGATCCGCCGTACGCCAACGCACCGTCGGGAGTTGACCGCACATGCACCTCACCGCAGCACGTACTCAGGGCACCGCCGCACCGATCCGCCGGACGGGCATGCAGGACGCCGACGGCATGGCCGTCGCGTCCTTCATCCTGGGCCTGGTCGGCCTTCTCGTCCTGAACGTCTTCCTGGGCCCCTTCGCCATCGTCCTGGCGGCCGTCGCCCTGCGGCGCGGCACCGAGCGCCGGGGTCGTGCCCTCCTGGGGCTGGGCCTGGGCGTCGCCGACCTGGTCGTCCTGCTCGCCTTCATGCAGATGCACGACACGGTTTCCTGGAGCTTCTAGAACCGCCTGCGGGAAGCGCGGCATCGTGCGGAGCCGCCCGAGGCCCCGGGTGCGCCGGTTCCAGGCGCCTCCGGGGCTGAGGCCGCGGGGGGTGGGCCCGTAGAATCGGCCGCACCATGGCATACCTCGACCACGCAGCGACCACCCCGATGCTTCCCGAGGCGGCAGAGGTCCTGACCGCGCAGCTCGGCATCACCGGCAACGCCTCCTCGCTGCACGCGTCGGGCCGCCGAGCGAGGCGCACCGCCGAAGAGGCCCGCGAGACCCTCGCCGAAGCGCTGGGCGCCCGGCCCAGCGAAGTCGTCTTCACCTCCGGCGGCACCGAGGCCGACAACCTCGCCGTGAAGGGCCTGTACTGGTCCCGCCGTGACGCCGACCCCGCCCGTACCCGCGTTCTCGCCAGTCCCGTCGAACACCACGCGGTCCTCGACGCCGTCGACTGGCTCGGTGAGCACGAGGGCGCCACCGTCGAGTACCTGCCCGTCGACGCCTGCGGCCGAGTCCACCCCGAGGCTCTGCGTGAAGCCATCGCGCGCAACCCTGACGACGTCGCCCTCGCCACCGTGATGTGGGCCAACAACGAGATCGGCACGATCATGCCGGTCCGCGAACTCGCCGATGTGGCAGCGGAGTTCGGTGTGCCGCTGCACGCCGACGCGGTCCAGGCCTTCGGGCAGCTCCCGGTCGGCTTCGAGGCCTCCGGACTCGCCGCGATGACGGTCTCCGGCCACAAGATCGGCGGCCCGTACGGCATCGGCGCGCTGCTGCTCGGCCGCGAGTACAGCCCCGTTCCCGTGCTGCACGGCGGCGGCCAGGAACGCCATGTACGCTCCGGCACCCTCGACGTTCCGGCCATCGCCTCCTTCGCGGTCGCCGGACGGCTCGCCGCCGAGCAGCACGAGTGGTTCGCCCGTGAGATCGGCGCCCTGCGCGACGACCTGATCGACGCGGTCCGTACCGCGGTACCGGACGCGATCCTGGGCGGGGACCCGGTGGACCGGCTCCCGGCCAACGCGCACTTCACCTTCCCGGGCTGCGAGGGCGACTCCCTGCTCCTGCTGCTGGACGCGCAGGGCATCGAGTGCTCCACCGGCTCCGCCTGCACGGCCGGTGTGGCCCAGCCGAGCCACGTCCTCCTCGCCACCGGCGCCGCCCCGGACCTCGCCCGCGGCACCCTCCGCTTCTCCCTCGGCCACACGTCCACGCAGGCCGACGTCGAGGCGGTCGCCAAGGCGATCGGCCCCGCCGTGGAACGGGCTCGGAGCGCGGGGCTGAGCTGACGGCACAGGCGCTACGCCGTCGCGGCCCTCTCCCGCCGTACGGACCGTAGGTACCGGTCCCAGTCCCAGTGCGGCCCCGGATCCGTGTGGTCCGTGCCCGGCACCTCGTCGTGCCCGATGACGTGCTCGCGGTCCACCGGTATGCCGTACCGCCCGCATATCCCGGCCGTGAGCCGCGCCGACGCCGCGTACATCGCGTCCGTGAAGGAGGCGGCGCGCTCCACGTAGCCCTCGTGCTCGATGCCGACGCTGCGTTCGTTGAACTGCCGGTTGCCCGCGTGGAACGCCACGTCCAGCTCGCGGATCATCTGGGTGACATGGCCGTCCGCACGCACGATGTAATGCGCCGCCGCGCCGTGCGCAGGGTCCTGGAACACCTTCACCGCGCTGCGGTAACCGCCTTGTGTGACATGGATGACCACCCGGTCTATGCGGTAGTCGGCGGGCCGGTCGGCGCGGCGCAGATTCGCCGGCGACGCCGCCACCCACTGCGCTCCCCGGAAGTCGACCGCGCCCTCCACTCGGGGCTTCTCGACACCGGGCAGCCGCCACCACAGGTGCGCCAGCCCCTCCCGGGCCAGAGCGGCCGTACCCACCGCGGCGGCTGTGCCCCCGACGATCAGCGCCCGCCGACCCAGCCGCCGGTCGCCGTCCCTCACCACTTTCCGATCCCCCATATGGCAGTCAACGGATACTCTCGCGCCCCGGTTCCCCCGGCCCCGTACCCTGGAAGGGTTATGACTGAGACCCCGCAGCGCCCCCTCCGTGTCCTCGCCGCCATGTCCGGCGGGGTCGACTCCGCCGTCGCCGCTGCCCGCGCCGCCGAAGCGGGCCACGACGTCACCGGCGTCCACCTCGCGCTCTCCGCGAACCCGCAGTCGTTCCGCACGGGCGCGCGGGGCTGTTGCACCATCGAGGACTCGCGCGACGCCCGCCGCGCCGCGGACGTCATCGGCATCCCCTTCTACGTGTGGGACCTCGCCGAGCGGTTCCGCGAGGACGTGGTGGAGGATTTCATCGCCGAGTACGAGGCCGGGCGCACCCCGAACCCCTGTCTGCGATGCAACGAGAAGATCAAGTTCGCGGCGCTGCTCGACAAGGCCCTCGCCCTGGGCTTCGACGCGGTCTGCACCGGCCATTACGCCAAGATCGTCACGCTCGACGACGGCACGCGCGAACTGCACCGAGCCTCCGACATGGCGAAGGACCAGTCCTACGTCCTCGGCGTGCTCGACGAGAAGCAGCTCGCGCACGCGATGTTCCCGCTCGGCGACACGCTCACCACGAAGGACGAGATCCGCGCGGAGGCCGAGCGCCGCGGCCTCGCGGTCGCCAAGAAGCCCGACTCGCACGACATCTGCTTCATCGCGGACGGCGACACCCAGGGCTTCCTCGCCCAGCGGCTCGGCAGGGCGGAGGGCGACATCGTCGACGAGTCCGGCACCAGGCTGGGCACGCACGAGGGCGCGTACGGCTACACGATCGGCCAGCGCAAGGGCCTGAGGATCGGCACCCCCGCGCCCGACGGCAAGCCCCGCTACGTCCTGGACATCTCCCCGGTCACCAACACGGTGACGGTCGGCCCGGCGTCCTCCCTGGACGTCACCGCCCTGACCGCGATCAAGCCCCGCTGGTGCGGGGCGCCCCCGACCGGCCCCGGCACCTACACGGCCCAGCTCCGCGCCCACGGCGGCGAGACGGAGGTGACCGCCGAGCCGGTCGCCGGCGGCCTCAGCTTGCGCTTCACCGAGCCGGTCCGCGGAGTGGCCCCCGGCCAGGCGATCGTTCTCTACGACGGCACGCGCGTGGTCGGCTCCGCCACCATCGCGTCCACGGTCCGTGCGGAGGGCGCGGCCTCGGCGGTGTGACACGGGCCGCGGGCCGCCCGTGGACCCGTGCTCCCAAAACGTCACCGGGTGGCAACCCGCCATTCACCGCTGGGCCTTGTCCTGGTCCAGGAACTGTGCCATCTTCGGGCACCCGGGTATGGAGCCGGGTTTCGCGGACTCCTCCGACGGGTGCTTCCGGACGATGACGAGCGCGAGCGCCAGTTCGAGGCGGGGAAGCCGCGACTACGGCGGACAAGGTGAAGCGATCATCTGACGCCAGGGCCGAAAGTCCTTGATCATCGGGACCTTTTGCCTGGTGAAAGGGCTCTTTGGACGGGTCCTCAGGGTCCGACTCGGCGATGTAATAGCAGCGCGCCCTCCGGCTGCCCGCCGGAGGATGCCGCCGTCCTGCCCACCACTCACCGTCGTCGCCGCCACAAGCGGCGGTTCGGCGTGGGCGCGGGCGGTGCCCTATACCCGCAGATAGGAAGCCGCGCCATGCCCTGCCCCGCCACTCCCGCCCTCGCCGTCCGCGCCGCGGCCACGGCCCGCCGGGACGGCGCCGTATGTGGCATGTGCGCGAGGAAGACTCGCTGATGACTGCCACGGACGAGATCCCGAGGCGGTGCGGCCGTGAGGAGAGCACGATCATGGACAACGGCAACAGGACGAGGGACAGCAGGAAGGGCGCCGAGTACCACGCGCTGCTGGCGCGACGGGACGCGATGCGCCTGCGTGACCAGATGCTCGCCCCGTCCCGTGGTGTGGAGAAGGCGAGTGCCCCCTCGTACGACGCCTACGACGGGGCCGCCGACCAGGAACTCATCGTCCAGAACCTGGCCGCCATCACCCCGTTCGGTGAACTCATCGCCCACCTCTACGACGCCATGTTCGAGCGGCACCCCTATCTGCGGCAGCTTTTCCCCGAGTCGATGGAGTTCCAGAAGGCTCACCTGGAGCGGGCCTTCTGGTACCTGATCGAGCACCTGCACAAGCCTGATGAAGTGACCGCGTTCTGCACCCAGTTGGGCCGTGACCACCGCAAGCTCGGCGTGCAGCCCGTGCACTTCCAGGTGTTCGAGTCCGCGCTCGCCGAGGGGCTGTACCGGTGCTCCGGCGGCCGGCTCGACGAGGGGGTGGAGCGGGCGTGGCTGCGCATGGTGCGTTTCGCCGCCGCGGGCATGGTGGCGGGCTCGAACAGCGCGCTGGCCGAACCGCCCGCGTGGCACGGCACGGTGACGTCCCACCAGCTGCGCCGCCCGGACCTCGCGGTGCTCCGGGTGCGCACCGCGGAGCCGTACCCGTATCGGCCCGGCCAGTACGCGACCCTCGAATCCCCGCTGCTGCCGCACACCTGGCGCCCCTACACGTTCGCAGGCGCCTCCGCAGTGGACGGCGAACTGGAGTTCCATGTCCGCCGCACCGGTCCGGGCGGCGTGAGCGACGCCCTGACCCTGCGGACCCGCGTCGGCGACACGCTGCGCCTCGGCCCCGCGCAGGGCACGGCAACCCTGGAGGACGACCTGAAGCGGGACGTGCTCATCGTGGCCGGCGGCACCGGATGGGCCACCGGCCGGGCGCTGCTGGAGGAACTGGCCCTGCGGCGCGCGCCGGGCCGTAGAGCCCACCTCTTCCTCGGTGTCCGCACCGCCGAGGAGCTGTACGACGCGCAGGCCCTGGCCCGGTTGGAGAACCGTTGCCCCTGGCTGCGGGTGGTCCCGGTGATCGACGAGGGCCCGGGGGCGTCCGCGGACGGCTCGGTGGCCGAGGCGATGGCCCGGCACGGGGACTGGTCCGAGCACGTCGCCTACGTCAGCGGCCCGCCCGCGATGGTCACCTCGGTGGTCTGGCGGCTGTCCGGTCTCGGGCTGCCGGCCGACCGCATCCGCCACGATCCGGTCGCCGGCATGGTTCCCCTGCCCTCCTACGCTCACCTGTCCCGGCCGACGGGCCCCGCGATGGGACGTGTGGCCGAAGTGGCGATGTGACGAACGGCCCGGCACGTGCGCTGCCGGGCACCCCGGGGTGTCAGGCCCCGAAGAACTCCGCCAGCACCGGGGCGAGCGCCTGCGGTTCCACCATGTGGTTCTGGTCCTCCAGGACGTGGTAGCGGCCCTCGGGCGCCGCGTCCGCGACCGCCTCGCTCGCCCGGCGCAGCCACGGGGGACTCGCGTCGCCTGCGATGGCCAGGACGGGAACGGTGACCGAGGCCAGTCGGTACCGGGGCACCAGACCGTCGCCCATCACGGCGTTGTCGTAAGCGAGGGTCGGCGCGAGCGCCTCCATGCCCGCCCACATGGGTGACCGGCGGGCGTTCGCGATCATCTCCGGAGCAAGGCCGGTGAGCCCGAGGAACAGGGCGACCGCGTCCCCGCGCCGGCCCTGGGCCAGTGCTTCGGTGAGGTTCCGGGTGTACTCGGCTCGCTCGCCGGCGCCGCCCCCGTAGTCGGCGAACGGCGTTTCGTAGACGGCGACCCGGCGGACCGGCAGCCCGCAGGCCGCCGCCTCCAGTGCCAGCGCACCGCCCGTCGAGATGCCGTAGAGCGATGCCTCGCCGCCGGCGGCCTCGATGAGCGCCGCGAGGTCCTCGACCTCGCGGGCCACCGCGTACGGCGCCGTGTCACCGCTCCCGCCGCGGCCCCGGCGGTCGTACACGATGACGCCGAAGTCGTCGGAGAGGCGCGCGGCCAGGGGCGCCACCGTGGCGCCCGTGGACATCGCGCCGCTCACGAGGACGACCGCCGGGCCCTGTCCGGTGCGTCGGTACGCGATGCGGGTGCCGTCGCGAGAGATGGTCTGCTTGTCCATCTGTGCAGACTGCCGCAGTCCAGGGCGTTCCTCGGTTACGACACCTCCGCGTCGTAGAAGCAGAAGTGGTCCTTGAGCTGGGCGACATCCGCCTTGGGGACCGGATACGCCCAGACGAGGTCGGCGGCGTCCGGCAGGGACCAGTACGACGCTGTGCCCTTGAAGGGGCAGACGGTGTGGGTCTCGGAAGGGGTCAGCAGTTCGAGGCGTACGTCCTCGGCCGGAATGTAGTACCGGTCGGGACAACCGGTCTCGCGCAGTACGAGGGGGCGGTCGGTCTCCGCGAGGACCTGTCCGTCGTGCACCACGCGCACGTGCCGGTCGCCCTGCTCGATGATGATGGTGTGTCCGTCGGTCATATCGGGGAAGCGCTCGCGGGCCCCTGGTTCTTCCCGCGTACGGTATCGGCATGAATATCTGTGTCTTCCTCTCCGCCGCCGACCTCGCCGACCGCTACACACGCCCCGCGCGTGAGTTCGCCGCCCTGCTGGGCAAGGGCGGGCACACCCTGGTGTGGGGCGGTTCCGACGTCGGACTGATGAAGGTGGTAGCCGACGGAGTGGAAGAGGCAGGCGGCAGGCTGCTGGGCGTGTCCGTCGAGTTCCTGGAGGCCAAGGCCCGGGCGGGCGTCGACGAGATGGTGGTCGCGAAGGACCTCGCCGAGCGCAAGAGGCTGCTCCTGGAGAAGGCCGACGCGGTCGTGATCATGGTCGGCGGGACCGGAACGCTCGACGAGGCGACCGAGATCCTGGAGCTGAAGAAGCACGGACACACCGACAAGCCGGTGGTCCTCCTGAACACGGCGGGCTTCTACGACGGTCTGAAGGAGCAGTTCCGGCGCATGGAGGACGAGGGCTTCCTGCCGCGGCCGCTCGCGGAACTGGTGTTCTTCGCCGAGGAGCCGGTGGGGGCGCTGGCGTATCTGGAGGAGTCGCACGGGATCCGATAGCCGTCCGTGAGCCCCCTGGTGCGAGCATGGCGGGTATGGCTACACATGTGATCACCGGAGCCGGCTCCGGCATCGGCGCGGCCGTGGCCCGCCGTTTGCACGCGCGCGGGGACGACCTCGTCCTGCACGCGCGCGACGCGGGGAGGGCGAAGGAGCTGGCGGCGGAGTTCCCCGGGGCGAAGACCCTGGTGGGCGACCTCGGGGACCCGGACAAGCTGTCCTGGGCCTTCTCGCACCAGACCCTGCCGGACCGGGTGGACTCGCTCCTGCACATCGCGGGAGTGGTCGACCTGGGCCCGGTGGGCGAGCTGACCCCGAAGTCCTGGCACCACCAGCTCAACGTCAACCTGATCGCCCCCGCCGAGCTGACCCGCCACTTCCTGCCCCAGCTCCGTGCCGCACGCGGCCATGTGGTGTTCGTGAACTCGGGTGCGGGCCTGAACGCCCACGCGTCGTGGTCGGCGTACGCGGCCTCCAAGCACGGCCTGAAGGCCCTCGCGGACTCCCTGCGCATCGAGGAGCACGCGAACGGCGTGCGGGTCACCTCGGTCTACCCGGGCCGCACCGCGAGTCCGATGCAGGTCAAGGTGCACCAGCAGGAGGGCAAGCCGTACGACCCGTCCCAGTGGATCGACCCCGAGTCGGTGGCGACGACGATCCTGATGTCCCTGGACCTGCCGCGGGACGCGGAGGTCAACGATCTGACGGTACGCCCGGGCGGCTGACGTCCCGGGGCGTCTCGCTTCGGGTCATGCCGGGCTCGCCCGGCGCCGCTCCCTGACCGGCCTGAGTCGAACGGGAGACCCTGGGGCCGTTCCAGACGGCACCCCTGGAACGGCCCCACCCCCGGAGGGTTCCGTAGGCTTCCGGGGTGAGCGAAAACAGCCAGTTCAGGTTCGGTGCCGCCACCGGGGTCGGGTCCATGCCCGGCGGGGATGCGCGGGAGGCGGCCAAGACCGTCACCGGAAGCTTCGAGGATTTCCCGTTTCTTGCCGAGTTGCCGGCCCGTGGGCCCGGTGCGGACATGATCGGGCGGACCGCCGGGATGCTCGTCGACCTGTACGCGCGCGTGGAGCCCAGCGGCTGGCGGTTCGGGGACAGGCCGGGGCGGGACACCAAGCGGGCCCGCTCCTGGCTCGGCGAGGACCTCGACGCGCTGGAGGAGTTCACACAAGGGTACGAAGGGCCGCTGAAGGTCCAGGCCGTCGGGCCCTGGACGCTGGCCGCGGCGCTCGAGCTGAAGAGCGGCGAGGCCGCCCTTTCCGACCCCGGCGCCTGCCGCGACCTCGCCGGATCGCTCACCGAGGGGCTGCGCCTCCACCTCGACGAGGTGCGGCGGCGCGTGCCCGGTGCCGGGCTCGTCCTGCAGCTCGACGAGCCGTCGCTCACCTCCGTACTGCGCGGGCAGGTGAGGACCGCGAGCGGCTACCGGACCCACCGGGCCGTCGACCGGCAGATCGTCGAGGCCACGCTGAGGGACGTCGTCGGCGTGCACGCCGACGGCCCGGTCGTGGTGCACTCGTGCGCCCCTGACGTGCCGTTCGCCCTCCTCCGCAGGGCGGGGGCCGCCGCGGTCTCCTTCGACTTCTCACTCCTCACCGAACGTGACGACGACGTGATCGGTGAGGCGGTGGAAGGGGGCACCCGGCTCTTCGCCGGCGTCGTCCCGGGCACGGACGGCCCATTGTCAGACCCTGCCGGTAGCGTCATGGGTGTCAGGACGCTGTGGCGCAGGCTGGGGCTGCATCCGGGGCTTCTCGCGGAAGCGGTCACGCTCACGCCGACGTGCGGGCTCGCGGGCGCTTCCCCGGACTACGCGCGCAGGGCGCTCGCCCACTGCGTCCGGGCGGCGAGATCCCTCGCTGACAACCCTGAGTAACGGGAGGACAACACGGTGGCCGGCGACAAGCAAGCGGAGACGACGGTGCCCGCCGAGGCGCGGGAGCAGCACGCGCAGCTCGCTGAGCAGATCGAGGAGCACCGCTTCCGGTACTACGTGAAGGACGCTCCCGTCATCAGTGACGCGGAGTTCGACCGGCTCTTGCGTTCCCTGGAATCGCTGGAGGAGCAGTATTCCGAGCTGCGCACCCCCGACTCGCCGACCCAGAAGGTCGCGGGGGCCTACGCGACGGAGTTCACGGCCGTCGAGCACCGCGCGCGCATGCTCTCCCTCGACAACGCGTTCGATGACGCGGAACTCGCCGCCTGGGCCGACCGCATCGTCAAGGAGGTCGGCACCTCCGGCTACCACTTCCTGTGCGAGCTCAAGGTCGACGGTCTCGCGGTCAACCTGACGTACGAGCACGGCCGCCTCACGCGCGCGGCGACCCGTGGCGACGGCCGCACCGGAGAGGACATCACCCCCAATGTGCGGACGATCGCGGGTATTCCGGATCGCCTCAAGGGTGACCGTGTCCCCGACCTCGTGGAGATCCGCGGCGAGGTCTACTTCCCGATGGAGAAGTTCGAGGAGCTGAACGCCCGTCTGGTGGAAGGCGGCGACAAGCCCTTCGCCAACCCGCGGAACGCAGCGGCGGGTTCCCTGCGCCAGAAGGACCCGCGCATCACGGCCACCCGCCCGCTGTACATGGTGGTGCACGGCATCGGCGCCCTTGAGGGCTTCAAGGACGGCCTCACCCGCCTCTCCGAGGCGTACGAACTGCTGCAGTCCTGGGGTCTTCCCACCGCCAGGCACAACGAGGTGGTCGACGACCTCGACGGCGTACGGGAGTTCATCGCGTACTTCGGCGAGCACCGCCACTCCGTGGAGCACGAGATCGACGGAGTCGTGGTCAAGCTCGACGAGATCCGGCTTCAGGGCCGTCTCGGCTCCACGGCTCGTGCACCCCGCTGGGCGATCGCCTACAAGTACGCGCCCGAAGAGGTCAACACCAAGCTGATCGACATCAAGGTGGGGGTCGGGCGTACCGGCCGAGTCACCCCGTACGCGCAGGTCGAACCGGTCACGGTGGCCGGTTCCGAGGTCGAGTTCGCCACCCTGCACAACCAGGACGTGGTCAAGGCCAAGGGCGTTCTCATCGGTGACACGGTGGTGCTTCGCAAGGCCGGTGACGTGATTCCGGAGATCCTCGGACCGGTCGTGGACCTGCGGGACGGCACTGAGCGCGAGTTCGTGATGCCCGCCGAGTGCCCGGAGTGCGGGACGCCCCTGCGGGCCATGAAGGAAGGCGACATCGACCTGCGCTGCCCCAACGCCCGTACCTGCCCGGCTCAGTTGAGGGAGCGCGTCTCCTACCTGGCGGGCCGGGAGTGCCTCGACATCGAGCACTTCGGCGACGTGGCGGCGGCCGCCCTCACCCGCCCCCTGGAGCCGGTCGATCCGCCGCTCGTCGACGAGGGTGATCTCTTCGACCTCACCGTGGAGAAGCTGCTTCCCATCAAGGCGTACGTCCTCGACCAGGACAGCGGCCTGCCCAAGCACGATCCCAAGACGGGCAAGGAGAAGATCGTCACGGTCTTCGCCAACCAGAAGGGCGAGCCGAAGAAGAACACGCTGGCGCTGCTCAGGAACATCGAGGAGGCCAAGGCGCGTCCGCTCGCCCGCTTCCTCAACGGGCTCTCCATCCGGCATGTCGGGCCGGTGGCGGCACAGGCCCTCGCCCGTGAGTTCCGCTCCGTCGACCGCATCGAGCAGGCCACCGAGGAGGAACTGGCGAGCACCGACGGGGTCGGCCCGATCATCGCCGCCTCCCTGAAGCAGTGGTTCGCCGAGGAGTGGCACCGGGAGATCGTCCGCAAGTGGAAGGCCGCCGGAGTACGGCTGGAGGAAGAGGGCTCCGGCGAGGAGGAGGGCCCGCGTCCGCTGGAGGGGCTCACCGTCGTGGTCACCGGCACCCTCGAACAGTTCACCCGTGACGGTGCGAAGGAGGCACTGCAGAACCGTGGCGCGAAAGTGACCGGTTCTGTTTCGAAGAAGACATCCTTCGTCGTCGTGGGCGAGAATCCTGGTTCGAAGTACGACAAGGCAATGCAGTTGAAGGTTCCGGTTCTCAACGAGGACGGTTTCACCGTCCTGTTGGAACAAGGACCGGAGGCGGCCAGCGAAGTGGCGCTTCCGACAGGGGAGTAGCGGACGAAGGTCACTTGTTCGGCGCATACCAGATGCATCCGGGTGACCGGGGCGCATTGAGGCAACCGTCGGCGACCGCTGCCCGTGGAAGCCTGCTGCGGCCTACTGTTGAGGGTGTGCGCCTACCGTGCCCGAACGCGTGGTGGGCTGTCAGGCACGGTGCGGTGGACGGTTCGTCGGGCATCGGGCCGCGTGGCGTCGGCACCGCCGGCTGTGAGAGGGACGGGAATGGATCGGACCGAGAGCGCCGCCCCGGACTCATGGTTGCGCTTGCGCCGGATGTCCGGTGCCTGGCGTGCGGGCCGCCGGGCAGCGCGGCTGCCGGAGCGTGTGGGCGCGGACGGCCGAAGTGCCGTGCCGGGGGTCGCCCCCGGACCCTCTTCACCGGGAGGGGCACCGAGGGCCGCCGTGGGCGCCGGACCCCTGCCCGGGGGAGCCCCCGGGACCGGTCCGCTCGCCGCCGGGCACCCGTCCGGGCCGCCCGGCCACGACGACGGAGGGCAGCCGTCCCGGCCCGTGCTGCCCGGGGTGGTGCTCGCGGCGGCCGGGCTGTTCCTCGGCGCCGGTTTCTACCACGCGTTCGGCGGACACCACGCGCTCTTCCCGTCCGGCACGGTCGGCTGGTCCCTGGCCGTCCTCACCGGCATCATCGTCGGCCACCTGGTCGCCCTCGGCCGCGCCCGCTGGTGGGGCGGCACGGGCTCGGGCGCCGCCCTGACCCTCGCCGTCCTGCTGCTGTACGGCTGGGTGCCCGCCGGAATGGTCAGCCTCACGGTCGTCGTACTCGTCGGCGTCGTCCGGCTGGGCTGCTGGCGGCAGGGCGTCCTGCACGGCGCGGTCGACATCCTCGGCATCGGCGCAGCGGCGCTCGTCCTGGCCGCCTTCGGACGCGTCCCGACCGTCGAGACGCCTTGGGACCCACAGAGCTGGACCGTCGCCGCCGTACCCGAGATCATCCTCGCCGCCGCCGCGTACCTCGCGGTGACCCGGCTGCTGGTGTGGTACCTGAACGCGCCCCGCATCGGCGGACTGCCGACCGTCGCCCGCACCGCGCTGGTCAGGCAGGGCCTCGTCGCCGTCGCGCTGCTCGGAATTGCGCCACTGCTCTGCGTCGTCGCCGCGACGCTTCCCATCCTGTTGCCGCTGTTCTCCGTCCCGCTCATCGCCCTCGACTCCACCCTGTGGATAGCCCGTGCCCGAGCCGAGGAGCAGTTGCGCGACCCGCTGACCGGGTTGCCCAACCGGCAGTGGCTGCTGGAGCGCACCTGGACGGCGCTCGACGACGCAGAGCGGATCGGGGCGCGATCCGCCCTGATGCTGATTGACCTCGACCGTTTCCGCTCCGTGAACGACACGCTCGGTCATCTCGCCGGTGACCGGCTGCTGCTGCAGATCGCCGAGCGGCTGCGACTGGCGCTGCCCCGCGGGGCGGAGGCCGCGCGGCTCGGCGGCGACGAGTTCGCCGTGTTGCTGCCCGTCGCGGACTCCGCGACGTCCGCGTCACGGGCGGCCCGCAACCTGGTGGCCGCGCTGGGCTCACCGCTCGACCTGGACGGGCTCACGCTCGTACTGGAGGCCAGCGCGGGCGTCGCTGTCTTCCCCGACCACGCTCTCGACGCGGAGGGGCTGCTGCGGCGGGCCGACGTCGCCATGTACCAGGCGAAGCGGGACCGTACGGGGGTGGAGGTGTACGAGTCCAAGCGGGACTCGAACACGCCTGACCGGCTCGGGCTGCTGGGGGATCTGCGGCGTGCGCTGGACGCGCACGAGGTGGAGCTGCATTACCAGCCGAAGGTCCGCTTCGACGGACAGGTCGCCGGTCTCGAGGCGCTCGTGCGGTGGATGCACCCCGAGCGTGGGAAGGTGCCGCCGGACGAGTTCATCGCGATCGCGGAGTCGTCCGGGCTGATGCCACACCTGACGGAGTACGTGCTGGAGACGGCGCTGGGCCAGGTGGCGCGGTGGCGCGCGCAGGGTCTGAAGGTCCCGGTGGCCGTCAACGTCTCCCCGCGTGACGTCCACACGCCGGGCTTCGCGGGCGCGGTGGCCGCGCGGCTGGCGCGGCACGGCGTCCCGGCGGGGGCGCTGCAGCTGGAGATAACGGAGCATGTGCTCCTGGAGGACCCGCAGCGGGCCGCGGACACGCTGGCCGGGCTGGCCGGGCACGGTGTGAAGATGTCGCTGGACGACTTCGGTACCGGGTACTCGTCGCTGGTGCATCTGCGGCGGTTGCCGGTGAGCGAACTGAAGATCGACCGGTCGTTCGTGGCCCGGCTGGCCGTGGACGCCCAGGACGCGGAGATCGTGCGCTGCACCGTGGACCTCGCGCACTCGCTGGGACTGCTCGTCGTCGCGGAGGGGGTCGAGGACGACGAGACGTGGGAGCGGCTGCGGGACCTGGGATGCGACGCGGTCCAGGGCTGGCTGGTCGCCGCCGCGATGCCGCCGGAGAAGACCACGGCGTGGCTGCTGGCACGGGGATCGAGGGGCTGGCAACGCCCGAAGGCCGCGCTGCCCGCGGCTGCCGCGGACGATCCGGGGCGGGTCGGCTAGCCTCGCTCCGACCCGGGCCGGATGGGGCCGCCCTCCGTCGCCGGTTTGCGGCGTGCCCGGTAAACCGGACGGCGATGTCGCCCACCTCACCTTCAAGGGCCTCAGGGGCGACGCCTTCGGCCGTGCTGTTCTCCGCCGTCCGACCGCGCGCGGTGCGGGTCACATCCGCACCGCCGGGAATCCGTTTCACGGGCACATGGCCCCGCGCCATAGGATTGAGCCCAAACCACACACTCTCACCCCAGAGGATCGCTGCATGCCTGGCATCACGCGCGAGGAGGTCGCCCACCTCGCCCGGCTGGCGCGTCTGGAGCTGAAGCCCGAAGAGCTCGAGCACTTCGCAGGCCAGCTCGACGACATCATCGGCGCGGTCGCCCGCGTCGGCGAGGTCGCCGACCAAGACGTACCGCCGACCTCTCACCCGCTTCCGCTGACGAACGTCATGCGCGCGGACGAGGTCCGTCCCTCGCTCACCCCCGAGCAGGCGCTTTCCGGCGCCCCGGCCCAGGAGCAGCAGCGTTTCAAGGTGCCGCAGATCCTGGGGGAGGAGTAGCCCGTCATGACGGACAAGAACAACATCATCCGGCTCACCGCCGCCGAGACCGCCGAGAAGATCGCTTCCGGCGAGCTCACGGCCGTCGAGGTCACCGAGGCCCACCTGGCCCGTATCGAGGCCATCGACGAGAAGGTGCACGCCTTCCTGCACGTCGACCGCGAGGGTGCCCTGGCACAGGCCCGCGCCGTCGACGAGAAGCGCGAGCGCGGCGAGAAGCTCGGCCCGCTGGCCGGCGTGCCGCTGGCGCTCAAGGACATCTTCACCACCGAGGGCGTTCCGACGACGGTCGGTTCGAAGATCCTCGAGGGCTGGATCCCGCCGTACGACGCCACGCTCACCAAGCGGCTGAAGGCCGCCGACGTGGTCATCCTCGGCAAGACCAACATGGACGAGTTCGCCATGGGGTCCTCCACCGAGAACAGCGCCTACGGGCCCACCGGCAACCCCTGGGACCTCACCCGTATCCCCGGTGGCTCCGGCGGTGGGTCGAGCGCCGCGCTGGCCTCCTTCCAGGCCCCCCTCGCCATCGGCACCGACACCGGCGGCTCCATCCGCCAGCCCGCGTCCGTCACCGGCACGGTCGGCGTCAAGCCCACGTACGGCGCCGTCTCCCGCTTCGGCATGGTCGCCTTCAGCAGCAGCCTCGACCAGGGCGGCCCCTGCGCCCGTACGGTTCTGGACGCAGCCCTCCTGCACGAGGTCATCGCCGGACACGACCCGCTCGACTCCACCTCCATCGACGCCCCGGTGCCGCCGGTCGTCGAGGCCGCGCGCAACGGCTCCGTGCAAGGCATGCGCATCGGTGTCGTCAAGCAGTTCCGCGGCGAGGGCTACCAGGCCGGTGTCGTGCAGCGCTTCGACGAGTCCGTCGCGCTCCTCAAGGAGCTGGGCGCCGAGATCGTCGAGCTGGACTGCCCCTCCTTCGACCTGGCGCTGGCCGCGTACTACCTGATCGCCCCGAGCGAGTGCTCGAGCAACCTCGCCCGTTTCGACGGTCTGCGCTACGGCCTGCGTGTCGCCGACGACGGGTCGCATTCCGCCGAGGAGGTCACCTCCCTCACCCGTGAGGCGGGCTTCGGTCCCGAGGTCAAGCGCCGCATCATGCTCGGCACGTACGCCCTCAGCTCCGGCTACTACGACGCGTACTACGGGTCCGCCCAGAAGGTCCGTACGCTCATCACCCGCGACTTCGAGAAGTCGTTCGAGCAGGTGGATGTGATCGTGTCGCCCACGACCCCCACCACCGCCTTCCCGATCGGCGAGCGCGCCGACGATCCGATGGCGATGTACCTGGCGGACCTGTGCACCATCCCGGTCAACATGGCCGGCAACGCCGCCATGTCGCTGCCCTGCGGCCTCGCGCCGGAGGACAACCTCCCGGTCGGTCTGCAGATCATCGCCCCGGCGATGAAGGACGACCGACTGTACAAGGTCGGCGCTGCCGTCGAGGCCGCCTTCGTGGAACAGTGGGGACACCCGCTTCTCGAGGAGGCTCCGTCGCTGTGAGTAAGGCACTGTCCAAGGCCAAGGGCTTCAAGCAGTCCAAGTCCGGTACGTACCTGTCCATGGCCACCACCGCCTATGGCGCGTTCGGCATCGCGAAGCAGGTCAAGAAGGCCCGCCGCGAGCACGACACGCTGCGCCTGATCGACGCCGCCGTGTCCGCCGCCGCCATCGTCACCGGTCTCGCCCTTCTCGTCCGCGAGCTGAAGCGGCTGGGCGACGACGACGTCCTGCTGGGCTGAGAGGGAAGTTTCACCGTGACCACCCTGACCGACCTGGTGTCGTACGAGGACGCGCTGGCGTCGTACGACCCCGTCATGGGCCTCGAGGTCCATGTCGAACTCGGCACCAAGACCAAGATGTTCTGCGGCTGTTCGACGGCGCTCGGCGCCGAGCCGAACTCGCAGACCTGCCCCACCTGCCTCGGCATGCCCGGCTCGCTCCCGGTCGTCAACGCGATCGGCGTGGAGTCCGCGGTCCGGATCGGTCTCGCACTGAACTGCGAGATCGCTAAGTGGTGCCGCTTCGCCCGGAAGAACTACTTCTATCCGGACATGCCGAAGAACTTCCAGACCTCCCAGTACGACGAGCCGATCGCCTTCAACGGCTACCTCGACGTGCAGCTGGAGGACGGCGAGACCTTCCGCGTGGAGATCGAGCGCGCCCACATGGAGGAGGACACCGGCAAGTCGACCCACGTCGGCGGCGCCACCGGCCGTATCCACGGTGCGTCCCACTCCCTGCTGGACTACAACCGTGCCGGCATCCCGCTCATCGAGATCGTCACCAAGCCGATCGTGGGTGCCGGCGAGCGCGCGCCCGAGGTGGCGAAGGCGTATGTGCGCGAGCTGCGCGAGCTGATCCGTGCGCTCGGCGTCTCCGAGGCCCGCATGGAGATGGGCCAGATGCGCTGTGACGTGAACCTGTCGCTGATGCCCAAGGGCGCCGACAAGTTCGGCACGCGCAGTGAGACCAAGAACGTCAACTCGCTGCGCTCCGTCGAGCGTGCCTGCCGCTTCGAGATCCAGCGCCACGCCGCGGTCCTGGACAACGGCGGCACGGTGATCCAGGAGACCCGTCACTTCCACGAGGACACGGGCTCGACGACCTCGGGCCGGGTGAAGGAAGAGGCCGAGGACTACCGGTACTTCCCCGAGCCGGACCTGGTCCCGGTCGCGCCCCCGCGCGAGTGGGTCGAGGAACTGCGCGCCGCGCTGCCGGAGCTGCCCCTCGTGCGCCGCAACCGGCTGCGCGAGGAGTGGGGCGTCTCCGCGACCGACATGCAGGCGATCCTCAACGCCGGTGCCCTCGACCTGATCGTCGCGACGATCGAGGAGGGCGCCGACGCGGCGTCCGCGCGCAAGTGGTGGATGGGCGAGCTGGCCCGCCACGCCAACGAGACCGGCAAGGCCCTGGACGAGCTGCCCATCACCGCGCAGCAGGTCGCTCGGGTCACCCGGCTCGTGGCCGACGGCGACCTCAACGACAAGCTGGCCCGCCAGGTCATCGAGGGCGTCCTCGCGGGCGAGGGCACCCCGGACGAGGTCGTCGACAAGCGCGGCCTGAAGGTCGTCTCCGACGAGGGCGCCCTGACCGTCGCCGTCGAGGAGGCCATCGCCGGTAACCCGGCCATCGCGGACAAGATCCGTGGCGGCAAGGTGGCCGCGGCCGGCGCCCTGGTCGGCGCCGTCATGAAGGCCACCCGTGGCCAGGCGGACGCCGCCCGCGTCAAGGAGCTGATCCTGGAGAAGCTGGGCGTCAGCGAGGGCTGAGAAAAGCCGTAGAACGGTCGCCCGGGGCGGTGCATCGAATGTGATGTACCGCCCCGAGTGCGTTTACAAGGGCCTTATGTGGCGACGGAGTTGCCGGCTTCGCCCTGTGAATCGAGTCGCATCCCTGTGAGTAAACCCACGAAAGCGACAAACGATCTCTTCTGCCTGCAAGAGTGTCAGTAATTGCTCATTCGTTCTTTGCGGGCTGTTCACTTCCATTTGTGTCTGCTCCCGGTCAAAGATTCATGAACCACTCCAGGGAGCACGTCCGTGGCCGCCCTTGCACGCTGGTGTGTCCGACACCGCCTCGTCGCGGTCCTGCTCTGGCTGTTCGCCTTCGGCGGGGTCGGCGCTGCCGCCGCCGTCACGGGTTCCGCGTACTCGAACCACTACGACGCCCCCGGTACCGAGGCGGGCCGCGCCGCCGAGCTGCTCCAGGAGGGCTTCCCCCACCAGGGCGGCGACAGCGACACCGTCGTCTGGCGCACCAGCCCCGGCAGCGTGCGCGCGCCCGCCGTCGAGCAGACGATGACCCGCACCCTGGACAAGATCGCGGAACTGCCCGGCATCGCCTCCGTCACCAGCCCCTACGAAGGCAGCCACAGCGGCCAGATCAGCGGCGACGACCGCACCGCGTACGCCACGATCACCTTCGACGAGCAGTCGGAGAACATCAGCAAGGGCGAGGCCCAGGCCGTCGTCGACACCGCCAAGGCCGCGGAGAACGGTGGGCTGCAGGTCGAGCTGGGCGGCAGCGCGATCAGCCTCACCGAGTCGCAGGGCGGGCACCTCGCCGAGGCCGTCGGCGTGGTCGTCGCCGCCGTGGTCCTCTTCCTCGCCTTCGGCTCGCTCGCCGCGTCCCTGCTGCCCATCGCGACCGCGCTGATCAGCGTCGGCACCGCGTACGCCGGTATCGCACTGCTCGGGCACGCCATGACCGTCGCCGACTTCGCGCCCATGCTCGGCCTGCTGATCGGGCTCGGCGTCGGCATCGACTACGCCCTGTTCATCGTGACCCGGCACCGCCGGAACCTGAAGCGGGGCATGTCGGTGACGGAGTCCGCCGTGGGCGCCGTCGCCACCACCGGCCGGGCCGTCGTCTTCGCGGGCGCCACGGTGTGCATCGCGCTCCTCGGCATGCTGATCCTCAGGCTCGGCTTCCTCAACGGTGTCGCGCTTGCCGCCTGTCTTACCGTCCTGCTCACCGTCGCGGCCTCCGTGACCCTGCTGCCCGCCCTCCTGTCCTTCATCGGCCCCCGCGCCCTGAGCAGGCGCGAGCGGCGCAGGCTGGAGGAGAAAGGGCCCGAGCCGGAGATGCCGGGAGGGTTCGCCGCCCGCTGGTCCGCGTTCGTCGAACGCCACCCCAAGAAGCTCGGCGCGATCGCCGTGTGCGTCATGGCCGTCCTCGCCCTGCCCACGCTCTCCCTCCAGCTGGGCACCGCCGACCAGGGCAACGGCCCGAAGTCGTCGACCACCCGGCAGGCGTACGACCTCGTCGCCGACGGGTTCGGGCCCGGTGCAAACGGCCCGCTCACCCTCGTCACCCGGGTCGGCAGCGCCGAGGACAAGGTCGCGCTCGACCACCTCGACAGCACGCTCGCGGCCACCCGGGGGGTCGCCTCCGTGAGCCCGGTGACCTACAACAGCGGCGGCGACATGGCGGTCCTCACCGTCGTCCCTGACTCCGCCCCGCAGTCCCGGCACACCAGTGACCTCGTGGACCGGCTGCGCTCCGACGTGCTGCCGCGCGCCGAGCAGGGCACCACGCTCGACCTGGCGGTGGGCGGGATGACGGCGGCCTACGACGACTTCGCCGGCGTGATCGTCGGCAAGCTGCCGCTGTTCGTGGGGGTCGTGATCGCCCTGGGCTGTGTGCTGCTCCTGCTCGCCTTCCGGTCCCTCGGTATCCCGCTGAAGGCCGCCGTGATGAACGTCGCCGCCGTCGCCTCCGCGTTCGGCGTGGTCATCGCGATCTTCCAGTGGGGCTGGGGAAGTGAACTGCTCGGCCTCGGCCGGGCCGGGCCGATCGAGCCCTTCCTCCCCGTGATCATGGTTTCGGTGCTCTTCGGACTCTCCATGGACTACCAGGTGTTCCTGGTCAGCCGCATGTACGAGGAGTGGCTGGAGACCGGCGACAACCGGCGTGCCGTGCGCGTCGGCCTGGCCGAGACCGGCAGGGTCATCAACTCGGCGGCGGTCATCATGATCTCCGTCTTCCTCGCCTTCGTGCTCAGCGGCGACCGGGTGATCGCCATGTTCGGCATCGCGCTCGCCGCGGCCGTCGCTCTCGACGCCTTCGTCCTGCGCACACTCCTCGTCCCCGCCCTGATGCACCTGCTCGGCGGCGCCAACTGGTGGCTGCCGTCCTGGCTGGAGCGCCGGCTGCCGCACATCAGCATCGAGCCGCCGGAGTGCCGTGCGACCATTCCCGGGGAGAACGCGCACGAGGACGCGCTGACGGACGTACTGGTGAAGGAGCCGCAACCGGATGTACGCGATATCCCTGGGTGACGACGGAGCCGAACTGCGCCCCCTGGAGCCCTGGCACGCCGAGGAGTTCCTGGCGCACCTCGACCGCGGGCGTGAGTTCATCAACCAGCACGTTCCGTTCGGGTCCAAGGCCACGGACGTGGACAGCGCGCGCGCCCTCCTGCAGCGGGCAGCCGACCAGCGCGCCGCCGACACCGGCAGCCTGCACGGACTGTGGCTGGACGGGAAGCTGGTCGGCGGCGTGCTGTTCCGCGTCTTCGACGCACAGGGCGGCAACTGCGAGGTCGGCTGCTGGCTGGAGCCCGCCGTGGCCGGGCGGGGACTGATCACGCGCGCCATGCGGGTGCTGATCGACTGGGCGGTCGACGAACGCGGCATCCACCGTGTGGAGTGGCAGGCGTCGTCCGCCAATGTGGCGAGCCTCAATGTGGCGCGGCGGCTGGGCATGAGCCGTGACGGTGTGCTCCGGGAGGAGTTCCTGTACCGCGGCGTACGCCGGGACACCGAGGTGTGGTCGGTGCTCGCGCCCGAGTGGCGGGCGGCACGCGCGCATGGCATCCGCGACAATCATTAAGAAACGTCTCAGAGAGCGTCCGTACGGTGCGAGGCATGGAAACGAAGACAGTTGACGAGGCCGGGGCCGAGACCGGCGCCGAGGCGACGAACGACGAGGAGAAGGCGGCAGTCACCGACGCCGGGGAGACCGTCGAGGAGACCGGGGCCGAGGACGGAGCGGACGAGACCGCCCCGGAGAGGCCGTCCGGTGTGGGCCAGGGCGCCGGAGCGGTCGTCGCCGCAGGGCTCGGGATGATCTCCCTCTCCGGCAGTTGGGTCTCCACCGTGGCCTCCGCGCGCGAGACCCTGCTCGGCCAGCTCAAGACCTCGACCTCGGCGAGCGTCGGCGATCAGATCAAGGCGGTGTACGGCGAGGCCTGGCACACGACCGCGCTGTGGGGCGGCCTGTTCGCGCTGGCCGCGCTGATCGTGGGCGTCGTGGTGCTGGCCCGCCCGGCCTTCGGGGTACCCGGGAAGCCACAGGCCGCCTGGATCAAGTCGGTCGCCTGGGGCGGTGTCTCCCTGGGCGTCATCGGGCTGCTGCTGGCCGTCCTGAAGTACACCGACATCCTGCTCGGACTGCCGTCCGCCGGCTGACCCGGCGCCGGTCCTGAGGGGCCTTAGGGCTTCCCGTGAGACCTTAGGGAAGCCCTGAGGCCCCTCAGGCGTGTCTAAGGTCCCCGCGCGCTGCGGAAGATGCGGAACTCTCCCGATGCGGCGGACCCCTCTGGGGGACGAAGGTTGGGGCATCGCAGAAAGCGATGCCGCAACCGGTCCCTCCAGAGGAGACATCGTGAACGAGTATGAGCTGCAACGGGTCTATTCCGCCGAGCTGATCCGTGAGGCGGACCACTACCGGCTGGCCCGTGAGACGCTGCGGCAGCGCCACGCCGCCCGCGGGGCCGACGGGGAACTCGAAAAGGAGAGCCGATCCCATAGCGGCCGGCGGCGCCGACTCCGCATCGGCCGCGCCGCATGAGCGGGCCGGTGGGGGACTGCGACGACGTGGGCGCCGCGCTCCCCGCCGCCGACCACGCGACAGCCGTCGCAACGACGCGGGCCGAACCCGGCCAACCTGCCACAGCGGTCGTCCCGACACCTTCCGGGACGACCGCTGTGGCGTTCACGCGGAGGTTCGCCCCCGCGGGTCGCGTGACGTCAGCGCCCGGGGAAGAGGCGGCGCGGGCCGACGGTCCAGGTGACCGAACGGCGATATCCGGTACCGCGTTGTCAGAACTCCGTGCGATCCTCGGGGGCGTGGAGACAAGGTCCGTCAGCCCCGTCTTCGTCGGTCGAGCCGATGAGTTGGGGGTGTTGCACGACGCGCTCGCCCGCGCTGCCGCCGGAGAGCCGCAGGCGCTGCTCGTCGGTGGTGAGGCCGGAGTCGGCAAGACCCGACTGATCGAGGAGTTCGCCGCCCTGGCCGCCCGCGAGGACGCGGTCGTCGCGCTCGGCGGCTGCGTCGAGATCGGCGCCGACGGGCTGCCCTTCGCCCCGTTCTCCACCGCCCTGCGCGCCCTGCGCCGGCAACTGCCCGAGGAACTGGCCGAGGCGTCCGCCGGTCAGGAGGAGGAACTGGCCCGGCTGCTGCCAGAGTTCGGTGACCCGCACCGCGGCCCTCGGGACGACGAGGAGGGCATGGCCCGTCTCTTCGAGTTCACCACCCGCCTGCTGGAGCGCGTCGCAGCCCGCCGCACCGTCGTCCTCGCCCTGGAGGACCTTCACTGGGCCGACGCCTCCACCCGTCACCTGCTCGCCTACCTCGTCCGCACGCTGCGCAGCGGCCGCCTTGTCGTCATCGCCTCGTACCGTTCCGACGACATCCACCGCCGCCACCCCCTGCGCCCCCTCCTCGCCGAACTCGACCGGCTCCGCACGGTCCGCCGCATCGAACTCGGCCGGTTCAACCGCACCGAGGTCGAACGCCAGATCGCCGGTATCCTCGCCGCCGAACCCGACCCCGCCCAGGTCGACGAGATCTTCGAACGCTCGGACGGCAACGCCTTCTTCGTGGAGGAACTGGCGGTCGCCTCCTGCGAGGACTGCCGCACGGGCCTCACCGACTCCCTGCGCGACCTCCTCCTCGTCCGTATCGAAAACCTGCCGGAAACGGCGCAGCGCGTCGCCCGGATCGTCGCCGAGGGCGGCTCCACCGTCGAGCACCGCCTCCTCGCCGCCGCCGCCCGGCTTGCCGAGGACGACCTCATCGAGGCCCTGCGTGCCATGGTCGGCGCCAACATCCTGCTTGCCACACCCGACGGCGACGGCTACCGCTTCCGTCACTCCCTCGTCCGCGAGGCGGTCAGCGACGACCTGCTCCCCGGTGAACGCTCACGCCTCAACCGGCGGTACGCCGAGGCCCTGGAGGCCGACCCCACGCTCGTACCGGCCGACCAACGCGCCGCACGCCTGGCCAGCTACTGGTACCACGCGCACGATGCGGCCAAGGCCCTGCCCGCCGTCCTCGATGCCGCCTCGGAGGCCCGCCGGCGGCGCGCTCACTCCGAGCGACTGCGGTTGCTGGAGCGGGCGATGGAGCTGTGGGACATCACCCCCGAATCCGTACGGGCCGCTCTGCGTCCACTGGACTACGCCGAGGCGTATCCGCCCTCCGACTGCGACCCGGCGACCGGGTGCCTGCACTACCTCGACCTGATGGCGGGGGCCGCCGTCGCGGGCCGCCTGTGCGGGGAGGGCGAGCGCGCCCTGAAGATCACCAAGCGCGCCCTGCATCTTCTGGAGGAGGAGAACGACCCCCTCCGGGCCGCCTGGTTCTGGGTGCAGCGCGCGCGACTGATGCAGCACACGTCCCGCAGCGACGGCTGGGAGGAACTCACCACCGCGCAGCAGTTGGTGCGCGGACTGCCGCCCTCGGAGGTGCACGCCGAGGTCCTCGCCCTGGTCGCCAACTGGTCGATGCTGCACATTCCCGGCCCCGACGCGCTCTCCGCCGCCGAGCGCGCCGTGGAGTACGCGCGCATGGTGGGCGCCCGCGACATCGAGCTGAACGCGCGCCTCACCCTGGCCGGTCTGCTCGTCGAGGCGGGTGACATCGAAACCGGGCTCGCGGAGATGTACGAGGTCAAGAAGCAGGCCGAGGCCCTCGGCAACGCCCAGGTGACAGGCCGTCTCCATGTGAACCTGCCGTCCCATCTGGAGGGCATCGGCCGCTCCCGGGAGGCCGTCGAGGTGCTCCGCGAGGGGCTCGACCTCACCCCGAGGCTCGGCCTGACGGGCACCGAGGCCTGGGTGTGGGGCAACCTCGGAGAATCCCTCTACTCCCTGGGCCGCTGGGACGAGGCCGCCGAGGCCGCAACCGCCGCGCAACGTGTCGGTCACAGCGTCGTGCCGCGCGGTTGGGGGGCCAAGCGACACGCCCATCTCGCCCTCGCCAGGGGCGACCTGGCCGAGGCCGAGCGCCAAATCAGCGTCGCACGCGAGTACTTCGGCACGCATGACACCGTCCCACAGCACCGGCTGCCGCTGGCGCGCCTCACCATCGGGATCGCGGCCGGTGAGGGCCGCATCGCCGACGCGCGCGCCGCCCTCGACGACGCGCTCGACGCGGGTTTCCCGCCGGGCACCCAGCGCTACGGATGGCCGCTGCTGCTGGCCGCCGCCACCGCCGAGGCCGACGCCCTCGGCCTGCCCGCCGCGGAGCCGGGCCGTGCCGAGACCCTGGAGCGGATCCGCGGGGCGGCCAAGGCGCTCACCGTCAACGTGCCGGTGTGGCAGGCGCATGAGCGCTGGGTCCGCGCGGAGCTGCTGCGGGCCGAGGGCCGAGACGACCCGGACGACTGGTCCGGGGTGGTGGCCGCCTTCGAGGCCCTCGACCGCCCGTACGACCTGGCCCGCGCCCGCCACCGCCTCGCCGCGTCCCTGCTGGCTGCGGGTGACGGCGAGGACGCGCGCGAGCGGGCCGTCGAACTGCTGCGGCTGGCCGGCGCGGTGGCCGAGCACCTCGGTGCCCGGCCGCTCACCGAGTCCGTCGCCCTGCTCGCCCGGCGCGCCCGCCTCACGCTGTCGCGCACCGCGGAGCCGACCGCGCTGGATCCGGCCGAGTCCCTGGGGCTCACCAGCCGCGAGCGGGACGTGCTCCGCCTGGTCGCGGTCGGCCGCAGCAACCGCCAGATCGCCGAGGAACTGTTCATCTCCCCGAAGACCGCCAGCGTCCATGTGTCGAACATCCTGGGCAAGCTGGGCGTCTCGGGCCGCGGGGAGGCAGCGGCACTGGCGCACCGGCTACGGCTGTTCCCACCCGACGCGCCCGCTGTCCCGGCAGCGGGCTGAGGCCTAGGCTGTCAGAGATCCGGGCCGAGGGAGGCGCCATGTTCAACATGTTCGAGGAGCTCTTCGCACCAGGTCGCAAGCACACCAACGACGAGAAGAAGCGCCTGGAGCTGACCCGTGTGGATGTGACGGACGGCGACGGGGGCCGCGGCCCGATCGACCTGGCTTCGGGCAAGGTGGTCATACGCCTGCCGAAACCGGATCACGCCGAGCCGGAAACGAGCCCGGACTGAGCCGGGTCGCCCGCCCTACGAGACCTCCACCTCCAGGATCCGGTCGTCTCCCGTCGACCGACCGCCCCGGCCGTCCGTGTTGCTGGTCGTCAGCCACAGTCTGTAGCCGCCCGCTGGGACCACCGTGCGGATGCGGCCGTATGTGTCCTTCAGGAACGCCTGCGGTGCCGCGGAGGCCTCGGTGCCCTTCAGAGGGATGCGCCACAGTCGCTGACCGCGCAGACTCGCCATCCAGATCGAGCCCTCGGCGTAGGCGATGCCGCTGGGGGAGGCCTCGTCGGTGTGCCACTGGGCGATCGGGTTGTGGTACTTGGGGTTCGACGACTTGCCCTCGGCGTCCGGCCAGCCGTAGTCGTCTCCCGGTTTGATCGCGTTCAGCTCGTCCCAGGTGTCCTGGCCGAACTCCGCGGCGAACAGGCGCTGTTTGTCGTCCCAGGTCAGGCCCTGGACGTTGCGGTGGCCGTAGGAGAGGACGGGCGAGTCGCCGAAGGGGTTGCCGGGGGCGGGCTCGCCCTCGGGGGTCATGCGCAGGATCTTTCCGCCCAACGATTTCCTGTCCTGGGCCAGGCCGCGGTTGCCCGTCTCACCCGTACCGGCGTACAGCATTCCGTCCGGGCCGAACGCGATCCGTCCGCCGTTGTGGACGACACCCTTGGGGATGTCCTTGAAGACCGTGTTCGGCGCGCCGAGCTGGTCACCTGGCGGCCTCTTCGCGTTGTACAGCATGCGAACGATGCGGTTGTCGGAGTCCGTCGTGATGTACGCGTAGATCAGGTGGTCCGAGGCGTAGCCGGGGGAGAGGGCGATACCCAGCAGTCCGCCCTCACCTGCTACCGCGACTCCGGGCACCGCGCCCAGCTCCGTCTTCTTCCCGGACTTCTCGTCGATCCGCGCGATCGTCCCGTCGTTCCGGGAGGAGACCAGCAGTCCGCCGTCGGGCAGCGGGGCGAGGCCCCAGGGCGTGTTGAGGTTCTCGGCGACCGTACGCACCACACGGACCGCCCCCTTCGCCGGAGGGGTCTCTTCGGCCGCCGGACCGGAGGGCGACCCCGGTGACGTACCGCCCGACGACACGCTCGTGCCGCCGTCCGGCCCGTCTCCGCCGCCGGAGGAGCAGCCGGCGGCCAGCAAGAGCGCGGTAGCGGCCAACATGGCCGGCACAGCTCGAGATCGCACGATCCAAGTCCCTTCGCCACGGGGTGTCTTCCCTTACTTACACCGCCCACGTCCCAAGGGTTCCGGATCGACGAGCACGATCGTGGAGAAGCGGGTTGCGAACCGGTCCCGGCCGGGACCCGTTCCGGGGACGAGCGCCCCGTGGCCGTCGGGAAGGCGTGCGCCTCCCCCCGCTCAGTCCCAGGAACCCTGCACAGCAGGCAGTTCCGCCAGTTCCGTCAGGTCCTGAGTCGTCAGCCGCAGCCCGGCCGCGCCCGCGTTCTCCGTGACCCAGCGCTCCCGTTTGGCACCCGGTATCGGGACCACGTGCCGCCCCTGCGTCAGCACCCAGGCCAGCGCCACCTGTGCGGGCGTGACGCCCTCGCCGTGGCGGCGGGCCACCCGCCTCAGGCCAGCCACGATCGGCTGGTTCGCCGCCATCATCTCGGCCGTGAAGCGGGGATGCCGGGCGCGCAGGTCGTCCCGCTCGAAGCCACTGCCCGGGGTCAGCGTGCCGGTCAGGAAGCCGTTGCCGAGCGGCATCGCCGCCAGGAAACCGACCCCGCGCGCCGCGCACCACGGCACCAGCGCGTCCAGCGCCTCCGTCGACCATACCGACAGCTCGGCCTCCACCGCGCTCACCGGGAAGACCTGCTGCACCCGCTCCAGCTGCCGAAGCGTGCCGTCGTACAACCCGACGCCGTTCCGCCGCCCGCCCCGCACACCCATCGCGCACAGCCCCAGCGCCCGTACCTTGCCGGCCCGCACCAGCTCCGCCATGGCGCCCCAGGTCTCCTCGACGGGGACCTCGGGATCCGCGCGGTGCAGTTGGTAGAGATCGATGACGTCCGTCTGCAGGCGTCGCAGCGAGGCGTCGCAGGCCCGTTTCACATAGCCGGGGCGGCCGTTGGCCACGATGTGCTGCTCGCCCACCAGCAGGCCGACCTTGGTCGACACGAACGCCTCGGCGCGCCGCTCCTTCAACACCCGGCCGACCAGCAACTCGTTGGTGAACGGCCCGTACATGTCGGCCGTGTCGAGCAGGGTCACCCCCTGGTCGAGCGCTCTGTGCACCGTCCGCAGCGACTCGTCGCCCCGTTGCCGCGAACCGGAGTACGCCCAGTTCATCGGCATGCACCCGAGTCCGACGGCCCCCACTTCGAGCGTTGCCGCGCCGATCGTCCTGCGCTCCACCTCGACGTGCCCTCCCTTTCCTGGCACCCCAAACTAACCAATGCGATGCCGAGGCCCTCGCATAGCCTCCTGACCATGACCTATGACGTTTGGCTCCCGTTCCGCACCAACGAGATAGAGGGTCTCCCCGAGGGCCTCACCTACCGCTTCTGGGACGGCGCACAGGAGTTTCCCGCGGACCCGGCCGACTGCGCGCTGTACGTCGTGCCCTACATGAAGGGCGGCGAGGTCGCGGTGCGCCCCATGGCCGCGATGACATCCGTTCGCGTCGTGCAGACCCTCTCCGCCGGTGTCGACCACGTGCAGCCGGGCCTTCATCTGCTCCCCGACGGCGTGCAGTTGTGCAACGCCCGCGGGGTGCACGACGCCAGCACCGCCGAACTCGCGCTGACCCTGATCCTCGCCTCCCTGCGTGGCATCCCCGACTTCGTCCGGGGTCAGGACCGTGAGGAGTGGCGTGCCGGCTTCCGTCCGGCGCTCGCCGACAAGTCCGTCCTCATCGTCGGATACGGGTCGGTGGGCGCGGCCGTCGAGGAGCGGCTCGCGCCGTTCGAGCTCGCGCGGGTGGCGCGCGTCGCGCGCCACCCGCGCGAGACGGCGCGCGGCCTTGTGCATCCCATCTCCCGATTGTCGGAACTTCTTCCCGACGCCGATGTCGTGGTGCTCGCCACACCCCTCACGGACCAGACGAAGGGCCTGGTCGACGCGGACTTCCTGGCCCGGATGAAGGACGGTGCGCTACTCGTCAACGTCGCCCGCGGCCCTGTCGTGGACACCGGTGCGCTGCTGGCCGAGCTGGGGACCGGCCGCATCACGGCGGCCCTGGACGTCACCGACCCGGAGCCGCTGCCCGAGGGACACCCCCTGTGGCACGCGCCGGGCGTGCTCATCAGCCCACATGTCGGTGGCCCCACGTCGGCGTTCTGGCCCCGCGCCAAGCGCCTTCTGAGGGCCCAGCTGAACCGTTTCGTACAGGGGGAACCGATGGAGAACGTGGTACTGACGACCGGCGCGTAGCGGGCGGAGGGGTACGGCGAGGGGAGGGGCGGCCGGCATGTGAAAGGGCCCGCCCGGCGCACGTTTTCAGCCGCGGCGGCCTTGTGCGCACGCGCCGGCCGACGCTCGTACCACCGGTGTACGCGTCGTCCGCCGCTCGCTCCCCGTACGCTTCGGGCACACTCCGCAGTCCCTCGTATGCGGTACGTACCCGAGTTCCCACTGATCGTTACAGAGCGTAGAGGGACTATGTCCCTGAGTGACGAGCCTGGTGTATCGTCCCGACAGGGGACGCGCCACGTACGTTCGGTGCCGGGGACGGAACTTTGAGACATGCGAGGGGGGCGACGGGCGATGCACAGCCTATGGACGAGCGATCCGACGCGGCGGGGCCACGGGCGGCGACCCTGGCGAACGGTGACGCACGGACGTGGTCACAGCGGTCACGCCGGCTATCACCACCGCAGCCACAGCGGCCACAAGAAACACGCGCACCCAGCCCACACGGACCCGGTGACACCTCGGAGCGGGAGGACCCGGTGAGCTCCCCCGGAGTTCTGTCGGTCCGCCGCCCGGTGTCCGGCGGTCGGACGCGCCTGATTGCGCAACTCGTCCTGGCCCTGGTGTGCGCGGTATACGCCGTCGGTTCCGCGCTCGACTGGGGTTCCCGGAGGGTCGCGCTGTTCATGGGTGACTTCGGGCTGAGCGTCGCGGCGGGCATCGCGGCGGTCTCCTGTTTCGTCTACGCCCGTAGCAGGCGCAGCCGTTTTCGACCCGCCTGGCTGCTGTTCGCGCTCTCCTCGGCCATGGCGATGCTGGGCAACGCGGTCTGGGGCTGGTACGAGGTCGTCCTCGAGCACCCCGTGCCCTCGCCCAGCTGTGCCGACCTCTTCTTCGTCTGTTTTGCTCCACCCGCCATCGTGGGGCTGCTCGTACTTGCCAAGAGGCCCGTCACCAAGGCGGGTTGGGTATGCCTCGCGCTGGACGCGTGGCTGATCGGCGGGTCGCTGCTCACGCTGTCATGGAGCCTCGCGCTCGCCCAGGCGGCCAAGTTCGACGGGCCGAGCGTCGCGCACGCCGCGCTCTCACTCGCGTACCCGCTGCTGGACATCGCGCTGATCAGCATGGTCCTCGCGCTGCACTTCCGGTGCTCGGCGGTCAATCGGTCCGCGGTCAACACCGCCATCGGCGCGCTCGCCCTGACCGTGATGTGCGACGCCCTGTTCACCTCGCCGCTGCTCCACAGCAGCTACCGCTCCGGCCAGTTGCTGGACGCGGGCTGGTTCTCCGGTTCGCTGCTCCTCGCCTACGCCCCCTGGGTCGGCACCCGGCACGGGCTGCCGTGTGACGGGCCGCCGTGCGACGGCGGGCACGCGCGCGTGGCGCACGACCACGTGCCCGGGCAGCGGCAGGCGAGTCCACGGAGAACGGGCCACCAGGGAGGGCACCCGCACGCGCTCGCCCAGGACTGGGACCGGGACCAGGGGCTCTCCCATGAACCGGACCCCGGACTCCGGCGGGACCTGGGTGAGGGGCTCCCGCAGGAGCCGGGCCGCGACCGGTACCCGGCCACGGTCGCGCGCCCGATCGCCGGATCGCTGGCCGCGCTCACGCCCTACCTGGCTGCCGGCGTCTGCACCCTGGGGATCCTCTACAACCTCCTCAACGGCCACAGTGTCGACCGCGTGGTGCTCATCACCGCGGGTGCCGTGGTGCTCGCGCTCGTCGTGCGCCAGGGCATCATGCTGCTCGACAACATCACCCTCACCCAGGAACTCGCGCAGAAGGAGAACCACTTCCGCTCCCTGGTGCAGGGCTCCAGCGACGTCATCATGATCGCCGCGCCCGACGGGACCCTCAGGTACGTCTCCCCGGCCGCCGCAGGTGTGTACGGACGGCCCGCCGAGGACCTCGTCGGAACCGAACTCGCGGCGCTCATCCATCCGGAGGACCTGGGCTCCGTGGTGCACGAAGTACGCCGCTTCCTCACGGCCAGCCATGCCGAGGAACCCACCACCCGCATCGAGTGCCGCTTCAAGTCGGGCCGCGGCGGCTGGCTCAACGTCGAGTCCACCGTCAACCGCCACCACGGCGGACTGATCTTCAACAGCCGCGACGTGACCGAAAGAGTGCGCCTGCAGGCGCAGCTCCAGCACAGCGCCGAGCACGACCCGCTCACCGACCTGCCCAACCGCGCACTGTTCACCAAGCGTGTCCAGCAGGCACTCTCCGGGCGCCGCTCCTCCGACCGCTGCACTGCCCTGCGCAACACGGCGGTACTCTTCCTCGACCTCGACGGCTTCAAGGCCGTCAACGACACGATCGGACACCATGCGGGGGACGAACTGCTCGTCCAGGCGGCCCGCAGACTCCAGGACGCGGTCCGGCAGGGCGACACCGCCGCACGCCTGGGCGGCGACGAGTTCGCGGCCCTGATCGTCGGTGACGCCACCCATGACCGCGCCGCACGCGAACGCCACATTCTCGAACTCGCCGACCGGCTCCGCGTCACCCTCTCCCAGCCGTACGACATCGACGGCAGGGACGTCCGGGTGGCCGCGTCCATCGGAGTGGCGTTCTCCGAACCGGGCCTGGACGCCGGCGAGCTGCTCCGCAACGCCGACCTCGCCATGTACCGCGCCAAGGCGGCGGGCAAGGGCCGCGTCGAGCTCTATGCCCCCCAGATGCAGCAGGACGTGGTGCGCAAGTCCGAGTTGGCCACCCGGCTGCGGGCAGCGCTGCACGACGGCGAGTTCACCCTGTTGCACCAGCCCGTGGTGTCGCTGGACGACGGCCGGATCGCATCGGTCAGCGTCCAGGCGCGCTGGCGATCCTCCCAGGGCGTGCTCTTCACACCCGCCGAGTTCCTGCGCGTCTCCGAGGACAACGACAAGGCCGCCGAACTGGGCCGCTGGACCCTGGAAGAGGCCATCGAGCAGGCCGCCGAACGCACCGCCGCCGGGCGCGCCGTGCCCGTCGCCGTGAGGATCAGCGCCCGTCGCCTCCTCGACCGCTCCCTGCCCCTTGGCTCGGTCGAGGCTCTGCTCGCCCGGCATGGCCTGGCCTCGGGCTCCCTGATGATCGAGCTGTCCGAAGCCGACCCGCGGGTATCCCTGGACGAGCTGGAACGCCGTCTCGGCGCCCTGCGCAGGATCGGCGTTCGTATCGCTCTCGACGGCCTCGGCAGTGGCTACGCCGCCATCATGGCGCTGCGTCGGCTTCCCATCGACGTGCTGAAGATCGACCGCAGCCTGGTCGAGGGGGTCGTCGAGTCCCCGCGGCTGCACAAGATCACCAACGGGCTGCTGCGCATCGCCACGGACCTGGGGCTCCAGTCGGTCGCCGATGGCGTGGACCTGCCCGAGCAGGTCGTCGCGCTGCGCGCGATGGGCTGTACGCACGGGCAGGGCATGGCGTTCTCCGGGCCACTGGACGAGCACCGGCTGCGCCGGGCGCTGACTTCTGGCGGCTACCCCGTGCCGCACGGCTCGGCGGAGCCGGTCCTCGCCGGTGGCGGCGTGGAGGTGTACACCGGTGGTGTGCCGGCTGTTTTCGGAGGTGGCACGACCCTTCGCTCACATACTGAGACATCCGTCCCACCTACTTGACAGTGGTGGTGTGCCGGGGGGAGGGTCAGTGCCATGCGCACCCGAATTCTCGTACTTGGACAGCGCGTCGGCTGAGCTGGACCCACCGGAATGCAACCGGAATCCCAGCGACCACACCCGGCGCGCTCCCCTCGCTTGCCTCATGGCACGAGGGGTTTTTTGTTGCACAAGCACCAGCCGCACAACGCACAAAACTCGCAAAAACCCTCAGCATCGAGAAGAGAATGCCGATGACCGAGCAGGCCACCGGGGCCCATCACCCGCATCCGCGGCCCCGTAACGGAGGACAGCAGTCTGCGCCCGAGCACGTCACGGGTGCGCAGTCCCTCATTCGCTCTCTCGAGGAGGTCGGCGCCGACACCGTATTCGGCATTCCCGGCGGTGCGATCCTTCCCGCGTACGACCCGCTGATGGACTCCACTCGGGTGCGGCACGTGCTGGTGCGGCACGAGCAGGGGGCGGGCCACGCGGCCACCGGGTACGCGCAGGCCACCGGCAAGGTCGGCGTCTGCATGGCTACGTCGGGTCCCGGCGCCACCAACCTGGTGACCCCGATCGCCGACGCCCACATGGACTCGGTGCCGCTGGTCGCGATCACCGGCCAGGTCGCCTCCAGGGCGATCGGCACCGACGCCTTCCAGGAGGCGGACATCGTCGGCATCACCATGCCGATCACCAAGCACAACTTCCTGGTGACCCGGGCCGAGGACATCCCGCGGACGATCGCGGAGGCCTTCCACATCGCCTCCACCGGCCGTCCGGGCCCGGTCCTGGTCGACATCGCCAAGGACGCCCTCCAGGCCCGGACCACCTTCAGCTGGCCGCCGGTCACGGACCTGCCCGGCTACCGTCCGGTGACCAAGCCGCACGCCAAGCAGATCCGCGAGGCGGCCAAGCTGATCACCTCCGCCCGGCGGCCCGTCCTCTACGTCGGCGGCGGCGTCCTGAAGGCGCAGGCCACCGCCGAGCTGAAGGTCCTCGCCGAACTCACCGGAGCGCCCGTCACCACCACACTGATGGCGCTCGGCGCATTCCCCGACAGCCACCCGCTGCACGTGGGAATGCCGGGCATGCACGGTGCGGTCACCGCCGTCACCGCGCTGCAGAAGGCCGACCTGATCGTCGCCCTCGGAGCCCGCTTCGACGACCGCGTCACCGGCAAGCTCGACAGCTTCGCCCCGTACGCCAAGATCGTCCACGCCGATATCGACCCGGCCGAGATCGGCAAGAACCGCGCCGCCGACGTGCCGATCGTCGGTGACGCCCGCGAGGTCATCGCGGACCTGATCCAGGCCGTCCAGAAGGAGCACAGTGAGGGCCACAAGGGCGACTACACCGCCTGGTGGAGGGATCTGAGCCGCTGGCGCGACACGTACCCGCTCGGCTATGACCAGCCCGAGGACGGCACGCTCTCCCCGCAGCAGGTCATCGAGCGCGTCGGGCAGCTCGCGCCGGAGGGCACGATCTTCGCGGCGGGCGTCGGCCAGCACCAGATGTGGGCCGCGCACTTCATCCAGTACGACAAGCCCGCCACCTGGCTGAACTCCGGCGGCGCCGGAACAATGGGCTACGCGGTCCCGGCCGCCATGGGCGCCAAGGCCGGACAGCCCGGACGGACCGTCTGGGCGATCGATGGCGACGGCTGCTTCCAGATGACCAATCAGGAGCTGACGACCTGCGCCCTGAACAACATCCCGATCAAGGTCGCCATCATCAACAACGGCGCCCTCGGGATGGTCCGCCAGTGGCAGACCCTCTTCTACAACCAGCGGTACTCCAACACGGTCCTGCACTCCGGCCCGGACGACATCAACCCGCAGGCCAGGGGCACCCGAGTCCCCGACTTCGTGAAGCTGTCGGAGGCCATGGGCTGCTACGCGATCCGCTGCGAGTCCCCGGACGACCTCGACAAGGCCATCGAAGAGGCGAACTCCATCAACGACCGGCCGGTCGTCATCGACTTCGTCGTCCACCAGGACGCCATGGTGTGGCCGATGGTCGCCGCCGGAACCTCCAACGACGAGATCATGGCCGCCCGGGATGTCCGTCCCGACTTCGGCGACAGCGAAGACGACTGAGAGAGCTGAGTGAGAACCATGTCCAAGCACACCCTCTCGGTCCTCGTCGAGAACACGCCCGGCATCCTCGCCCGGATCGCCGCGCTGTTCTCCCGCCGCGGCTTCAACATCGACTCCCTCGCCGTCGGTGTCACCGAGCACCCCGACATCTCCCGCATCACCATCGTGGTGAGTGTCGAGGAGTTTCCGCTCGAACAGGTCACCAAGCAGCTCAACAAGCTCGTCAACGTCCTGAAGATCGTCGAACTCGAGCCGTCGTCCGCCGTTCAGCGGGAGCTCGTTCTGGTGAAGGTGCGCGCCGACAACGAGACGCGCTCCCAGGTCGTCGAGATCGTCCAGCTGTTCCGTGCCAAGACCGTCGACGTCTCCCCGGAGGCCGTCACCATCGAGGCCACTGGTTCCACCGACAAGCTGGAGGCCATGCTGAAGATGCTGGAGCCGTTCGGCATCAAGGAACTGGTCCAGTCCGGCACGATCGCGATCGGCCGGGGTGCCCGCTCGATCACCGACCGGTCGCTGCGCGCCCTCGACCGGTCCGCCTAGGACCCCGTACGACCGGAGAAGAGCGGCCGGTTGCCGACCGCCCGTATCCGACACCCTGCAACGTCCCTTCGCCCACCGTCATACGGTGGGACGCACCATCTGCACACCAAGGAGAACCGAAAGTGGCCGAGCTGTTCTACGACGCTGATGCCGACCTGTCCATCATCCAGGGCCGCAAGGTCGCGGTCATCGGTTACGGCAGCCAGGGCCACGCCCACGCGCTGTCGCTGCGTGACTCGGGTGTCGACGTCCGGGTCGGTCTGCACGAGGGCTCCAAGTCCAAGGCGAAGGCCGAGGAGCAGGGCCTGCGCGTGGTGACGCCGTCTCAGGCCGCCGCCGAGGCCGACGTCATCATGATCCTGGTGCCGGACCCGATCCAGGCCCAGGTCTACGAGGAGTCCATCGCCCCGAACCTGAAGGACGGCGACGCGCTGTTCTTCGGCCACGGCTTCAACATCCGCTTCGGCTTCATCAAGCCCCCGGCCGGCGTGGACGTGTGCATGGTCGCCCCGAAGGGTCCTGGCCACCTGGTGCGCCGCCAGTACGAGGAGGGCCGCGGCGTTCCGTGCATCGCCGCCGTCGAGCAGGACGCCTCCGGCAACGCCTTCGCGCTGGCCCTCTCCTACGCCAAGGGCATCGGCGGCACCCGCGCCGGCGTCATCAAGACCACCTTCACCGAGGAGACCGAGACCGACCTGTTCGGCGAGCAGGCCGTCCTGTGCGGTGGCGCGGCGGCGCTGGTCAAGGCGGGCTTCGAGACGCTGACCGAGGCGGGCTACCAGCCGGAGATCGCCTACTTCGAGTGCCTGCACGAGCTGAAGCTGATCGTCGACCTCATGTATGAGGGCGGCCTGGAGAAGATGCGCTGGTCGATCTCCGAGACCGCCGAGTGGGGCGACTACGTCACCGGCCCGCGCATCATCACGGACGCCACCAAGGCCGAGATGAAGAAGGTCCTCGCCGAGATCCAGGACGGTACGTTCGCCCGTAACTGGATGGACGAGTACCACGGCGGCCTGAAGAAGTACAACGAGTACAAGCAGCAGGACTCCGAGCACCTGCTGGAGACCACCGGCAAGGAGCTGCGCAAGCTCATGAGCTGGGTGAACGAGGAGGCGTAAGCCTCATGGCCGAGGGGCCGGAGCAGTCCGCTCCGGCCCCTTCGGTGCATCTCGGGCAATACCCGGAAAACCGGCGTTGTCCAGCCCGTCCAGCCACGGACGGGTGATCCTTCCGCAGCGGCGTAAAACGATACGCGCGGCGCCACTAGACTGCTGGACAACAACGCGTCAGGCCCACAGTGTCGTGCGTCTTCCACGCGGCTAGCACCCCTCCACCGCCTGCGGCCGTTGGGACGGCCGTCCGCATTGGACATGTGAGGACTCACGTGAGCTCGTACCCCCGTCGAAAAGCCACGGTACTCATCGCTGAAGAGCTGTCGCCCGCGACCGTCGACGCCCTCGGCCCCGACTTCGAGATCCGGCGCTGCAACGGCGCCGACCGCGCCGAACTGCTCCCCGCGATCGCCGACGTCGACGCCATCCTGATCCGCTCCGCGACGAAGGTCGACGCCGAGGCCATCGCCGCCGCGCACAAGCTCAAGGTCGTCGCCCGAGCCGGCGTCGGCCTGGACAACGTGGACGTCTCCGCCGCCACCAAGGCCGGCGTGATGGTCGTCAACGCCCCCACCTCGAACATCGTGACCGCCGCCGAGCTCGCCTGTGGCCTGCTCCTGTCCACCGCCCGCAACATCCCGCAGGCCAACGCCGCGCTGAAGAACGGCGAGTGGAAGCGCAGCAAGTACACGGGCGTCGAGCTGGCCGAGAAGACCCTCGGCGTGGTCGGTCTCGGCCGCATCGGCGCGCTGGTCGCGCAGCGCATGTCGGCGTTCGGTATGAAGGTCGTCGCCTACGACCCCTACGTCCAGCCCGCGCGGGCCGCGCAGATGGGCGTCAAGGTGCTGACACTGGACGAGCTGCTCGAGGCCTCCGACTTCATCACCGTCCATCTGCCGAAGACCCCCGAGACGATCGGCCTGATCGGCGACGAGGCGCTGCACAAGGTCAAGCCGAGCGTCCGTATCGTCAACGCCGCGCGCGGTGGGATCGTCGACGAGGCGGCGCTGTACTCGGCGCTCAAGGAGGGCCGGGTCGCGGGCGCGGGCCTGGACGTGTACGCGAAGGAGCCGTGCACGGACTCGCCGCTGTTCGAGCTGGACCAGGTCGTCTCCACCCCGCACCTGGGCGCTTCGACGGACGAGGCGCAGGAGAAGGCCGGTATCGCGGTCGCCAAGTCCGTGCGTCTCGCGCTCGCCGGTGAACTGGTGCCGGACGCGGTGAACGTCCAGGGCGGTGTCATCGCGGAGGACGTCAAGCCGGGCCTGCCGCTCGCCGAGCGGCTCGGTCGGATCTTCACCGCCCTCGCGGGCGAGGTCGCGGCCCGGCTGGACGTCGAGGTCTACGGCGAGATCACCCAGCACGACGTGAAGGTGCTGGAGCTGTCCGCGCTCAAGGGCGTCTTCGAGGACGTCGTGGACGAGACCGTCTCGTACGTCAACGCGCCGCTGTTCGCCCAGGAGCGCGGTGTCGAGGTGCGGCTGACCACCAGCTCGGAGGCCACCGACCACCGCAACGTCGTCACTGTGCGCGGCACTCTCGCCGATGGCCAGGAGGTGTCGGTCTCCGGCACGCTGGCCGGCCCCAAGCACCTCCAGAAGATCGTCGCGGTCGGTGAGTACGACGTCGACCTGACGCTCGCCGACCACATGGTCGTCCTGCGCTACGAGGACCGTCCCGGTGTCGTCGGCACGGTCGGCCGTATCGTCGGCGAGGCCGGCATCAACATCGCCGGCATGCAGGTCGCCCGCGCGGCGGTCGGTGGCGAGGCGCTGGCGGTACTGACCGTGGACGACACGGTGCCGTCCGGGGTGCTGACGGAGGTCGCCGCGGAGATCGGCGCGACGTTCGCCCGCTCGGTGAACCTGGTCTGAGGTGCCTTTCGGGCGACCGCCGTGTGCGGTCGCCCGGTCGGAAGTCCCGTTCGCGTGGAACGGGCTCATACGTGAACGCCGGACGGGCTCCAGTGGCCCGTCCGGCGTTTTCCGTACTTGGGGGGCTCTCAAGCCATGGCCTTTGCCGCCTCGACCGCCTCGTGCTCGAGCGGCGAGGTCTCCCTGACGTGGATCCGGCGCAAGGGCGTCGCCGCGACCGCCGCTAGGATCAGCACCGCCATCCCCGCGATCGCGGCTCCGTGCATCCCGCTGGTGAAGGCCTCCCGCGCCGCCGTCACCAGGGCCTCGCCCGTACGTCCCGGAAGCTGTCCGGCGACCGCGAGCGCGCCGCCGAGGGTCTCGTGGGCCGGGGCCGGCGCGGCGGACGGGATCTCGTGGCGGTAGACGGCCGTACCGATGGAGCCGAGGACTGCCATGCCCAGCGCGCCGCCGAACTCCGACCCCGTCTCCAGCAGCGAGGAGGCCGCACCGGCCTGCTCCACCGGGGCCGCACCCAGCGCCAGATCGGTCATCTGGGACATGATCATCACGATGCCCGAGGCCAGCACCCCGGACGCGGCCAGCACGAGCCAGAGCGAATCCGTCCCGGCCAGGGCCAGCATCCCGTAGCCCGTGGCGGCGATCAAGAAGCCCGCCATGACGACGTAGGCCCGGTTGACGCCCTTCTGCACCAGCGTGGCCGCCACCGGAGCCGCCATCCCGATCGGTACCGACGGCAGCAGGGCCCACAGGGCTGCCTCCAGCGCGCTCTTGCCGAGCACCGACTGCAGGTACTGCGTGGTGAAGAATGCCGAGCCCATCATGGCGAACGCGGAGACGAGGTTGAGGACCACCGCGGGGGCGAAGCCGCGGCCGCGGAACAGGGCCGGCGAGATCATCGCAGAGGCCGTGGTGCGCTGACGGTGGACGAAGAGGGCGGCGAAGAGCAGGCCGACGGCGATCGAGACGACGTACAGCGGGCGCACGCCCTGTGAGGGCAGCTCCTTCAGGCCGTAGATCACCGGAAGCACCGCCGCCATGGACAGCGGCACGCTGATGAGGTCGAAACGGCCGGGCGCAGGGTTCTTCGACTCCGGCAGCAGGATCGGGCCCAGCACCAGCAGCAGCGCCATCGCGGGCAGGTTGACCAGGAAGACCGAGCCCCACCAGAAGTACTGCACCAGGACACCGCTGAGCACCGAGCCGAGCGCGATGCCGCCGGTCATCACACCGGACCAGATGCCGATCGCCTTCGCTCGCTGGCCGGGGTCGGTGAACATCGTGCGGACCAGCGCCATCGTCGAGGGCATCAGGGTCGCGCCGCCGATGCCGAGGACCGCGCGGGCGGCGATCAGGGTTTCGGCGCTGTTCGCGTACGCAGCCGTCAGCGAGGCGGCGCCGAAGGCGGCGGCGCCGAACAGCAGCAGCTTGCGGCGGCCGATGCGATCACCGAGCGAGCCCATCGTCATCAGCAGACCGGCCAGGACGAACGCGTAGATGTCGAAGATCCACAGCTGCTGGGTACCGCTCGGCTCCAGGTCCGCGCTGATCTCCGGGATGGCGAAGTACAGGACGGAGACGTCCATCGAGACCAGCAGCAGCGGCAGCATCAGCACGCCGAGGGCGGTCCATTCGCGGCGGCCGGCGCCGGCGGTCGCGGTCGTGGTGGTGCTCGTCGGGTTCGTCATGACAGCGACTGTACGCACGTCTTAAACGCTTGTCTAGAACGAGTGTGTAAATCGATTGTCTAGGACGGTCGTATGGATCCGAAGTAGGGTGAGTCGCATGGGACACCGTGAGGATCTACTCGAGGGCGCCAAGCGCTGCCTGCTGGAGAAGGGGTTCGCGCGCACGACCGCGCGCGACATCGTCAAGGAGTCCGGGACCAACCTGGCGTCGATCGGCTACCACTACGGCTCGAAGGACGCGCTGCTGGCGCAGGCGTACATCGCACTGGTGGAGAGCACGCCCGTCGGCGGTGAGGGGGACGTCCAGCCGGAGGGGGCGCCGGGGTCGCTGGAACGCTTCCGGTGGGTGTGGACGAACATCGCCGACACCATGCGCGAGCCCGGCTCCCTCTGGCGGCTCAGCATGGAGGTCATGACCATCGAACTCCCCGAAGTGCGCGAGCATCTGGCCCGCGCGCAGCGGGAGGGCGGGCGCGGTCTGGTGGCGCTGCTGATGGGGGTGCCGGAGGAGGAGGTCACCGACGAGCGTGCCGACACGTTGGGCCGCTTCTATCTGACGCTGATGACCGGGCTCATCGCCCAGTGGACGTTCGACGCCAAGACCGCACCCGACGGGGCCGCGCTCACCGAAGGCCTACGGCAGATCATCGAGGCTGCGGGCCCGGGCACTGGTGAGGGGCGGCTCTGAGCCTGGGGTAAGGGGGTGCCCGCCCAATGTAGTTGCTTTGGACCTGGCGCGCGCCGCCATCACCGGCAGATGTCGGGCTCGCGACACCCAGACGCGCCCGTACCGTCGTGCCGATCTCGGCCCGTAGGAACCAGTCCAACTCCTCCGCGAGCTGAGCGACGACCAAGAGCCCCCTGCCGCGTTCGCTTCCGAGGTCCTCCCGGCCTGGTTCGGGAAACGCGCGTACCGGGTCCGACACGCCGTGCAGCCACGGGTGTGCGGCTGGGCCGATGGTGCCCTCCGCGCCGTACTGCTTGGGAGAGCGCGATCGGGGTATAGGTCAGGTACGCGTCAAAGTGGCAATGGGTTGATCTTGCAGTCTCGAGGGGGACCCTCATGACCACGGGCAACTCCGACGGCAACTCCGCCGCAAGGCCCGACCCTCTACCGCAACGGGCTGCAAGAAGAAGGTGGTTCAGCGGCCCTGCTGCGCTGGCGTATGCGGTTGCCATCGTCGGCGCGGTGGCGGCTGCCGTGCTGACTCCGCTCTGGGACCATGTGATGAAGTCGTTCTTCGACGAGCCGACTTGTCCGGGAGCAGCATGCGAGGGCAAGAACCCGCAGAGCCAGGGCTGCGGTGAGGATGCCCGCACCTTCAAACCTGCTGTGAACAACCCGGCCCTCCTTCAGATCCGCTACAGCGAGGAGTGCAAGGCGGTGTGGGGGAAGATCGAGCACGGCCGCCCTGGGGACATGGTCACGGTGAAGGTGTCCGGTGGGACCATGCGAAGTGCCGAGGTCGAGTACGGCGACGACAAATTTACGAACATGGCTGTTGTTCCGGACGGTGATTTCCAGGTCACGACCTGCGTGATCCCCAAGCCTGGTGGCGGCAGCACGTTCGAGCGGTACTGCCTCCAGGCGACCGAGGCCACCGCCTGGCGATGACCTGCGACCGGTTCAGGCCCTCTACAGTCGCGCCCCCTTCAACGCCATGTGCAGCAACAGCCGGTCCTCCCCGTCGTCCAGGTCCAGGCCCGTGAGCTGTTCGACGCGGGACAGGCGGTAGTACAGGGTCTGCCGGTGGACGCCCAGTTGCGATGCCGCGCGGCCCGCCTGACCCGCGCAGTCCAGGAACACCTCAGCGGTGCGGGCGAGTTCGCGGTGGGCGGGGGACAGCAGGGCCTGGACGGCGGGGTCGTGGGCCGCCTGCGGCGGAAGTGACGTCAGCAGGCGGTACGGGCCGATGGCCGACCACTGCGCGACCGGGCCGAGGCGGGGCTCCGCCAGGGCGGCGCGGGCCGCCGCCGAGGCCTCCCGCCAGGCGGTGTGCAACTCGGTGAGGCCGTGGCGGGCGTCGGCCACCCCGGCCGCGGCCCGTCCACCGCCGCGCGCCCCCTCCGCCTCCCGGAGCAGGCGCGAGGCCGCCGTCAAGGCCGGGGTCGGCACGTCCGTCGAGCGCAGCCGCACCAGCAGCGCCAGGCTGTGGCCCTGCGCGCCCCAGGGCACCGTGCACAGCGCGGTCGCCCCGGGGATCGTACGGGCCGAGGGGGCGTCGTCAGGGTCGGCCGAGAGCCAGGGGGCCACGCACACCACCGTGTGCAGGCCGTCGCCCCGCACGCCCAGCGCCGTACGCATCGCGGCCACCGCCATGTCCTGCTGCCAGCCGCGCTCTGCGGTGAGGACCGCGCGCAGTTCACGGGTCAGGTCGGCGCCCGCCTGCGCCTCGTCCGCGAGCAGCGCGCCGATGCGGGTGGTGACCTCCATCGCCGTGGCCAGTTGCTTCTCGGGCGGGCCCGGCTCGTCGGTGAGCAGCCACACATAGCCGAGGACGACACCCCGATGGCGTACCGGCAGGCAGATCCGTCCCCGGTAGACGCCCGCCTCCGGCGTGGGCGGGATGCGCACCGGTCCGGTGGCCCGTGCGATGCCGAAGCCCTCGAACCACTTGCGTACCGCCGCCGTGGAGCGGCGCGTGAGGATCGAGCGGGTGCGGACCGGGTCGAGGGACGCCTCGTCGAAGTCGCCGTCGCTGTCGTAGGCGGCGAAGGCGATCAGTTCGAAATCCCGGTTCTCCAAGGTCGCCGGGGCGCCCAGCAGCGCCGAGATCTCGTCGACGAGCTCCTGGTAGTCGCCCCGCCCTGACTTGAAAACATCCGCCACACAGGCATTCTCCCGCACTTCCCCTCACCCTTCATACGGATGTATGAGATCCAGGGCACGAATGCGTGACAGCTGTCGATGGTCGTCGACCGGAGTGATCCGTAGCTTTCACAGTGGTTCACCGTGCCGTACCCGAAATGCTCGGGATTCGGCCTCCTGATGATTGTGTTGTGGAGGTGCCCCGTGCTGGGTCCCGTGATTCTCGCCGCGTCGCGAAGCGACCGGATGCGCCGCCTGATCTCGGCGGTGCCCGTGACCAAGCAGGTCGTCGACCGCTTCATCCCCGGCGAGACCGTCGGTGAGATCGTCCCGATCGTCAAGGACCTCACCGGCAAGGGCCTCGAGCTCACCATGGACGTGGTCGGCGAGGACATCACCACTCCCGAGCAGGCCGCGGCCGCGCGTGACGCGTACCTGCAGCTGATCGAGCAGCTCAAGACGCTGGACCTCGGCACCAAGGCCGAGATGTCCGTCAAGCTCTCCATGTTCGGCCAGGCGCTGGAGGGCGGCCATGAGCTGGCCCTCGCCAATGTCCGCCCGGTCGTCGAGGCCGCCGCCGCCATCGGCACCACCGTCACGCTGGACGCCGAGGACCACACCACCCTCGACTCGATGTTCGCCATCCACGAGGAGCTGCGGAAGGACTTCCCGCAGACCGGCTGTGTGATCCAGGCCTACCTGTTCCGTACCGAGGACGACGCCCGACGGCTCGCCGCGAACGGCAGCCGGGTGCGTATCGTGAAGGGGGCGTACAAGGAGCCCGCGTCGGTCGCGTACCAGGACAAGGCCGAGATCGACAAGGCGTACGTCCGTATCCTGAAGATCCTCATGGAGGGCCAGGGATACCCGATGATCGGCTCCCACGACCCGCGGCTGATCTCCATCGCTCAGGAACTCGGCCGCCGCGCCGGGCGCAAGCTCGACGAGTACGAGTTCCAGATGCTGTACGGCATCCGCAGCGAGGAGCATCTGCGGCTGGCCGCCGAGGGGCACCGGATGCGTGTCTACACGGCGTACGGCACCGACTGGTACGGCTACTTCATGCGCCGCCTGGCGGAGAAGCCGGCGAACCTGCGCTTCTTCCTCCGTTCGATGGTCAGCAAGGGCTGAGCCCGACCCACCCCGCTCAGTAAGGAGTTTCGGAACCTCATGGACGCTGTAACCCAGGTCCCCACCCCTGTCAACGAGCCGGTGCACGGTTACGCCCCGGGCTCGCCCGAGCGTGCCCGTCTGGAGGTCAAGCTCAAGGAGCTGGCCGAGAACCCGATCGACCTGCCGTGCACCATCGGTGGCGAGAAGCGCATGGGTGGCGGCAAGGCTCACCAGGTCGTGCAGCCGCACAACCACAAGGCCGTCATCGGCACGTTCCACAACGCCACCCAGCAGGACGCGCAGGACGCCATCGACGCGGCCCTGGCCGCGGCCCCCGCCTGGCGTGCGATGTCCTTCGACGACCGCGCGGCGATCATCCTGCGCGCCGCCGAGCTGCTGGCCGGCCCGTGGCGCGAGACCATGGCCGCCTCCACCATGCTGGGTCAGTCGAAGACCGCCCAGCAGGCCGAGATCGACACGCCCTGTGAGCTGGTCGACTTCTGGCGCTTCAACGTCCACTACGCCCGGCAGATCCTGGCCGAGCAGCCCCCGGCCAACTCCCCGGGTGTGTGGAACCGCATGGACCACCGCCCGCTGGAGGGCTTCGTCTACGCGATCACCCCGTTCAACTTCACGGCGATCGCGGGCAACCTGCCCACCGCACCGGCCCTCATGGGCAACGTGGTGGTCTGGAAGCCGTCCCAGACCCAGACCCACGCCGCCGTGCTGCTGATGCAGCTTCTGGAGGAGGCCGGTCTGCCCAAGGGCGTCATCAACCTCGTCACCGGTGACGGCATCGAGGTTTCCGAGGTCGCCCTGAACCACCGTGACCTCGCGGGCATCCACTTCACCGGTTCGACCAGGATCTTCCAGTACCTGTGGAAGACGGTCGGCACCAACATCGAGAAGTACCGCTCCTACCCGCGTCTGGTCGGCGAGACCGGCGGCAAGGACTTCGTGGTGGCCCACCCGTCGGCCGACCGCGCGGTGCTGAAGACCGCCCTGACCCGTGGTTCCTTCGAGTTCCAGGGCCAGAAGTGCTCGGCCAGCTCCCGGGCGTACATCCCGGCCTCCATCTGGAACTCCGGTTTCAAGGAGGAGTTCGCGGCCGAGGTCGACGGCCTGGCCATGGGTGACGTCACCGACCTGTCGAACTTCATCGGCGCGGTCATCGACGAGCGTTCGTTCGCCAAGAACAAGGCCGCGATCGACCGGGCCAAGGAGGACTCGGCCTGCACGATCGTCGCGGGCGGCACCTACGACGACTCGGTCGGCTACTTCGTCCGCCCGACCGTCATCGAGTGCACCGACCCGGAGAACGAGGTCTTCACGACCGAGTACTTCGGCCCGATCCTCGCCGTGCACGTCTACGAGGACGACAAGTACGACGAGATGCTGACCCAGATGGAGTCGGTGTCGGACTACGCCCTGACGGGCTCGGTCATCGCGAACGACCGCGCTGCCGCGGCCTACACGATGGAGAAGCTCCGCTTCGCGGCCGGCAACTTCTACATCAACGACAAGTCGACCGGCGCCGTGGTCGGCCAGCAGCCCTTCGGCGGCGGCCGTGCCTCCGGCACCAACGACAAGGCGGGTGCCCCGCAGAACCTGATGCGCTGGACCCTGACCCGCGCCATCAAGGAGACGCTGGTCCCGCCGACGGACTACACGTATCCGCACATGGGCTGAGGCTCTCGGGCACTGACTCCGCCCCCGTTCACGGCATACGCCGGGGACGGGGGCGGCTCCATGTGCGCGGCGGTTCGGGCGGACCGCCGGGGCGGGTGTGCTCTGTCTGGTACTGAGGATCTCCGCAGGTCACAGCGGTGCGGCCCGATTTCCCGTCTCAGATAGTAGGAAGTCCGAGTAATTGTGGAGACAGACGCCCCGCGCTCACTTAGCTTTGAAGGAGCCGAACGTCTCGCTCGATCAAGCGAATGGCGGCCGTGAGCCGGGCCCCTTGCAGGCAACCCCTGCGGCACCGCTCCCCGCCCCTCCGGCGTCTCCCGTTTCCGCACTCCACCTTGAAGGAGTCGATTCCCCATGGCCGAGACGACCGCCCGACGCCGAGTCCGTCACGTGTCCCGTACGAGCGAGTCCGACCGTAAGAACGCCGCCGCCGCGCTCCAGCGCGCCCTCGACCGCAGGGACAACGGCGGAGAGGCCGGCCACTGAGCCGCGGCGCCCCCATTCGGGCCGCGGCTTCCCCCCCCATGCCGTGAGCCGGAGCGGTACGGGGTCCGCCGACTCTTGGTGGACCCCGTACCCGCTGGAGTGATCTGTCCGTATCCCGGACAGCTCATGTCATTCCATGGGACAAGGAGTACGGTGCCGTCATGTCTCGCAGCATCAATCTCGCAGTGATCCCCGGTGACGGCATCGGCCAGGAGGTCGTGGCCCAGGGACTCAAGGTCCTTTCCGCCGTCCTCCCGCAGGATGTGAAGCTGGAGACCAAGGAGTACGACTTCGGCGCCCGTCGCTACCACGCCACCGGTGAGACCCTCACCGACGCGGACCTGGAGCAGCTGAGGCGGCACGACGCGATCCTGCTCGGCGCGATCGGTGACCCGTCGGTCCCGTCCGGCGTCCTGGAGCGCGGCTTCCTGCTCAAGCTCCGCTTCGCCTTCGATCACCACGTCAACCTGCGGCCGTCCAAGCTGCTCCCGGGTGTCCCGACCCCGCTCGCGGGCCAGCCGGAGATCGACTTCGTCGTCGTCCGCGAGGGCACCGAAGGCCCGTACACGGGCAACGGTGGAACGATCCGCACCGGCACTCCGCACGCGGTCGCCACCGAGGTCTCGCTGAACACCGCGTTCGGCATCGAGCGCGTCGTACGCGACGCGTACGCCCGCGCGCAGGCCCGCCCCCGTAAGAAGCTGGCCCTCGTCCACAAGAACAACGTGCTGGTGCACGCCGGTCACCTGTGGACGGACATCTTCACCAAGGTGGGCGAGGAGTTCCCCGAGGTCACGACCGAGTACATGCACGTGGACGCGGCGACGATCTATCTCGTCACGCAGCCCGAGCGCTTCGACGTGATCGTCACCGACAACCTCTTCGGCGACATCATCACCGACCTGGCCGCCGCCATCTCCGGCGGTATCGGGGTCGCCGCCTCCGGCAACATCAACCCGTCCGGCGCGTTCCCGTCGATGTTCGAGCCCGTGCACGGCTCGGCACCGGACATCGCGGGCCAGGGCAAGGCCGACCCGTCGGCCACCGTCCTGTCCGTCGCACTCCTGCTGCGCCACCTCGGCTACGAGGCCGAGGCCTCCCGTATCGAAGAGGCCGTCTCCGCCGACCTCGCGGAGCGTGTGGGCAAGCCCGCCCGCAGCACCGACGAGATCGGTGACGCGCTCGTCGTACGAGTAGCAGGCTGACCCAGGCCGCCACTCACACTCCTTGAGAGAAGCCGCCGGGTCGCCATCGCGCCCGGCGGCTTTTCCCTGCCTTCGCCGGGTGCCACCATCGAACCACCCCTGGGCAAGCACAAGGGCCGCGTTCACACCGTTTCCTCCACGTTCCGCTGTTGCGATAATCGGACGCGGAGCCGCGGAATGAGGGAATGCTCGGACGTCCTCGCACCCGCCTCTGGCGGTACGGGCGCGAGCGCGGCCCGTCACACACAACCGGTGAAGGACACATCACACATGACGACGCCCACGATCGAGCTGAAGCCCTCCGCCAACCCGCTCTCCGACGCGGAGCGCGAGGCGATCATGGTCAACCCCGGATTCGGCCGCCACTTCACCGACCACATGGTGACGATCAAGTGGACCGAGGGGCGAGGCTGGCACGACGGACAGCTCGTTCCGTACGCGCCGATCCCGCTCGACCCGGCCACCAACGTGCTGCACTACGGGCAGGAGATCTTCGAGGGTCTCAAGGCCTACCGCCAGCCCGACGGCTCGGTCGCCACCTTCCGCCCCGACAAGAACGCCCGGCGCTTCCAGCACTCCGCCCACCGTCTCGGGATGCCCGAGCTGCCGGTCGAGACGTTCATCGAGGCGTGTGACGTCCTCGTCCGGCAGGACCAGGACTGGGTGCCTGAGCACGGCGGCGAGGCGTCCCTCTACCTGCGCCCGTTCATGATCGGTACCGAGGTCGGTCTCGGTGTGAAGCCGGCCAACGAGTACCTCTTCGTCGTCATCGCCTGCCCGGCGGGCGCCTACTTCGCGGGCGGGGTGAAGCCGGTCTCCATCTGGGTGTCGGAGGACCGCGTCCGTGCCGTCCCCGGTGGCATGGGCGACGCCAAGACCGGCGGCAACTACGCCGCTTCCCTGCTCGCCCAGGCCGAGGCCGCGGAAAAGGGTTGCGACCAGGTCTGCTACCTCGACGCCGTGGAGCACAAGTGGGTCGAGGAGCTCGGCGGCATGAACGTGTGCTTCGTGTACGGGAACAAGATCGTCACCCCGTCGCTGACCGGTTCGATCCTCGAGGGCGTCACGCGTGACTCCCTCCTCGCCGTCGCCCGCGAGCTCGGCTACGAGGCCGAGGAGGGCCGCGTCTCCGTCGACCAGTGGCAGGCCGACTCCGAGAACGGCACCCTCACGGAGGTCTTCGCCTGCGGCACCGCGGCCGTCATCACCCCGGTCGGCACGGTCAAGCGCGCGGGCGCCGAGTGGAAGCAGTCCGACGGCGAGCCGGGCGAGGTCACCCTCAGGCTTCGTGAGGCCCTCCTGGACCTGCAGCGCGGCACCCGCGAGGACAGCCACGGCTGGATGCACCGTCTGGCCTGATCCCCGCCCGCACAACAACACTCAGGGCCGCCCCGGACGTCGCGTCCGGGGCGGCCCTGTCGCGTATGGGCGACGGAGTTCCCGGACACATCCCTCGGCTGACCGGCGACCGGCTACCGCGCGCTCGCAAAGGCGTGATCACGTGTTGTCGGCCGAATGGTCCCGCCTCGCGCCGTGAACGCAATGAACGAAACGCGAGGCGCTCTTGTCGCATCCGCGAACGACCGGCACGTTACCGGCCATGGGACGAGAGCATTGGAAGAAGATCTGGATCGGTTCGGCCGGCAACATGGTGGAGTGGTACGACTGGTTCGTCTACGCCAGTTTCGCCACCTACTTCGCGGGGGCGTTCTTCCCTGACGGGAACCCCACGGCCCAGCTCATGAACACCGCGGGCATCTTCGCGGTCGGGTTCTTCATGCGCCCGGTCGGCGGCTGGCTGCTCGGCCGGGTCGGTGACCGCAAGGGACGCAAGGCCGCGCTGACCCTGACGGTCACCCTGATGTCCGCCTCCGCGATCCTCATCGCCATCGCGCCGACATACGCCGTGGCGGGCTACGGCGGCGCGCTCGTGCTGCTCGTCGCCCGCCTGCTGCAGGGGCTCTCGGTGGGCGGCGAGTACGCGGCCAGCGCGACCTATCTCACCGAGGCGTCCGACCCGAAGCGGCGCGGCTTCGCCTCCAGCTTCCAGTACGTCTCGATGACCGCCGGTCAGATCGTCGGCCTGGGCCTGCTGATCCTGCTCCAGCACACGATGTCCGACAGCGCGCTGCACAGCTACGGCTGGCGTCTCCCCTTCGTGGTGGGTGCGCTTGGCGCGGCGGTGATCTTCTACCTGCGGCGGAACATGCTGGAGACGGACGTCTACGAGGCCGACGAGAGCGGCGGCGAGGAGCGGGGCACGCTGCGCGCGCTGTGGCGGCACAAGCGTGAGGCGTTCCTGGTGATCGCGCTGACCATGGGCGGCACGGTCGCGTACTACACGTACACCACGTACCTGACCAAGTACCTGTCGAACTCGGCGGGCCTGTCCAAGCAGACCGCGACCCTGGTCTCCTTCACTGCGCTGATCGTCTTCGCCTGTCTCCAGCCGCTCGCCGGCCGGCTCTCCGACCGGATCGGCCGCCGTCCGCTGCTGATCACCTTCGCCCTCGGCTCCACCTTCCTGACCGTGCCGATCATGACGCTGCTGAAGCACGCGGACGGCTTCTGGCCGGCGCTCGGCCTGTCCCTGCTGGCCCTGGTCGTCGTCACCGGCTACACCTCGATCAACGCGTGCGTGAAGGCGGAGCTGTTCCCGACGGGGGTGCGCGCCCTGGGCGTGGCCCTGCCCTACGCCATCGCCAACGCCCTCTTCGGCGGCACGGCGGAATACGTCGCCCTGTGGTTCAAGAACGCGGACGCCGAGTCCGGCTTCTACTGGTATGTGGCGGGCTGCGCGGCCGTGTCCCTGGTGGTGTACCTGACCATGCGGGAGACGCGGGACCTGGACCTGACCCGGGTGAAGGGCGCCGAGCCGTCCACAGTGACGACCGCATCCTGAGACGACTGTGAGCGCGGGGGCGGAAATGTGCCAAACTGCCCCCGTGCTCACGTTCGCCATGATTATTGGCAGCAGGCGCGCCGGTCCGCAGTGACCGCCACGTACGACCCGGTACGGGCGGCCACCGTCGTCCTCGACCCGCGCGCAGACCTCTCGCATCCGCGAGGGGTTTTTCGTTTTTCCTGGCCCACCTGCAGCCGGGAGGGGAGCGCGAGGGATCATGGGAGGACGGTGGAACCGGTCATTCCGGTAAGACCGAGACTCAACACAGGAGCCTTGACACCATGACGGAAACCAGCGAGCTCGACGACTCGTTCCACGTCTTCGACACGACGCTGCGTGACGGCGCGCAGCGCGAGGGCATCAATCTCACTGTCGCGGACAAGCTGGCCATCGCACGGCACCTGGACGACTTCGGCGTCGGTTTCATCGAGGGCGGCTGGCCCGGTGCCAATCCACGCGACACCGAGTTCTTCGCTCGCGCACAGCAGGACATCGACTTCAAACACGCCAAGCTGGTCGCCTTCGGCGCGACACGTCGGCCCGGCGGCAAGGCGTCGGAGGACCCCCAGGTCAAGGCGCTGCTGGAGTCGGGCGCACCGGTGATCACCCTGGTCGCGAAGTCCCACGACCGCCATGTCGAGCTGGCCCTGCGCACGACGCTCGACGAGAACCTGGAGATGATCCGGGACACGGTGTCCCATCTGCGCGCGGCGGGCCGCCGGGTCTTCGTGGACTGCGAGCACTTCTTCGACGGCTACCGGGCGAACCCCCAGTACGCGAAGTCGGTGGTGCGCGCGGCGGCGGAGGCGGGCGCGGACGTCGTCATCCTCTGTGACACGAACGGCGGAATGCTGCCCGCCCAGGTCCACGCGGTGGTGTCCACGGTCCTCGCGGACACGGGCGCCCGCCTCGGCATCCACGCCCAGGACGACACGGGATGCGCGGTCGCGAACACCCTGGCCGCGGTGGACGCGGGCGCCACACACGTGCAGTGCACGGCGAACGGCTACGGCGAGCGGGTGGGCAACGCCAACCTGTTCCCGGTGGTGGCGGCCCTGGAGCTGAAGTACGGCAAGAAGGTGCTCCCCGAGGGCAGGCTCCGCGAGATGACGCGCATCTCGCACGCGATCGCGGAGGTCGTGAACCTGACCCCCTCCACGCACCAGCCGTACGTCGGCGTATCGGCCTTCGCCCACAAGGCGGGCCTGCACGCGTCCGCGATCAAGGTGGACCCGGACCTGTACCAGCACATCGACCCCGAGCTGGTCGGCAACACCATGCGGATGCTGGTCTCCGACATGGCGGGCCGGGCGTCCGTCGAGCTCAAGGGCAAGGAGCTCGGCGTGGACCTGGGCGACGACCGGGAGCTGGTCGGCCGGGTCGTGGAGCGCGTGAAGGAGCGCGAGCTCAAGGGCTACACGTACGAGGCGGCGGACGCGAGCTTCGAGCTGCTGCTGCGCGAGGAGGTGGCGGGCAAGCCGCTCAGCTACTTCCGCACGGAGTCCTGGCGGGCGATCGTCGAGGACCGCCCCGACGGCAGCCACGCCAACGAGGCGACGGTCAAGCTCTGGGCGAAGAGCGAACGCATCGTGGCCACGGCGGAGGGCAACGGCCCGGTCAACGCCCTGGACCGCGCCCTGCGGGTCGCCCTGGAGCGGATCTACCCCGAGCTCGCCAACCTCGGCCTGGTCGACTACAAGGTCCGCATCCTGGAGGGCAAGCACGGCACGCAGTCCACGACGCGCGTCCTCATCTCCACGTCGGACGGCACGGGCGAATGGTCCACGGTGGGCGTGGCGGACAACGTGATCGCGGCGTCGTGGCAGGCGCTGGAGGACGCCTACACGTACGGTCTGCTGCGCGCGGGCGTGGAACCGGCGGAGTAACACCGGGGCCGTGGTGCCGTCCCGCCTCCCGGGGCGGAACGGCACCTTTACGGGGCATTCAGGTAGCTTCGTAATATGAACGCCAGGCCAGTTCGTATATTCGCCGTACCGTTGGTCGCCCTGCTCATAGCGGTCCTGACGGTCTTGACCACGGGGGCACCCCGCGCGCACGCGGCGACGAGTGTCTCGGTCATCGCCGAGGCACTGCGCAAGGGCCCGGTGTACGTCGACCCCGCGGCCTCCGGACAACTGCCGCCCCACGACGCCGACGCCCTCGCGAAGAAGATCAAGGACGCCGGCAAGCCCGTCTTCGTGGTGGTCCTGCCCGCCGACTACCCCACCCAGAACCTCTTCTCCAACCTGCGCACGGCCACCGGCATCACCGGTGTGTACGCGATCCGTCTCGGTGACCGCTTCGACGCGCGGGCTGACTCCTCGGTCCTGTCCCGCAACGCCGTGCGGAACCTGACCGCCAGCGTCCGGGGCGAGAGCGCCACGGCCCAGCTGAACGACTTCACCGACCGGTCGCTCGCCAATGTCCGCGGCCACGCCCCGTCGACCTGGGGCACCTCGGGGACGGGCGGCGGCCTCTCGTCCACCGCCCTGATCACGGCGGGCGCGGTGATCGTCGCGGGTGGCGCGGGCGCCTACGCACTCGTACGGGTGAACAGGCGTCGGCGGGAGCAGGAGCAGCGGGCCTCGCTCGAGCGGCTGCGGGTCGTGGTCGACGAGGACATCACCGCCTTCGGCGAAGAACTGGACCGCCTCGACTTCCAGCCGGGGGAGCCGGGTGCGGACGACGCCATGCGCGCGGACTACGAGCGGGCGCTGGACGCGTACGAACAGGCGAAGTCGTTCATGGCGTCGGCACAGCGCCCCGAGGACGTGAAGGCCGTGACCCAGGCCCTGGAGGACGGTCGTTTCTCGCTGGCGGTGCTCGCCGCCAGGCGAGAGGGCAGGCCGCTGCCCGAACGCCGGGCGCCCTGCTTCTTCGACCCGCGCCACGGCCCGTCCCTGGCCGACGCGACCTGGACTCCCCCGGGCGGCAGCCCGCGCGAGGTTCCCGTCTGCGCGGCCGACCAGGCCCGGCTGGCCGACGGCCGCGATCCCATGGTCCGCGAGGTGGACACGGAGTACGGCCGCCGCCCCTACTGGGACGCCGGCCCGGCCTACGGCCCCTGGGCGGGCGGCTACTTCGGCGGCGGCATGCTGCCCGGCCTGCTGGTGGGCACGGTGCTCGGCAGCATGATGTCCACCCCGTCGTACGCGGCCGACTACGGCACCGGCTACGGCGACTTCGGTGGTGCCGGCTACGACGGCGGGGACGTCTCGGGCGCCGACTTCGACCCCGGAGACTTCGGCGGCGGCTTCGGCGACGGCGGCGGAGGGGACTTCGGCGGCGGCGGGGACTTCGGCGGAGGGTTCTGACTCAGCCGGCGGAGTCCGCAGGGGCCTCCCGGTGCCCGGGAGGCCTACGGCATCCGCGGCACGACCAGCCCCGACTCGTACGCCAGGACGACGGCCTGCGTACGGTCGCGCAGCCCGAGCTTGGACAGCACGCGGCTGACGTGCGTCTTGACCGTCTCCTCACCGACCCGCAGGCGGCCGGCGAGCTCCGGGTTCGACAGCCCCTCCGCCAGCAGCCGGTCCGGAGATGCGGCGGCTGCTGGGCGTGCTGCGGGAGGACGCGGACACCGGTGTGCAGCGCCGGCCGCAGCCCGGCCTGCGTCAGCTCATGGAGCTGATCGACGAGTCGCGCAGCGCGTCCGGCTCGTGCACCCGGCGCGCCCCGCGACGGGCACGGTCCTCTGCCTCATGCTGGTGGCGTTGCTGGGCCTGTCCCTGGCCACGCTGCTGAGGGACACGGCAGCCGCGATCACCCTCGGCCTGGGCCTGCTCTACCTCGCCCCGCTCATGGCGGACATCCTCCACTCACCCACCTGGCAGCACCGGCTGGAACGCTGGGCTCCGATGCCGGCGGCCCTGTCGATCCAGGCGACGAGAAACCTGGCCCACCTGCCCATCGCCCCCTGGCCGGGCCTGGGCGTCCTGGCGGCGTACGCGCTGGGGTTGCTGGCGGTGGGCTCGGCCCTGTTCAGGTGGCGTGACGCGTGAGCGACTACGCGGTCTTGACCGCTCCACCGTCGATGAGGTGGTCGGTGCCGGTTGTCGCGGCGGCGAGCGGCGAGGCGAGGTAGGTGACGAGGGCTGCGACCTCCTCGGGTTCGACGAGCCGGTCGATGAGCATGCCCATCGCCGTGGGCAGTCCGGCCAGGAGTTCTGCGTGGGGAACACCCATGGCCGTGGCGAGTTCGGCGCCGTAGCCGGTCGGGCTCTCCCACATGGCGGTGCGGACCGGCCCTGGCGAGACGGTGTTCACCCGTACGCCCTGTGCCCCGAACTCCTCCGCCAGCGCCTTGCCGAACGCCGTGAGCGCGGCCTTGGCCGTCGTGTAGGCGATGGGGCCGCCGTGCGGGACGCGGGCGCCGATGGAGGAGACGTTGACGATCGCGCCGCGGGTGGCTGTCAGGGTGGGCAGGGCGGCGCGGGTGACGCGGACGGTGGCGAAGAAGTTCAGGTCCACCACCTGTGCCCACTGCGCGTCGGTCACATCGAGGAAGCCGCCGTTCAGACCACCGTCGCCGCCGCCGACGTTGTTGACCAGGATGTCGATACCGCCCAGCTCCCCCACGGCCTCGGCGACCAGAGGCCCGGCTGCGGCGGGGTCGGACAGGTCCGCTGCCACCGGTATCGCGCCGGCCGCCGTCAGTTCCGGGGTGGGAGTCCGGGCAGCGGCGATCACGCGTACCCCTTCGGCGGCCAGGGCGCGGACGACGGCCAGCCCGATACCCCGGCTGGCGCCCGTGACCAGGGCAGTCTTCCCGCTCAAATGCAGATCCATGAGGTCCTCCACAGTTAGATGCATCTCCAAAGCTGCACAGAAGCTAGAACATGCATCACCAATGTTGCAAGTTATTGATGAGTTGCCGCACGGGCGTACTCTCATGGGGTCGTCACCCATCCGGAAGGATCCGCACCCATGGCGCTGCCCGCCTCCGCGAAACCGCTGCGCGCCGACACCGAGCGGACGGTGCGTGCGATCCTCGAAGCCGCCGAGCGCGTGCTGTCCGCGAACCCGGCGGCCACGATGGAGCAGATCGCCGAGGCCGCCGGAGTCGCGCGGACCACCGTTCACCGGCGGTTCGCCTCACGGGAGGCGCTGATCGGGGCGCTGGCAGCATGGGCGACGCAGCGGTTCCACGAGGCCGTCCAAGCGGCCCGGCCGGACACCGCCCCGCCCGCCGTCGCGCTCTACCAGGTCACCGTGAACGTGCTCCGCGTGAAGATCGGATGGGGCTTCGCCATGGGTGCTCTGCCCACCGACTCTCCCGAGGTGGCACGCGTGCACGCCGACGTACTGGCCCAGTGCGAGCGGCTGTTCGTCCGCGCCCGCGACGCCGGGCTGCTCCCACCCGACGCCGACCTGGACTGGGCACGGCGCGTCTACTACGCCCTCATCCACGAAGCCGCCACTCAGGCGCCGGACAGCGACGCCGCCATGGACGCCCTTGCCACACGCGTCGTCGGCACCTTGCTGCACGGCATCGGTACGCCGGTCACCGCCTGATCGTGAGGTCGACGCACCGGGGGAGCAGTGTGAGCACGTTCGTGGCCCAGGCCATCAGAACCAGGCGGCTGGACCTGCTGCCGTTGGACATCGAGCACGCCGAGGAGATGGCCGCAGCACTGTCCGATCCGGCCCTGCACGCCTTCATCGGCGGCACTCCGGACACCCCGCAGGCCCTGCGCTCCCGCTACCAGCGCATGAGCGCAGGCTCTCCCGATCCGGCCGTCACCTGGCTGAACTGGGTGATCCGACTCCGCGATGATTCCTGCCTGACGGGCACGGTCCAGGCGACAGTCAGTCCCTCCGGGCAGGGCCTCCTCGCCGAGATCGCCTGGGTTGTGGGGACCCCGTGGCAGGGAAGAGGCATTGCCACCGAAGCGGCCCGAGGCCTCGTCGACTGGCTCAGCGGACAGCCGGTACACACCGTCATCGCCCACATCCACCCCGAGCACCGGGCATCCGCTGCCGTCGCCACCGCCGCCGGGCTCACGCCCACCGGCGAATGGCACGAAGGCGAGCTCCGATGGCACCGGAGCATCGGGCGATAACCTCGCGGGCTTCGGCCTGCGCCTGACCCTGCACGCCGACGGAGTCCTCCGCGTCGGGGAGCGGCGCTCGGCAAGATCGTATTGGTTGCGAATTCGAACCTACGTTCATCTACGCCGTGACCGACCCGCGTCGCTCGTTAGGGGAAACGTACTTCCGGGAAACGCACTTCCCTATCCTCTGGAGACCCATGCCCCGCCCCCGGCCCAGCGTCCCTCGGCCCTCCGACATGTTCGACCGCGAATGGGAGTGGAGCGAGCTGACCGCCTTCGCGGCCGACGACGGCCCGGAGGCCACGATGGCCGTGGTCTCCGGCCGACGGCGGCAGGGCAAGTCCTTCCTCCTCGACTCCCTCGCCCGCGCAGCCGGAGGGTTCTACTTCTGTGCGTACGAGGCGACCGAGGCGGAGTCGCTGCGCCGTTTCGGCGAGGAGCTGGGCCAGTACAGCGGCAGCGTCGCCCCGATGCGGTTCGACCGCTGGGAGGACGCCATCGACGCGCTCCTGGCGCTCGGCAAAGAGCGGCCCCTGCCCGTCGTCCTCGACGAGTTCCCCTACCTGACCAGGGCGACGCCGTCCCTGCCCTCCATCGTGCAGGTCGCCTATGGCCCCCGCCGCCCCGAGCGGCTGGAATCCCGTACCAGGCTGCTGCTCTGCGGCAGTTCGCTCTCCTTCATGGGCAAGCTGCTCAGTGACGCCTCGCCCCTGCGAGGGCGCGCGGGACTCGAACTCGTCGTCCAGCCACTGGACTTCCGACAGGCCGCGGCCTTCTGGGGCATCGACGTCCCACGGCTCGCGCTACTCGTCCACAGCGTGGTGGGCGGTACCCCGGCGTACCGCAAGGAGTTCGTACGCGACGACGTACCCGATGGCCTTGACGACTTCGACGCCTGGGTCTGCCGTACCGCGCTCTCCCCTCGCTCTCCGCTGTACCGCGAGGCCCGCTATCTCCTGGCGGACGAATCCGATCTGCGCGACCGGGCCCTGTACCACTCCGTCCTCGCCGCGCTCGCCTCGGGCAACGCCACAGCGGGGGGTATCGCGAGCTTCCTGGAACGCCCCACCAGCGACATCACGCATCCGCTGACCGTCCTGCAGGACTGCGGACTCGTGCGCAGAGAGACTGACGCCTTCCGGGCGAACCGGAGCGTCTACCGGGTGGACGAGCCACTGATCGGCTTCGACCACGCCATCGCCCGGCCCAGACGTGCCCTGCTGGACCGCGGCTCGGCGGAACAGGTTTGGGAGAGTTCCCGCGCCCGATTCCTCTCCGCCGTCGTGGGACCGCATTTCGAGCAGGTCTGCCGGGAGTGGGTGGCGCACTTCGCGTCGCCGGACACGCTGGGCGGCATGCCCATCGAGGTGTCGTACGGGACCGTCGCAGATCCGGAAGCGCGCACCAGCCATGAGATCGACGTGGTGGTGCGCGGCGCGGTCGGGCAGGACAACGGAGTGCTGCTGTCCCTGGGTGAGGCCAAGTGGGACCAGGTCATGGGCATGGGTCATCTGGACCGTCTGCGCCGGGTCCGGTCGCTGCTCGCCGCGCGTGGCGTCGACATGTCCGCCGTGCGGCTCGCGTGCTACAGCGGGGCGGGATTCAACGACGACCTGAGGGCGGCGGAGACCCGGGGTGAGGTGATCCTGGTCGATCTGCCGCGGTTGTACGAAGGGGAATGACCCTGGGTGCCCGCCCGTCCCACGCCCAAGCGCCCGCCCTCCCCATCGCAAGGACGGGCGCCGAGCGTGACCCGGCGGCCGGGCTCACGCCTGCTTGATCGCCGAGATGTCGAACACCAGCTTGATCTTGTCCGAGACCAGCACGCCGCCCGTCTCCAGCGCCGCGTTCCAGGTCAGGCCCCACTCCGACCGCAGGATCTGCGTCGTGCCCTCGAAGCCGACGCGCTCGTTGCCGAACGGGTCCTTGGCCGCGCCGTTGAACTCCAGGTCGATGGCGAGCGGCTTGGTGGTGCCGAGGATCGTCAGGTCGCCGGTGATCCGGAACGCGTCGCCGCCCAGCGCCTGCGCCTTGGTGGAGCGGAACGTCATCGTCGGGTGCTCGTCGGTCTTGAAGAAGTCCGCGCTCTTCAGGTGGCCGTCGCGGTCCGCGTTACCGGTGTCGATGCTCTCCATCCGGACGTCGATCGAGGCCGTGGACCGCGACGGGTCCGTACCGTCGAGGCGCAGTGTGCCCTCGAAGTCCTGGAAGCCGCCCTTGACGTTGGTGACCATGGCGTGGCGCGCCACGAAACCGATCGTGCTGTGCGCCGGGTCCAGCGTGTACTCGCCGGTCAGCGCGGCGAGGTCGGGGTTCACGGCGGCGGCCGGCACGGTGGCGGCGGCGGTGAGGTCGGTGCTGGTCTTGCGGCCGAAGATGCCCATGAGGTGCTCCTTGGGGGACGGGTGCGCGGTCTCCGCAGGAGGCCGCGACGCCGAAGCTGTTTAAGCTTCAACGACTTGGACTACGTCGACAGTAAGCCCATTCTGTTCAAGTTTCAACTGCATTGAAAAACGTGTTGCCCGTGTTGCCGTGCGTGACGACGATGAAGGGTCATGACGTCCGACCGTCGCACGTTCCTGACCGCAGCCCTGGCGGCCACCGTCGCCGTCCCCGCCTCCGTCCCGCCGGGCGAAGTCCCCTCCTCCTCCGACGAGTTCGACACCCTGCGCCGCCGCTGGCTCGACCTCGCCCTGGGCACCGGCTACGACCCCGCCGCCGAGCCCTACGCCTCCCGCCTGGCCCGCACCGGCGATCTCGCCCGGGGCTTTCGCGCCACCATGGCACCGGCCACCGGCTCCCTCTGGCCCCAGTACCCGTTCGACCCGCCCGACGGCATCACCCAGAGTTTCGACCGGCTGTGGACGATGACCCAGGCGTACGTCCAAGGCGGCACCGGCTCGACCGGCGACGCGGATCTCCTCGCCGACGTCCTGCGGGGCCTCGAGCACGTCCTCACCGCCGTCTTCAACCCCTCGACCACCCCCTACGGCAACTGGTGGCACTGGCAGATCGGCAGCCCCCGCCCGCTCATGGACATCGTGACGGCCCTGCACGACCACCTGAGCGACACACTGCGGGACGCCGCCCTCGCCGCCGTCGACCACTTCATCCCCGACTCCGCGCTGCACGACTACTCGGGCACCTCCACCGGCGCAAACCGCGTCGACCTCTGCCGCAGCGTCGCCCTGCGCGGCATCGCGGGACGCGCGCCCGACCGGATCGCCCTCGCCCGCGACGCCCTCTCGCCGGTCTTCCCGTACGTCACCCGGGGCGACGGGCTCTACGCCGACGGCTCGTTCGTGCAGCACACCCAGATCGCGTACTCCGGCACCTACGGCCAGGTCATGCTCGACGGCCTCGGACGGCTGTTCACCCTCCTCGCCGACTCCTCCTGGGAGGTCACCGACCCCCAGCGGCAGATCGTCCTCGACAGCGTCGAGCACGCCTACGCACCCCTCATCCATGACGGACTCGTCATGGACAGCGTCAACGGGCGTGCCATCAGCCGGGGTTACCTCACCAGTGACGACCTGCACGTCATGCGCAGCGACCACTTCCACGGGCAGGCGCTGATCGCGGCGATCGCCCTCCTCGCGGGCGCGGCGAGTGAAGCCGAGCGCCGGCGCTGGCACGGACTGGTCAAGGGGTGGATCGCCCGGGACACCGTGACCCCGATCCTCACCGCACCTCAGTTCGACGTCGCGGACCTGGCCCGGCTGCACGCCATCGCCCGCTCCGCGGTGCCCGCCGCACCCGAGCCCGCCGGCCACCGCCTGTTCGCCGCCATGGACCGGGCTGTCCACCGAGGCGCCCGCTTCACCCTGAACATCTCGATGTCCTCCAACCGCATCGCGCACTACGAGAGCGGCAACGGCGAGAACCCGCGCGGCTGGCACACCGGCGCCGGCATGGTGCTGTGGTGGGCGGCGGGGGAGTCGGGCCAGTACACGGACTGGTACTGGCCCACGGTCGACTGGTACCGCCTGCCCGGCACCACCGTCTCCACCAAGCGGCTCGCCGACCGGGCGGGCGGCGAGTGGGGCGAGCCGAAGCCGGACGTGCGGTGGGTGGGCGGCACGACCGACGGCACCTACGCGGCGGTCGGCCAGCACCTGAAAGGCCTTCAGTCCACGCTCGAAGCCCGCAAGTCGTGGTTCTGTGTCGACGAAGCCGTGATCTGCCTGGGCGCCGGGATCACCTGCTCGGACGGCGTCCCCGTCGAGACGGTCGTCGACAACCGCGACCTGGGCGAGCGCGGCACGCACTCCCTCGTACGGGGACACGGCTGGGCCCACCTGGAGGGCCACGGCGGCTGGCTGTTCCCCGCCGGGGGTGACCTGCGCGCGCTGCGGGAGCAGCGCACCGGCGCCTGGTCCGACATCAACACCAGCAGTACCCCCGAACGGCGTACCCGGCAGTGGCAGACACTCTGGCTCGACCACGGCACGGACCCGCGGGACGCCTCGTACGCCTACGTCCTGATGCCGGGCGCCACGCGCGGGCAGGTCGCGGCCCGTGCCGCCGACCACCACTGGCTCGCCGTCCTCGCGAACGACGCGACATGCCAGGCCGTCGGTGTGCCCTCCCTCGGTGTGACGGCGGCGAACTTCTGGCAGGCGGGTACCGTGGACGGGCTGACCGCGATGGGGGAGGGCGCTAGTGTCCTTCTGCGCCACCGGGGCAGGACGGCGACACTCTGCGTGAGCGAGCCACCCCGCACCGGGGAGCCACTGGAGATCGTCTGGGACCGTCCGGTACGAGCCGTCGTACGCACCGACCCGAGCGTCGAGGTGGAGACCTCAGGGGGCCGTTCGAGGTTCCGTGTCACTCCAGGGATGGCATGTGTGACCCATGTGTGTGAAGTGGCACTCGACTGACGGGTTTGTGTGACCCCCACAACGCCAAGGCCCCCTGAGCAGTCAGATCGGCTGCATAAGGGTGTGGTTCTGTTCGGTGGTACCAGGAAAACGGGCCGGAGACTGTGCGGAGTCGACGGCCCGGTTTCCATGGTCGGCTTCGTAAGGTCACTACATGACCGTTTTGGACGAGGCTGTAGACACCGGGAGCGGGCCCACGGACGCACGCGGGCGCGTCGCCGAACTGCACGAGATTCGTGCACGGGCCCTGGCAGGCCCCAGCGAGAAGGCGACCGAGGCACAGCACGCCAAGGGCAAGCTGACGGCGCGGGAGCGTATCGAGCTGCTGCTGGATCCGGGCTCGTTCCAAGAGGTCGAGCAGTTGCGTCGGCACCGGGCGACCGGGTTCGGCCTGGAGGCCAAGAAGCCGTACACGGACGGTGTGATCACCGGCTGGGGCACGGTGGAGGGCCGTACGGTCTTCGTCTACGCCCATGACTTCCGCATCTTCGGCGGTGCGCTGGGCGAGGCCCACGCCACGAAGATCCACAAGATCATGGACATGGCGATCGCGGCGGGTGCGCCGCTGGTGTCGCTGAACGACGGCGCGGGTGCCCGTATCCAGGAGGGTGTCTCCGCGCTCGCCGGCTACGGCGGTATCTTCCAGCGCAACACCAAGGCGTCCGGGGTGATCCCGCAGATCTCGGTGATGCTCGGCCCGTGCGCGGGCGGTGCGGCCTACTCCCCGGCGCTCACGGACTTCGTGTTCATGGTCCGTGACACCTCGCAGATGTTCATCACCGGGCCGGACGTGGTCAAGGCCGTCACCGGTGAGGAGATCACCCAGAACGGGCTGGGCGGCGCCGATGTGCACGCCGAGACCTCCGGCGTCTGCCACTTCGCCTACGACGACGAGGAGACGTGCATCGCCGAGGTGCGCTACCTCCTCTCCCTCCTCCCGCAGAACAACCGGGAGAACCCGCCCCGGGTCGCGGCCACGGACCCGGCGGACCGCCGCGGCGACAGCCTGCTGGACCTGGTGCCGGCGGACGGCAACCGGCCCTACGACATGGCGAAGGTCATCGAGGAGATCGTCGACGACGGCGAATACCTGGAGGTCCACGAGCGCTGGGCACGTAACGTCATCTGCGCGCTGGCCCGTCTGGACGGCCAGGTGGTGGGCATCATCGCCAACCAGCCGCAGACGCTCGCCGGGGTCCTGGACATCGAGGCCTCGGAAAAAGCTGCGCGTTTTGTTCAGATGTGTGACGCTTTTAACATCCCGTTGGTGACGTTCCTGGACGTCCCCGGCTTCCTTCCCGGAGTCGACCAGGAGCACGGCGGAATCATCCGTCATGGCGCGAAGCTGCTGTACGCGTACTGCAACGCGACCGTGCCGAGGATTTCGCTGATCCTGCGCAAGGCGTACGGAGGCGCCTACATCGTGATGGACAGCCAGTCCATCGGCGCGGACCTCACCTACGCCTGGCCGACCAACGAGATCGCCGTGATGGGCGCCGAGGGCGCTGCCAACGTCATCTTCCGCCGACAGATCGCCGGGGCCGAGGACCCGGAGGCCATGCGAGCGCGGATGGTCAAGGAGTACAAGTCCGAGCTGATGCACCCGTACTACGCGGCCGAACGAGGCCTCGTGGACGACGTCATCGACCCCACCGAGACGCGTGAAGTCCTGATCAGGTCACTTGCGATGCTGCAGTCCAAGCACGCCGATCTGCCTTCCCGTAAGCACGGCAACCCCCCGCAGTAACCGAGCGGACCCGCCGCGGCGACCCCGCGGACCCCTCTCTCACGGAGACTGACCCATGAGCAACCCTGACATCCGCGTCGAGAAGGGCCACGCCGAGCCCGAGGAAGTGGCCGCCATCACGGCCGTCCTCCTGGCCCGTGCCGCCGCCCAGCCGCTTACCACGACCCCGGCCCACCGAGGCCGCGCCAAGGCAGGCTGGCGCCGCCTGGAGCGCGAGCCGGGTTTTCACGCACCGCACAGCTGGCACGCGTAGGGCTGACCGCCGCTCAGCCGCGTTTCGAGGGGCCTCTCCGCTTCGGAGAGGCCCCTCTTGCCGTACCCGCACATCGCGTGTGCCGACACATGAAGAAGGGCCCCTCCTGTGAGGAGGGGCCCGGGGGCGCCGGCGAACGAGCCGCTACCCGGCGGTGCTTACCGCAGACGTGCCATCAGCGCGTGCTCCACGAGAGTGATGAGCGTCGACTTCGCGTCCGCGCGGTGGCGGGCGTCGGTCGTGATGATCGGGGCGTCCGGGCCGATCTGCAGGGCTTCGCGGACTTCTTCGGGTGTGTACGGCTGGTT